>JAAYQJ010000194.1 GCA_012519355.1 Tissierellia bacterium | reverse complement strand
TTGGCATTATAGATATACCTTATGAAATAGAATTGTCCCATGCCAAATGGACTGAAGACTTCCCACTAGTTAGGAATTATGAAAAATGTATTAAATGTATGAGATGTATTCAAGTCTGTGACAAGGTTCAAGACCTACATGTTTGGGACTTATCTAAAACAGGTTCTAGGACTAATGTTGACGTTTCTAATAACAGAAGAATTGAGGAAGCAGATTGTGCTCTATGTGGCCAATGTATTACCCACTGTCCTGTAGCTGCATTAAGAGAAAGGGATGACACAGACCTAGTCTTCGAAGCTCTCGCTAAAAAGGATGTAATTACCGTTGTACAAATAGCCCCTGCTGTAAGGGCAGCCTGGGGAGAAGAACTGGGACTGGACAGGGAATTTGCTACTGTTAATAGGCTAGTTGCAGCCTTAAGAAAGATGGGATTCGATTATATATTTGACACCAACTTCTCTGCTGATTTAACCATAATGGAGGAAGGTAGTGAATTTCTAGAGAGATTGAAGAATAGGAAAAAACATAATTGGCCAATGTTTACCTCCTGCTGTCCTGGTTGGGTAAGATTTGTTAAATCCCAATATCCAGATATGGTAGAACAACTATCAACTGCAAAATCACCTCAACAGATGTTTGGAGCCATATCAAAAACCTACTATGCCCAGTTGTTAAATGTAGACCCAACTAGAATATTCAATGTATCCATCATGCCTTGTACAGCTAAAAAGTATGAAGCTGCCCTACCAGTTATGAACGATGCTGGCACAGGACGAGATGTAGACGTTGTTTTAACAACTAGAGAAATTGCTAGAATGATTAGGGCAGACAATATAAACGTTAAGGCATTAGAGGAAGAAGAATTCGATATGCCATTAGGAGTAAGTACTGGAGCTGCTGTAATATTTGGAGTTACTGGTGGGGTAATGGAAGCAGCCTTAAGATCTGCCTACTATCTAGTCAATGGTGAAAACCCTGACCCAGACGCCTTTAAAGATGTAAGGGGAGAAGAAGGATGGAGAGAAGCCACCTTTGATTTAGCAGGCTCCAAACTTAAAGTAGCAATAGCCAGTGGATTAGGAAATACTAGGAGACTAATTGAAGCCATTAGGTCTGGCAGGGCCCATTATGATTTTGTAGAGATAATGGCATGTCCAGGTGGTTGTGCAGGCGGTGGAGGACAACCAATTGAAGATGGTAAGGAATTAGCAGGTGAAAGAGGAAAAGTATTATATGGTTTAGATAAAATAAGTGAGCTAAGATTTTCCCATGAAAATCCATCAATAATAAAATGTTATGAAGATTTCCTAGGGAAACCACTATCTCATCGTTCCCATAGATTACTTCATACAAATCAAAGAGATTGGTAATTTTTGAATAGGCCTCTAAGCAAAGATATCTGTGTTTAGAGGCCTTTGATGGGAGGAAGGCTTAAATGAAAAAGTATATAATTTTTGTATTTATTATAATTTTATTGATTTCCCTTGTAGGCTGTAATAAGACTGCAACTATAATAGATAATCAGAAAACAATAAAGTTCTGCTATCAAGATGGTACTCCTGCCTTAACAGTAGCAAAATTAGCCATAGAAAACCCACTTATAGATGAAAATATTAATATTGAATATGAAATGGGAAAATCTCCAGACTTGTTGGTTACAAAAATATTGCAGGAAGAAGCAGATATAGCAATAGTACCATCTAACTTAGCTGCCCTGGCCTATAATAAGGGATTACCATATAGAATCCTTGGAACTTCTATTTGGGGGTCTTTTTACCTTGTAGGTACAGAGGATATACAAGAATTTGATGACTTAATGGGAAGGGAAATCTATACCTTCGGTCAAGGATTAACACCTGATTTGGTATTTAGATTAGTTCTAACCAAGAACGGCATAGACCCAGATAAGAATATAAACTTCAATTATTTAAATGCAGCATCAGAAGTTGCACCTATCTTTTTAAGTGGCAAGACAGATTTAGCTGTCTTTGCTGAACCCTTGTTGACAACAGTTATGATGAAAAATGAAGATGCAAAGATAATACTTGATTTAAATGAAGAATGGGGAAAAGCAACTAATACTAAAATGGGATATCCCCAAGCTACTTTAATTATCAAAGAAGATTTAATTGAAAACAATTTGGATTTTGTAGAAAAATTTATTAGGGCCTATGAAGAAAGCAGAAAATGGGCAAAAGAAAAGCCAAAGGAATTAGGGGAATATGCTGAGAGCTTAGAGATTAGTGTAATGAAGGAAACCATTGAGAAAGGAATTAGGTGGAATAATGTAGAAACCTTTAATATTGAGGATACCATAGATGAGTATAAGGCTTATTATGAAGCCATAGTGGATTTTGATCCAGAATTTATAGGGGGGCAAGTTCCCAATGAAGAAATCTACTTTAAGAGATAGGGAAATATCTCTTTCTTCAAAGCTTTTAATTATAATCTTTTGGATTATTATATCTAGAATCATAGATAATGATATTATATTACCTACAATTACTAGTACAGTAAATGGTTTAGGTAAGATTATCAGTAATCCAAACTTTTTCAATATCATAGGCTATTCTATACTCAGGAGCCTATTTGGTTTTATTATTTCCTTATCTATAGCTATTGTCATGGGAGTTTTGTCCAGATTTTCAAAGTTCATATATAATTTAATGGTCCCATTTGTGAATTTTCTAAGCTCAACACCTACTATCGCCATTATAATATTGGCACTCATTTGGTTGAACAATGAAATTGTCCCCTTATTCGTAGGATTTATTATGGTCTTTCCCATACTATATGAAACAATATTGAAGTCCATGTTAAATATAGATAACAAGGTTTTAGAAATGGCAAAGGTCTACAATGTAAATAGGATGAATATAATTAAGGAAATCTACCTACCAAGTATTTTTATAGGCTTAAGCAATATCCTATCCTCAGCCATGGGTATAAATCTGAAGATGGTAATAGCAGGGGAAGTATTATCACAGCCTAGGTATGCCATAGGGACCAATCTTCAGCTTCAGAAAATATATTTGAATACCTCTGGCGTATTTGCTTGGATTATCATTATACTTGCCATAGGGAAATTATATGAATATTTAATGAAAGGATTAGTCTTATGTATAAAATCGAAAAGATATCTAAGTCCTATGGAGAATTAAAGGTATTGGATAATATTTCCTTAGAATTTCCTGAAGAAAAGACAACATGTATTTTAGGTCCTTCTGGTTGCGGTAAGACAAGCTTGCTAAATATTTTGGCTGACCTTACAGCTAAGGACTCAGGGGAGATAATTGGCTTTGAAGATGAGAAATCCTATATATTTCAAGAGGATAGGCTCATTCCATGGAAAAGTGTTAAGGAAAATTTAGAGTTAGTTCTAAAGGGGGAGATGGATAAAAATAAGGCATTAGAGACCATAGATAAATATCTAGAACTAGTTAATTTAGAAGAATATAAACATTATTATCCAAAGGAACTTAGTGGTGGAATGAGACAGAGAATAAATATTTTAAGGGCATTTATATATCCAGCCAAGCTTATTATCATGGATGAGCCTTTTAAATCCTTAGATATAAACCAAAAGAAGATACTCATGGATTTTTTTATAAATTTAAGGGAAAAGGATAGGAAAACATGTATTATGGTTACCCATGATATAGATGAAGCTATAGCCTTAGGCCATAGGATTGTAATATTTACAGAAAAACCAACTAGGGTAAAGAGGATAATGGATATAGAAAACTATAAAGATAAGGCTAAATTAAGGGGAGAAATAAGTAAAGAATTTAAAAAATGGGATGATAGTCATCCCATTAAATATCGATACCTAAGAATTTTTTAACTAATATACCGATTACAAAGGATAAGGCCGCTACTGAAAGGCTTATGGTAGCCATTTCAACAAATCTCTTTTTGAAAGGTAAATCCTTTGCAACAGATATATAATAGGTAAATATTAAGATTATCAATACAACTATTAACAGCATGGTTCCTAAGGCATATAAATATTCCTTAGATGGAAAGGTTAAATAGGGTAATACTAATAGGATTACTGCAAATATATACATGATTCCAGTATATAGAGCAGACTTCTTAGCATTAGTATTGCCTTCAGACCTTGCTGATAGGTATTCAGATGATGCCATTGATAAGGTTGCTGATATTCCAGTTATCAAACCAGATAGGGCAACAAGCTTGTTGTTTTGTAAGGCAAAGCTTAAGCCTGCCAAAGTACCTGTTAACTCAACCAAAGCATCATTCAAGCCTAAAACCATAGAGCCAACATATTGTAAACGGTCCTCATCAAGCATTTCTATTAGGGCATGCTCATGTTCTTGTTCTTCCAGATAAACCTTACTAGCTACAGGAATTTCTTTTGCCAGTTCTTCATACATTTCTTGGGATACTCCTTCTCCTTTTTCCATAATCTTAATTACAAAGGTATATCCAAAAATTATACTCATTAAAGAATATATGAAAACTTTAAATTTTTGAGGTTTAAGGCTTTTATTAGTGTATTTACTCCAAAGCTCACTATGCATTTTTTCTTCTTTTGCAATACGCTGGAGTATTTCCTTATCAGATTGCTTCTTAACTCTTTTGGATAAATTCATGTATATGGCATGTTCCGTTATTTCTGTTTGCTGAAGCTTTAAAACAGCTTCCTTTGTCTTATTGGATATTTCAATTTTGTTGGTCATAATACACCTCCTGGCTAAGCTTTCTATTATAGGTCAAAAAAACATTATAAAATTTCATTATATTCAAATATACAATATTGGTATATTTTTGTCAAGTTAGCCCTTTGGTGGATTTTCCCCTGTATTATCCCAATACATCCATACTTCTTTCTTCAATAAATTGATTAGTATATAGGTTATAATAATATCCTTTTTGTTGGATTAATTCCCTGTGGCTTCCTGACTCAACTATCTTACCATCTCTAATAACTAGTATCCTATGGGCATTTCTAATGGTAGATAGCCTATGGGCTATTACAAATGAAGTTCTACCTTCTAGTACTTTATTTATGGCATCTTGGATTATTTTCTCAGTTTCTGTATCTATGGAGGAAGTAGCTTCATCTAGTACGAATAGCCTTGGGTTTCTAACTATTGCCCTTGCAAAGGATATTAGCTGTTTTTGGCCAGTGGATAATAGGCCACCACCTTCTCCTACTTCAGTATCGTAACCTTTCTCAGTTTCCATAATAAATCCATGGGCATTTACCAGCTTTGCAGCATTTATAATATCCTCATCTGTGGCATCAAGGTTTCCATACCTAATATTATCCCTTATTGTACCACTGAATAGGTGTGGAGATTGCAATACATAGCCAAGGTTTTCGTGGATCCAGTTTTGGGGCATATCCTTGTAATTTATTCCATCGATTAGTATTTCACCACTAGTTGGTTCATAAAATCTACAGAAAAGATTTACTATGGTAGATTTACCGGAACCAGTTTCTCCTACTAAGGCTATTGTTTCACCAGGCTCTACTTTTAAATTAAAATTCTCAAGGACGGTTTCCCCAGTTTTATATGAGAAGGTTACATTTTTGAACTCTACTCCTCCCTTTATTTCAGGCCAAAGTTCCTTTTTAGGATTTAACAAGTCTCCATATTTTTCTACCACTTCTTTAGTATCTAGTATGTCTGGTTCTTCATTTAACAATGAAAAGACCCTTTCAGCAGAAGCCTGTGCACCTTGGAGTTCAGCAAATATTACAGCTATTTGTCGTATAGGCTCATAAAATTGACTTGTATAGGATATAAAGGCTACTAAGGTTCCAAAGGAAATTGTATTTAGTAAAACTCCCTGACCACCAAAATTTAGTGCCAATCCAGTTCCTATACTGGCTAGGGTAAGTATTATTGGTAGGTAGATGGAAGAAATAATAGTTGCCCTAATGGAGGAGTCCCTCATGGAAGATGTAATTTCAGAGAACTCACTTAGGTTTATTTCTTCCCTAACTAAGGTTTTAGTAGTTTTTGCCCCTTGTATATCTTCATTATAAGCAGCAGTTATCTTTGAGTTTAGCTTTCTCACAACTCTTTGGGCCTTCAATATCTTCCTTTGAAAATAAAAACTTATTACTGCTACAAGGGGAATTACAGATAGGGTTATTAAGGCTAGCTTATAATTTAACCTAATCATGGCTATTGTCACAGCCAGCATCATAGTAAAGCCCCATGCTAAATCTACTAGGGACCAAGAAATGGTCTCAGATAACCTAGTTATATCTGATGTCATTCTAGCCATTAGCCATCCTACAGCCTTATCATCATAATATGATAAGGATAAGACTTGAAGTTTTTCAAAGCCCTTTTTTCTAATATCATAGGCCATCTTGGTTTCCAACTTACCAGCAATTTCAATAAAATAATAGACCGTAACAGATAAAGCAACAACAGCTAGAAAATATACAATTCCAAACCTTCCCAAGCCACTTATATTTCTCTTTTCAACAAAATTGTCTATGGCATATTTTGTTAAAAGGGGAAAGATAGCATCTAAAATTCCCAATATTATCATAATGGTTGTTAAGATAAGGAACAAGCCCTTATATGGTTTTAAATATATAAAGAAATTTTTCCATACATTAAGCTCAATTTTTTCCTTATTAGGACTATCCTGCATGTGTTACACCTCCTAGGAAATCATTTCATCATCTAATGAACTTTGAATATTATACACTCGCTTATATAATCCTTCTTGACTAATTAATTCATCATGGCTGCCTCTTTGAACAATTTTTCCCTTATCTATGACAAGTATTTGATCTGCTTCAGCTACTGTTGAGATTCTATGGGAGATAATTATAGTGGTGGCCTTATTTTTTCTATTCTTTAGGGCCTTCCTAATGGAGATATCCGTTTCTGTATCTACAGCTGATAAGGAATCATCGAAAATAACAATGGGACAGTCATTGATTATGGTCCTTGCTATAGCCATTCTCTGTTTTTGCCCACCTGATAATGAAACCCCACGTTCTCCAACTAAGGTTTCATATCCTTTTTCAAAGGATTTAATATCCTCATGAATTGAAGCTACTTTAGCTGCATTAATTACTTTTTCATCCTTTAAAGAAGGATTTGCTAACTTAATATTTTCTTTGATAGTTTTAGCATAGAGGAAGGGTTCTTGAAGAACTAAGCCAACATTTTTTCTAATCCAACCCTTATCAATAGTATTTAATTCTATGCCATCTATTTTTATAGACCCCTTATTATATTCATATAACCTGGGCAACAAATGAACTAAAGAAGATTTACCTGATCCTGTAGGCCCAATTAAAGCCACAGTTTCTCCAGCTTTTACCTTGAAAGATATATCAGATAAAACTGGTTTATCCTTTTCATATTGGAAGGTAACATTGTTAAACTCAATATTGCCTTTTATTTCAGGCTTATCCATATTTTCAAATAATACTTCTATGGGTTCCTTAAGGATTTCATCAATCCTCCCCAAGGAAACAAAAGTCTTACCCATATCAGTTAACATCCTTCCCAATTGCCTTACAGGCCAAACTAACATGTTGATATAGCTAATAAAGGCAACATAGGAGCCTAGGGACAATTCTCCCCTATAGGTTAGGATTCCACCGAAAATAACTACAGAACCTACTTGAGTCATACTTAAGAAATCAGAAATTCCCCAATAAATAGCCAATTCCTTTATTAATTTGTAGGTTAATATCTGATAATCTTTGTTTTTCTCATCAAACTTATCCACTTCAAATTTTTGTCTGGAAAAAGCCTTTACTACTCTTATGCCAGTTAGGTTTTCCTGCAAGGTTGTAGTCATCTTAGCTTCAGCCTCATCAGATGCCTCAAAGGATTTTTTTACCTTAGTAAAAAATATATAGGCAAATAAGAAGGTAAAGGGCAATACTAAAATGGATACTGTGGCCATTTTGATATTTATACTAAAGATAATTGTAAGTATAAATATCAACATAAATATGGAACCAGAAACCTCCACCAACTGAATAGATAAAAACCTTCTAATTGTATCCACGTCAGATGTACACCTTTGTATAAGGTCACCGGTTTCTGCTTTTACATGGTACTCATAGGGAAGTCTTTGAATATGGTCGTACAAATTATCCCTCATTCTTTTGGCAGCACTATCAGCTGTTTTACTAGCCATAGTACTTCTTAAAAACAAAAACAATC
>JAAYQJ010000031.1 GCA_012519355.1 Tissierellia bacterium | reverse complement strand
TTCACCCTAAAGACTATACATAAAGCAAAATATACTAGGGCCCCTAGGGCTACTGAAGCTAGTAATACTATTATTTGAACCAACTTAATAGCTGGTAACAAGGCTCCTAATTTATAATAGATTAAAAATACTACTAGACCCATAACTAAAGAAGCAGCTAAGGTCTTTACAAAGCATAACAAATACCTTGTCAGCCCTATAGGGCCTATTTTTTTTCTTAGGCTTATGAATAGGATAATAGTGGTCACAGTAGCTGAGATACTGGTAGCTAAAGCAAGCCCCCTATGCCCCATAGGCTTTATCAGAATTAAGTTAAATACTAAATTCACTACTACTGCTACCATCCCATTGACCATGGGGGTCTTTGTATCTTGGAAAGAATAGTAGACCTTATTGAGCATAAGCCTTAGGGATGAGCCTACAAGGCCTAATGAGTAAAAAATCAAGGCCTGACTTGTCATATAAGTAGCTACTTCATCAAAGGCATTTCTTTGGAAAAATAAATATACTAGAGGTTCCCCTAACAAGATTAAACCTATAGTTGCAGGTACTGTAATTATGAGAATTATATTGATACCCTGGCCTAAGATATTTTTCACCTCTCCTATATTATCCCTTGCAAAGGCTTCAGATAACATAGGAAATATTACAGTAGTTATGGCCATTATAAATACAGCTATAACCACCTCGTTAATCTTGGAAGCATAGTTTAAGGCTGATATGCTTCCCACCACTAGACCAGAGGCAAGGGTCTTATCTATAATGACATTTATCTGCTGGACTGCTGAACCAATAAGGACTGGAAAAACAAGTGTCAAGGCCTTTTGTAAATACCTATCATCCAGGTTAAAACCTAACCGGTACTTATAACCCATATGCTTAGTTGCAGGTACCAGGATCAAAAATTGGAAAAAAGCAGCTATTACTGATACCACCATTAATGTAACAATATCGGCCTCCTTGCTAAAGAATATTAAATATCCTAGAAATACAAAATTATAGGGGAAGCCAGAAATAGCAGGTGGACCAAATATTTGGCTGCTATGTAAAAGGCCTGAAAAGACATAAGTAAGCCCAAGGAATATGGCTATGGGCATACCTATCCTATGTAGTTTAACAGCTAATTGAAACTGTTCACCTTCAAAGTCCTTGGCCAAGATTTTAATAATTATGGGAGAAAAAACAAGGCCAAGGGCTACAATTATTAAGGTAATGGCTAGTACAATATTAATAACATTATTAAAGTATTTTAACTTGCCCCTTTTACCATACTTTTGCCCTATTTCAGTAAATATAGGTATCAAGGTAGTATTTAAAGCAGCTCCTAAAGTCCCCATAATAATAACTGTACCAGTCATGGCAACAAAATAAGTATCTGTCTCCATGCCAGACCCATACCTATTGGCTATCATGATTTCCCTAAGAAAACCTAAACCTTTAGATAAGAGGGTTAAAATAGATATCATAGCTGCTGAATGTACTAATCCAACTCTTTTAGACATTACTTTTCACCTTATTAAAGAAAATAGATTCAACATCAATAGGGTCTAAGGGCTTGGCAAAGTAAAACCCTTGACCAAAATCACATCCTAAATCACGTAACTTATCTCTCTGCTCCTTAGTCTCCACACCTTCTGCAACTACATGTAGGCCCATATTGTGGGATAAATCTATAATAGTCTTAACTAGTAATTCATCTTCACGACTATTTGTAATATTGTTAGTAAACATCCTGTCTATCTTTAAGTAATTTATTGGTAGACACCTTAACTGGGCTAAGGAAGAATAGCCAGTACCAAAATCATCTAAGGCCATTTTAAGCCCTAGCTTCTGTAGACCTAAGAGGGAGTCTATACAATAATTTACATTATCAACAAAGGCCGTTTCAGTAACCTCCAAAACAAACTCCCTAGGATTAATATCATATTCATCTAATATCTCTTCTAATTCCTTATCTATTCCACATTTCATAAGAGATTTATTGGATAGGTTAACTCCTAGCTGAAATCCTGTAAAACCCTTGTCCTGCCAAAGTTTTTTCTGCTTAATTGCCTTTCTTAGTATATATGATGTAACATCTATGATTTGACCTGTTTCCTCTATTAGGGGTATATACTCCATAGGAGAGATATATCCCCTCTTAGGATGATGCCACCTTAGCAAGGATTCAAAGCCATAAAGCTCTCCTGTTTTTAAACTTATAATCGGTTGGTATTGAAGCTTAAATTGCTCCTCATCTATGGCCCTTTTAATTTGGTTAATAATAAAGGTATTAAAGGATATCTTTTTGCCTAAATCATCATGATAAAAGTAGTAGTCATTCTTACCCTTTTGCTTTATATGGTACATTGCCATATTACCATATTTCATCAAATCAGCAAAATTATCTCCATCATCGGGAAACATGGATATACCTATACTGGCAGAAATATGGAACTCATGGTTATCTGTACACCAAGGTTGCCTAATCATATCCAATATCTTATCTGCCCTCTTGGTTACATCCTCTTGACTATTTACATTATTTAAGATAATAGAAAATTCATCTTCTCCTAGTTTTGAAAGATAATATATGTTTTCCTTATCTGATTTAAGTAATTCACTTATATGGACCAAGAGCTTGTCACCTGCATTATGGCCCAAAGTATCATTAATCTGTTTAAAATTATCTATATCTATATAAAGAAAAGCTAATTTTTCATCATTGGACTTTGCCTCATCAAGTATCCTTGTTGCTTCCTTTTCAAGTAGGATCCTATTTGGAAGGCCTGTTAAACCATCATAATAGGCTATCTTATTCAGTCTTTTAACTAGGTTTTTCTGGTCAGTTATATCAGACCCAATGGAAATAATCTTAACAAGATTATTATTCTCATCAAGTACAGGAGAATCTGTCCATATTAGCTCAAGGTCTCTTCCGTGCTTAGTTTTCCAAACATCACCTACTGTGTTTTTTAAAGGCTTTCCGGTTTTTAAATATCTAACCAAACCATCAACCTTAGGCTTTTCATCATCATATAAGAATAAGTCAATCCATGATTTTCCAATAACCTCCTCCTCTTTATATCCTGTAACCCTTTCACTATAGGGGTTAAAGCTTAGGATTTTATAATCTAAATCCCAAGTGAATATTACCAAGGAAGAATTGTTAATAATGTTTTCAGTTAACATTTGCTCCATTTCCAATTTTTCTTGTGTATCTACTAAGCCCTGTGTAGTGGCTGAAAGTTCTTCTAAACTTTCCGCAACAAAATTAATTATATTTTTTATCCTTTTTACCCTATCATATATCATAAAATATATGACTACAGTGCTTATTACAATAAAAAACTTAATATCATAAAAAGCTGTTACCATTGATCCTATAACTAAATAAATAATTGCTATAATTAATGCTTCTTTTTTTGGATTAACCCTTTCATTGATCCTATTGTCTAATCTCATCGAACCACATCCTAGTAGATAATATCAACTAATATTCTACCAAATTTGTCGGAATTTGTCATCTACTAGTTTATTAATGAAAAGCTAAAAGGCAACTACCTAATAAGTTGCCCTTTGTCTTCCACTGTAAATACATATGGTGGTCCTTGTATTAATTGTTCCTTATCTATTTCTATAGTCATTGTTTTGTAAGTAATTACTTGAGGTAATATAGAATCTGCCTTTGGTGGTACAATATCTAATTGTATCTTATATTCACCTTTTCCCCTAAATATCCTGTTAATATCCATAGCATATCCTGGTGTAGGGAATTCTTTAGTAATAGTTACTAGAAGCTTATCTCCTTCTTCCTTGACTACTATTGCTTCTTGATTATTGTAGCTTTGGATTATACCTTTAATATTGAAAACTACCTCCCTCATCCCTTCCCAAACTCCTTTCAATCTTTGTAGAATTATTATGGCTTCACTTTGGGTCAAAATCTTATCTGGAGCAAAACTTGTCTCTGATACCCCGTAAATAATACCCAAACTATATAGTACTCTTAATAATTCTATGCTTTCTTCGTCCATAGTATTAATATCTTGGAAGGGAATTTCTTTTTCTTCATATTTAAGTGTTGGATCTTCAATAAGCTTTTTCCCAATAATATTAACTGCTTCCCTTCTGGTTAGGTCTTTTGAAAACAATATATCGTCAAAGGTAAGTTCCATATCAAAGTCCATTGAAAGAGAAGCTAAAGATAAGGAAAAGTCCTTTTCATCAAAAGCTGCAGTTGGGTCAAACCTATCAAAGCTATCCTTTGCTAAATAAGGGAAGTAATAGGCTACAAACTCCTTATCAATATAATCCTTAGACCAATGACTGGAAACCTTTTCATCAAAGGAAGCAAGGGACAAAGTAGCACTAAAAATCATTAAAACTATCAAAGTCAAAGATACAAGCTTTTTCATATAACCAACCCCCTTAACCAATTGACAATGCACAATTCACAATTGACAATTATTATGGTCAAACTTTTGGGTCCTTTTTGACCCTAGTCCTTGGCTTTCACAATTGTACATTGTTTCAACTATATTATACACTAAGATGGACATGAATTAAGTTACATTATGATTACAAATAAAAAAATGGTAAATCACTTGAAGGATTTACCATTTTTATTTTATAAGATTCTTCGCTGATGCCCAGAATGGCACATATGTAATCCTGAGGCGGGGCAGGATAAACTAATACAAAGTGCCAGCTGAGTCTTGCAATATAAGTATTACTTACGAAGGATCTTACTAACGTGAGAAAAGTTCACAGTTTATTGAGTTATGCTTTAGAGTCATTAGATTCTTCACTGCGTTCAGAATGACATAGAATGTCTTCCTAATGCTGTCACCCTGAGCCTAGCAGAATGAGCCTTACTATCGAAGGGTCTTTGTCCATTGTTTATTTGGCTTCGCCAAGATATGCCTCCTTAACCTTTTCATTATTCAAAAGTTCCTCTCCTGGCCCTTCTAGGACTAATTCACCAGTTTCCAGTACATAACCATAGTCTGCAATCTCCAAGGCCTTCTTTGCATTTTGTTCAACTAGGAGGATGGTATTACCTTGCCTATGGATTTCCTTTATGATTTCAAAAATATCCTTAACCAAAAGAGGAGCTAAACCTAAGGAAGGCTCATCTAACATTAGGACCTTTGGCCTTACCATCAAGGCCCTAGCTACAGCAAGCATCTGCTGCTCTCCCCCTGAAAGGGTACCAGCCTTTTGCCAAGATCTTTCCTTTAGTCGGGGGAACAGAGCATATACCTTTTCCATATCTTTACTTATTTCTCCCCTGTCCTCCCTAGTATATGCCCCTAGAATCAGGTTTTCCTCTACAGTTAAATTGGCAAAAACCCTCCTACCTTCAGGAGATAAGGCAATGCCCTTTTTAACTATCTCCATGGTCTTTAGGTTAGTCAAATCTTCACCATCATACTCTACTTTTCCTTCATCCTTCTTTACCAGATTCATAATAGCCCTTAGGGTGGAAGACTTACCTGCACCATTGGCGCCTATTAAGGTAACAATTTTATTCTCTTCAATATTGATATTAATACCTCTTAAGGCCTTGATACCACCATAACTAACATGTAAATTCGTCACCTTAAGCATTATTCCACCCCCAAATAAGCCTCAATAACCCTTTCATCAGACTGGATCTCCTGTGGGTTACCTTGGGCTATTAGATTTCCATGGTCTAGTACAAAAATATTTTCACAAATTCCCATAACTACTTCCATATGGTGTTCAATTAAAAATATGGTTAAATCGAATTCATCCTTAATATTATGGATAAACTCCATTAGGTCTTGGGTCTCTTGAGGATTCATCCCAGCTGCAGGTTCATCCAATAAAAGTAGCTTTGGGCTTGTAGCCAAGGCCCTAGCTATTTCAAGCCTCCTCTGCATACCATAGGGTAGTGAAAAGGCCTTTTCTTCCCTCTCCTCATATAGGCCTACCTTGTGAAGTAGGTACTCAGCCTTTTCTATCATGACTTTTTCTTCCTTAGTATAGGTTGGAATCCTAAATACAGAGGAAAACAAGCCAGACTTAAGCCTCAAGTGGCTTCCTATAAAGACATTGTCAAATACTGATAACTCCTTAAACAACCTAATATTTTGAAAGGTACGGCATATACCTAGTTTTGCTATCTGGTCAGGAGGGAGATGAGAAATCTTCTCTAGCTTTTCTCCATAGAGGACTTCTCCATCTGTAGGCTTATATACTCCAGTGACCACATTAAATACGGTAGTCTTCCCTGCCCCATTGGGGCCTATAAGACCTACAATCTGTCCCTTTTCAATTTCCATGGAAAGCTCATTTACTGCTACTACACCACCAAATCTCATAGTCATATTATTGATTTTTAGCATATCTTCCCCTCACTTTCTCCAGGGTTTCCTTGATAAAGCCATCTCGCTTAAATATAACTACAACCATTAAAGCTAAGGAGAATACAACCATCCTTAGACCAGGCAGGGCTGGTGTAGTAAAGAAACCAAAATTCATTGATCCATCTAAGAATCTTAAGGCTTCCATGGCTACAGTGATGACTATGGCAGAAATTACTGTACCGTAGATATTCCCCATCCCCCCCAATACTACAATTAGTAGGATATTGAAAGTCAGGGCGAATTTAAATAAAGCAGGGTCAATAGTACCTAGATGTACAGCTAATAGTCCACCACCAATACCTGCTAAAAAGGAACCTATAGTAAAACTCATAACCTTATGTTTAAACAAATTTATCCCCATGGACCTAGCTGCAATTTCATCCTCCCTTATAGCCTTAAAGGCCTTACCATAGCTTCCCTTCATCAAGAACTGCATAAATATAATGGTAAGGATAGCTATGCCCCAAGCCCACAAGAGATTTGTCCTGGAAGCCAATCCTAATTTGCCTGCAATAAACTCATTGGTCATCTGGGGTATGGCCTTTAATCCCAAAGACCCATTGGTAATACTTTGAAGGTTTATAAATACAATCCTTATAATCTCAGAAAAACCTAGGGTTGCAATGGCCAAATAGTCATCTGTAAGCTTTAATACAGGTGCCCCAATTAAAAAACCAAACAAGGCTGCCATTAATCCACCTATAAGTAAAGCAAAGATAAATGGCAGGTTAAGGTTTAAAAGAAATGGCACCATAGGTTTCATATAGTAGTTCATGGTCTTTGCTTCCAAAGGCATTGTAAGTATGGCTACAGTATAGGCTCCTATGGCCATGAAACCAGCATGTCCCAAAGAGAATAATCCTGTAAAACCATTGATTAAGTTCATACTCAAACCTAAAATTACATAAATAGCACAAAGATTAATTACCTTTACCTTATAACTATCTAAATAGAGATTTATCACAAATAGTCCTATTAAAGCCACTACTAATATTCCTATCTTTAACCACAATCCGTTCTTCTTCATAGGCTACACCTTCTCCGCAACTTTTTCTCCCATTAAACCTGTAGGTTTAAATAGGAGTATGATAATCAATAATATAAAGGCAAAGGCATCTCTATAACCTGTAAGAGTAGGTAAAAATGCAATAATAAGGATTTCTCCCAAGCCTAGGATAAATCCTCCTAGTACTGCACCGGTAATATTACCAATTCCACCAATAACTGCTGCAATAAAACATTTAAGTCCAGGTAAAACACCCATATGGGGCATAAGCTGAGGATATTTAACTCCCCACATAATACCACCCATGGCAGCTAAAAATGAGCCTATGAAAAATGTGATGGATATTATACCATTAATATCAATCCCCATAAGACTGGCAGTTTCATAGTCCTTAGATAACGCTCTCATTGCCATTCCAGTTTTTGTTTTTTGGATAAAATAGTTTAAGCCTATTAGTAGGATAACAGTAACTATAGGAATTACAAAGTTTACTATTGCGACGGAAACTCCCCCAATCTTTAATACCGTTTCTAAAATGGTAGGAGTTGGGAAGGCCTTAGGCCTTCCCCCAAATACTAATATACCTAAATTTTGTAGTAAAAAGGATGCACCTATGGCTGATATTAAAACTGTAATCCTTGGAGACTCCCTTAAGGGCCTATAAGCCAATTTTTCCAAAATAAGGCCCAAGAGTCCAGTAAGGGCTGGTGCAAGGATAAATATTATATACCAAGGTATTGGAGTAAATATTATCCCATAAAAGGTTAGATATGTTCCCAGCATAAATATATCTCCATGGGCAAAGTTAATCAGCCTCAATATCCCATAAACCATAGTATATCCAATGGCAATTAGAGCATATAGACTCCCTAATGAAATACCATTAGTCATATGTTGTAGGAACTCTTGTATGCTCAAATTCATAATTAACTCCTCCAATATATAGGTTAATTAACAGGATCCACAGTAGTTAGGTATACGAACTCTCCATTTTCTACTTTATTAATAACTGCTGACTTAACAGCGTCTCCATTTTCATCTAGGGTAATGATTCCAGTTGCTCCAACAAAGTTACTAGTTTCAGCAATCTTATCCCTAATAGCTACTGGGTCTGCAGAACCTGCTTTTTCAATAGCTTCTATAATAACCATATAGGCATCATATCCTAAGGCTGCAAAGGCATTAGCATCCTTACCGTATTTAGCCTTGTATTCCTCTAAGAAAGTTTCTGATGCTTCAGTAACTGGTGCTTCGGATGTAAAGTGGGTACTGTAAACAATACCTTCTACTGCTGAACCACCGATTTCTAAGAACTCTGGAGACTCCCAAGTATCTCCACCAAGGATTGGGGTAGTAATACCTAAATCCCTAGCCTGTTTAATAAGTAATGCTGATTCACCATAGTTACCTGGTGCGAAAATAACATCTGGATTTAAGGATTTGATATTAGTTAACTGGGCTGAGAAGTCCTGGTCTCCAGTATTGTATGAAGCCTCTCCCACTATGGAAGCTTCAGAACCAGTTAATTTTTTGAAGGCTTCCTTAAAGTATGCGGATAGGCCAACAGAATAGTCTTGTTGAACGTCTTGGATTATGGCAGCAGTCTTAGCTCCCAATTCATTAACTGCATAGTTTGCCATAACTGTTCCTTGGAATGGGTCGATGAAACATACTCTGAAGTAATAGTCGTTATTCAAGGTAACCAATGGGTTAGTAGGTGAACAACCAACAGCTGGTACCCTTGCTTCCTTAACTACGTCTCCAGCAGCCATAGATAGGGAAGAACCATAACTACCTATTATAGCTACTACCTTGTCCTTGTCTATGAGTTTAGAAGCAGCATTAGTTGCTTCTACCTTGTCTGATTTATTGTCTGCAATAACTAGCTCTATTTTCTTGCCTAATACGGTATTTACTTTCTCATGGGCAAGTTTTATACCTTCAACTGTCATCTCTCCCCCTGCTGCGTTGACTCCAGTCATAGGTTCAAATACACCAATTTTAATTACATCACCATCATCGCCACCTGAGGTTTCCTTCGCACCACAACCTGCTAATGTTCCCAAAACGAGAACTAGAGATAGAATAATTAATATTACTTTCCTCCTCATTTTACTTCCCCCTTCTTTAAATTAAAGACATATAAGATATGTCTTTGACTGAATTTTTAAACAGATGATTTTATTATGTTATTAGTGTACTATATAAAAGTGCCAAAGTCAATTTATTATCCTTAAATAAATATATTAAAGTTTCTAGAAAAATATGTAAATCTTACAAAAGATAGTGTATAATAGA
>JAAYQJ010000193.1 GCA_012519355.1 Tissierellia bacterium | reverse complement strand
GTCATGGTAGGGAAGTAGTAGGAAAATATTTAAATAGTAAAAAAGGCTTCATACTTGTATCCCATGATAGGGAATTTATTAATAGTATAGTAGACCATGTACTTTCAATAGAGAAGTCTAAGATAGTCCTCCAAAGGGGAAACTATGATAGCTGGCAAAAGAATAAGAACTTAGAAGACAAGTATGAATTAGAAAAGAATGAAAAATTGAGAAAAGAAATCAGAAGATTAAGGGAGTCTGCTAGGCAAAAGGCCTCATGGTCTGACAAGGTAGAAACAAGTAAAACTGGTAATGGCCACGTTGATAGGGGCTATATTGGCCATATGGCAGCCAAGATGATGAAGAGGTCTAAAGTAATTGAAAAGAGATATGAAAAGGCTATAGAAGAGAAGAAAAAACTTCTAAAAAATATAGAGCCTATAGAAAAATTACAGATGAATGTATTAGACCACCATGCAAAGCCCTATATTAATGCAGAAGACTTTACCATAGCTTATGAAGATAGAGATATTTTTAAACCCATACAATTTACAGTGGAAAAGGGAGATTGTATAGTACTAAGAGGATATAATGGAAGTGGCAAATCCAGCATCATAAAGGCTATCTTAGGTGAAGTAGTTGCTTGGAAAGGTAAGCTTGAAATAGCCAAGGGAATTAGCATTTCCTATGTTCCACAAAAATTCAATTATGTTAAGGGAAATATAAATGAATTTATGAATGAAATGGGGTTGGATAAAACAAAATTTTTAACTATATTAAGGAAACTAGGATTTTCAAGAGGCCAATTTGAAATCCCCATAGAAAACTTTTCCATGGGACAAAAGAAAAAGATATTTCTAGCCAAGTCCATATGTGAAGAAGCCCACCTTTTTATCTGGGATGAACCCTTAAACTATATAGATGTAATTTCAAGAATACAAATTGAGAACATGATTTTAGAATACTCTCCCACCATGATCTTAGTAGAGCATGATAGGAGGTTCATCGATAAGGTAGCCACTGATATTATTGAATTATCCAGGTAGGTGTGAAAACATATAATTATTCAAGAGAATGGTTTGTCATCCATTCTCTTTTTTTAGCAAGTTATTGGTATAATAAATTTGACAAAAATTATTTAATTTGAAACTTTTTATTGTCTTAATTCGTCTTATATATAGAAACTTGTTTTTAGGGGGTGCTTTAAAATCAAACTAACTACAAAAGAATTTGAAATACTATTCAAACAATACAAAGCTGATATCTATAGAATAGCATATACCTATGTAAACAATGAGGCAGATGCTCTAGATATTGTTCAAGAAACAGCTTATCAGGCCTATATTTCAAAAGACAAAATAAGGGATAAGACTAAATTTAAATCATGGCTTTTAAAAATCGCAGTAAATAAATCAAAAGATTTACTTAGGAAAAATAAAAACATCTTATTAGATGACCTCTCAAGTATAAAGGCACTGGAAACAGAGGAGAAAGTAAGTATAAATATGTTCATGGATAATTTAAAAGCCTTATCCATTGATGAGAAGAACATCATAGTTCTAAAAATATATTTTGAATATACCTTTGAAATTATTTCAGAAGAACTTAAGATGCCTATAAGCACTGTTAAGACCAAATACTATAGGGCATTGGAGAAATTAAAAATAGAGGAGGGTGTATATGACCGATAAGCTTAGGGATATGTTAAATAGTATTCCCCTTCCTGAAAATTTGGATGAAAATATAGAATCAGGCTTTGAAATGGGAAGGAAACATGAGGATTTAAAAAATACAAGATTAAAGAAGACCTTAATAGCTGTAGCAGCTTCATTAACCATAATAATTGCTTCAATAAATATAATAGGGATAGAAAGGGTAGAGGCTGCCATAAAACAGATGTTACAGTATGTTCCAGGATATAATGTTTTAGTAGATAAAGAGGAAGGAATAGTATTGGCACTTCAAGAGGAAGTTTATTATGAAGAAGGTGGAGTCTTTGTTAGGATTACAGCTGCATCTAAATTAGATAAGAAGCTAACAGTTACCCTTGAAAGTAATTATAAGTTAACTGATGGTGAGGAAGTCATGATAAAGGATGGGGAAAATAATATACTTGCACCTAAAGGATGGGATAGAGCAGGTGGAGGATATTTTTGGCAGGGAAACTATCATTTTGAAGTATAAGGAGAAGATAGGAATTATGGCTTGATATTGGGGGACTTAGAAATTTCTTTTGCCTTAGATAAGACAAAAGAAGTAGAAGACTTTTTACAACTAGGTCCTTATGCAGAGGATAAGGGAATTAGTATTGTGGCTATTAAAAAGCCTTTGGAAGATAAGCTTATGATCAGTTTATTAAACAGAAGTGAGGAAAAATTCCTAGTAGATTATCCCTTTGAGAAAAACCTTATGTCCAGTGTGTGGAACCCTACTTTAAATATAGAGAAAACCATGTACCTAATAGACAAGGATGGAAATAAAACTTATCCTACAATACCAACTTCCTTTGGCAGCTTAATGTCAGACTTCTATTTCCCTACAGTAGATAGGGAAGGGTTAAAACTTGTATTGCCCTATGTGAAAGTTTATTATCCAAACTTGAAAACAAAAAAAATTAGAATCCAAACACCAAAGGATGGGGAAATTGAAAGTATAAATAAGACTTTAAATCTAGGAGATATTGTGATAAATATAATAGATGTGAGAAGAGATGAAGATGAAGTAATAATCAGCTTAAAGGCTAATTCATTAGAGGATGAAATATTAGATAATGTAAGAATAAGGGGATTTGATGGCTATGGAATGTGGTTTAATGAGGATACGGGATATACAGAAGTCTTCATAGATAAAGAAGATGCGGGAAAGAGGTTTTCAATATATTTTGAATCACCAACAACTTTACTTTTAGGTGATTGGGAGATAGATTTTGATTCACTTCTAAGACCATAGTAATAATTTTTACTATGGTCTTTAATAATTATATTGGAAATAGAAGGATTTTGGAGAAAAGTATAGAATATATTAATATCACCAGTAGCCAAAATAAAATTTTGCGAAGTATGAAATTTTTATTTTTGGGGGGAAGGAAATGCCAATTAAAAATGTAGAACAACCAGAATATATAGTTGTAAGCGATGATATTCGCTTACGTAAATTTGATAATATATACGACT
>JAAYQJ010000192.1 GCA_012519355.1 Tissierellia bacterium | reverse complement strand
TTGAATTACCCTAAGGGCATTGTTCCTAACATAAATGGAGTTTTTCTTTAATGACCCAAGGGCAAATTCCTCTACTTCTTCTGTATTCATTCCAAATTCAGCTAGTAGATAGAGTATATAGCTTTGCCTATACTTGTTACGAACTATCCTATTGTTTAATATTTTTTTATAGTCTACTATTTTATTTGCATATTCCCTAGACTTTTCATTGAAACCCTTCTTATCTATATGGTTTTTATAACAGATAAGGAATCCTTGTAAGCCTATTTTATTGGATGTTATTCTTTGTAAATATTCCAGTTCTTCCTTTGGAATTTTTCCTAAGTCATCATAACTAAGGTGGTTTTCCATCATATCTTTTATTTCATCAACCACTTCAGCTACTTTTTTGTTTTGAACTTTATGATACCTTAGCAAGGTTAAAAAATATATGCCTATTAGAATTAGCAAAATTACGAAGATAATAAAAGTAATATATATTACATAAACAGTCATCAGGCTCACCCCCATAAGCTAATTGTCCTTCCAATAATCCTTAAGGATATAATATGATTTTTTTAATATATGGTCATATTCTATATGTTTATAGCTTGGTATTTTATAAGTAAGCTTTTCTGTAGTAAACCTTTCATTTTTTCCTTGGTAATGTAGGGATATGCCAATATGGTTAATATAAACTTGACTATCTAAACCCTTACTATAAAAATCACCTTGTGCATACTTTCTTAGGGGATTTTTTACGTTTATTAACATCCAGGGTACCCTAACTTCAATTGCATCCCCCTCTTTGTTAAAATCAGCTAAAGAATTATATTCACTGCTATTTGGGTTAGCATTGCCATAAACAAATCTGCCAGTCTCGTAGTATACTGGATGTTCTACTGTATTAGTATCTCTAAAGTAGAAATGTTTCCTATTTAATAGATATATAGCTGAAAATATATTGCTATTTATATCTGGCGGATTTTCTTGTTTTTCAATTATATTTGAATAATATTTGCATAGATAATTAAATAAGTTATATCGTTCATGGACAACAATTCGCGATTGATTATAGCCTTCAAATTCTAAAATAAAGTCTACTGGTATAGGGAATTCAACCTTATCCTCCCAGTACCTAGACCCACTTATAGGTGTTATGTCTAAGCCTATATAGATTTTGTCATCGGTTAATGATAGGCCTTCCTCTTTAAAATATAAATAGAGGTATGAAGTGTCTGATGTGACTTTGATATCGTAGTCCTTAGAAATGGGGTTAAAATAATCCCAGTCCTTAAAATCACCATCTATGGAAATCCCATACTCCTTCCCCTTTGGTCTAAAGGCCATCAGTCCAAAACTCTCATCGCTGGCCTGAGGATCATACCAGTAGGTGGAAGAGCTTTGGTCTGAATAGTCTTCTATAAGGTTAAAGGCTGTTGTTTTACTCCAATCATCTTGCCAACTATATACTACTGCCCCAATGCAACCTGATTCATAAATATAGTCTAATAACTGGATTATTTGCTCTCCCTGCTGGATTTCCGTGACATTTCCCCTGTTAAAGCCCTCATCAATATCTACCTTAGACATGCCTCTGGAAGAAGGGATACCTATATCGGAGACTAAAACTGGAATGGAATGATGGTTGTTGATATCCAACAAATAGTTGTAGAATACTAATTCATCTCTTTCCTCATAATCAAAAAAATCATAGGTATTTGGATGAACTGCATAGCTAGCAAATATTTTAGATTCTGATTTGCCTATTATATTTTCTAGGTTTATATTTGCATATCTAGTGGCATTACTCTCATTTTTATGGTCTATTGGGTCTGTTTCCATGGTAGATACATAGGATAGTAAACTAAATTGCTTATATTTGTCGATTTCATATCCTGCTGCAAAATCCATTAATTCTCCTATGAATACCTCAAAGGCTTTCCCATTACTAACACTAAAATACATCCCATCATAATCTGTTTTATGAGAATTCTTTAAATTAGTAAGGGTGACAAGTTCTGCATTTGTATTAGTCCCTATAATGTATCCTAGAACATAGGCTGAAATATCTTTTAAGTATATACCAGCATGATGCCTTGAATTATCAAAAATCAAACCATTTCCATGAACTACATCTATGGTTCTAGATATATCCTTTTTCATGGAGTTATAAATTTCCTTATTAAATGCATCGAAATGTTTCAGTATAATTTTTTCATCAATGGGTATTTCATGAATTATATAAAGAGGGTCCTTAGCTTCTAAATTGTAATCAAATATTGCATTATAGAATGAAGGTGGCTGGATACTTGGGATTGTAATTACATTTGCATTCATCTCAGATATTTGCTTTAACCATTTCTTTACATCTGATTTATTTACACTACTTTTGTTTCTAGCATAGCCAGGTGTAAAAGAGTTGATTTGAACCCCTTTTATCAGTAAATCTTCCCACCTATTATCTCTAAATATTTGAATCTTTCCATCTTTTATCCTTCCAATGCTCCCTATGTGGTTAAGATCGTAATCCATTATTTTTGCAACCAGATTTCTTGAATGATTCCGATATATGATGATAGAAGAAAAAACTATAATCACTAGTAACAAAAATATTACTATCAAAAATCTTCGAATATACATGTATTTCACTCCTACTTTGCTGGGTTTTCCAATATCCTTTTTACTAGATGGATATTTTCATCCATCCAAGCAAGTCGGTTTTCAAAGAATTTCTTTATATCCTCTATTTCTTTAAAATAATCCTCTTCAGTATAATTTACATACCATCTCTTGATATTTCTATTGATTGCAGGACCTAATTCCTCAACTGCTTCATCTATCATTTTATTTATCTTCTCATTAGTCCATATAGTCCTTCTATAATATGGATAGAGTGCCTTCCTATACCTATCAGCAAAGTATGAATCCTGAAATAACCTATCAAACCATAGGGTATTTACCATCCGAAAGCCTGTTGGCTCATTGGCACTTTCATAGGGTGTATTCCCAAGGGTTAAGTCAAAATCCCATACTGGCCCGGCTTTCATCAGTCCACCAATATCCTTGTAAAAATATGTGCTTACATCACCACCATCAAGATTCTTGAAAATCTCATTTATCATAGCAAAATTTACAAAGGAATCAACATCAATATATTTTCTATAGCCTTTCCGCCTATCATTGAAATAATTTGACTTTAAGCTATATTCAAAATCATTTAGGTAATTGATTATCCTTTCCTCATCTTCTCTTGTTAAAGAAGAAGCTCCTGGATAGGTAACCGTAATAACGGTTCTCATACGAATGTTGCCATATTCATCGATTATATAGTCATCTTCCAATTGACTCCAATGGGTCTTTAATATTGGATCATCAATTTTTATTTTATCTCTAGCGATAATAAAGCTAATATCACTATATTTATCATCATTCTTTTTTATATTGACCCTGTCTTTAGCTCTTTCTATTTTCTCTGTAAGAAGATAAACCCCCAAATAATGTTCTTCATAGGATATTTCCTTACTTGAATTATCATTTAAGTATACTTCCACAAAACTAGTCCTTGGTGCATATTCCATTACTTGACCTGCCATTTTATATGCTAAATAATTCCTTACTAAGCTTCTATCGCTGTAGGAGGCATTCAATACCCACTTATCATGTTTTGGAAGCCCCAATATCTCTAGATGGTTTTCTTCCCCATTTTGATCCTTGAAGTTAATAGTGTATTGCTTCTTAGGATTTATTAGGGAAGACTGGCCCCTTACATTGATTAATATATCTGATTCTAAAGTAGCTACCCCCTCTTGGCAGACACATGTATGCCCATCTATAGGTTCATAAAGCTTTAAGCTGGCTAAATATTTTGGTGATTTATCATGTAGATTCATAGTTCTATCATTGATTGTAGTTTCAACATAATCTTTATTGGCCTCTATTTTCTGTCCTTTAGTATCTATAACTATAACTGGTAAATTATTAACTTGGGGACAATCACAATTTCCATTACTTAGTGGTTTATGCTTAAGGTCTTCATTTGGTTCATAATTTATAATATTTTTTACAATAAAGATTAGGATAAGTAGGAATATCGAAAAATAAATATATTTACTCCATTTCTTCATCCTAAGGTCTCTCCATCCCTAGATACCATGTTGACAAAGTAAACCCCTTCTATGCTTTTTATGTTTTCATAATCTATTACTTGGTTTTTGTTCCTTAGCTTTATTTGATATACTACTTCCGTATATTCATCTGTTATAGTTTCTGCCCTAAGCTTACATGCCCTATAGGCAGAGAATAAGGCTGCCCTGACTGCCTCAGTACTCTCCCTTGTACCCCTTACTATAACTAGATAGGAGTCGTCATTCTTAAAACTAAAACTGGCTAAAATACTAATTACTGCTACAAATATGGTTCCGATAACTACTATATAATAATTAGTAGACCCTGTTCCCATTCCTATAGAAATGGCCCAGAATATATAGGTAGTATCCCTTGGGTCCTTTATAGCAGTCCTAAATCTGATTATAGACAAGGCACCTACCATACCTAGTGATAAGGCCAAACTGGTTCCAAGAATATTCATAATCATAGTAGTAATCAAGGATAGCATCATTAAAGACGTATTAAACTTTCTACTATAGGCAACTCCACTATAGGTAATCTTATATGTGATGCAAACTACAGAAGCAAGAATTAGGGCTATTACCATGTTTTGTAGAGCATCCACTGGTGTTACAATTGATGAGCTATCGTGCAGCATATTGTATAATAACTCTTTCATAATCTCTCCCCCCTTTTTCTAAGCCATATACCTTTCAAAGATCCCCCGTGATACCATGTATTTGCTATAGGATAGTCTGGTAAGATCATATAAGCCAATCAAATCTGATATCCATTTGAATATAAAGGTATTATATTTAACTTCTAGTAAGGCAAAATAATAATCCTCTACAGGTACTAAAATTGGCGAATCACTGAAGATGTTAAAGTCTGTTTCGCTAGATTTTATGTCACTATCCAGTGTAATCCTTATGTTGTTCATTGGATGTATAAAGGCTTTTCTCCTATACTCAACATGTACAACTGGCCTAAGACCATTAAACTTCATTATCCTATAAAACATAGATGCAATTTCTGACTGATACTTATTCAATACATCATAATTCAAATTTATTAGCTCCTTTGCATCTTCTCTAGAAATTATTAAGGATTTCTTCTCTTGACTATCTCCAACCTTTCTTTTAATCTCTAATTTCACTGTAGGTGAATCTGGTGAATAGGTTCTAAGCCTAATCTTTTTTCTATACTCTACACCACTTAGCTTTTCGTAAAAGTCAGTATCAGAATAGCTATCAAAATATACAGAACGAATTGGGTAACCTATGGTTCCATTGTGCTTATCTTCCAGTAATACATTTTTCAACCTATTAGATAGGTTAGTATATTGTAAGAAGTTTATAGGATATTTTAACTCATGCCTTTGTACTGATAGGAATTTTGCCACTTTGCTTACCTCCAAAATTTTATTATTTTACTATATATGATGGAGGTAATAGAATAATACCAAAATAATTTTTTAACTAAATAAATTAATTTACATAAAAAAGCCCTGATTAATAAATAATCAAGGCTTGATTTCTTCACATATTATCTAGCTTAATATATTGAAAACCTCCACTTTTAGTCCCCACCAAACAAATCTCCTATACCTATATTACCTAAAAGACTTCCCTCGCCTTTCCCACTGGATTTTCCTTTTTTACCTGCTGCAAATATCCTATTAGCTAGTCTGCTAAATGGTAGGGATTGTAGCCATACTGTTCCTGGCCCCCTCAAGGTTGCTAAGAATAACCCTTCTCCACCAAATAGGGCAGATTTAATATCTCCTACCATCTCTATATTGTAGTTCACAGTATTAGTCATAGCTACTAGGCAACCTGTGTCTAGTTTTAGAGTTTCCCCTGGTTTTAACTGCTTTTCAATGATAGTTCCTCCAGCATGTAAAAATCCTAAACCGTCACCTATTAATCTCTGCATAATAAAGCCTTCTCCACCGAACAAGCCTACTCCAATGTT
>JAAYQJ010000191.1 GCA_012519355.1 Tissierellia bacterium | reverse complement strand
GAAGAATAACTTCTGAAATGCTAATAAAAGTAGCTAAAAGAGGTATACCAGTAATAATATCCAGGTCTGCTCCTACCAGCCTTTCTGTAGAATTGGCTAGGGAGTTAAACATAACAGTAGTAGGATTTGCAAGAGGAGAAAAAATGAATATCTATTCAAGTTTTCCGAGCTTAAACTTCTAAAACCAAAGGCTTGCATTGGTCATGAAGTATAAGCCAATGGGTGAAGGAAGAAATTTCTTTGCCTCCCGTGATTGGAAAGGAAGATGTTTAGGCAGCCTTCCTTTAGGCAGTCTTTTTTTTCTCTAAAAATTTATAAAACCAAAAGGAGAGTGGTAATATGAAAAGAATTAGTCTTTTATTACTTGCCCTCTTGCTAATCATCACTACAGTAGCATGTTCACCTAAGACAGAAACTCCTCAAAATCAGGATGTGGTACAAGAAGAAACCAATGATCCAGTTCCACCAGAGGAACCAAAAGGTTCAATTATCTTGTCAACTACAACATCTACTCAAGACTCAGGTCTATTAGACTTTTTACTTCCAATTTTTACTGAGGAAACTGGAATAGAAGTAAAGACTATTGCAGTAGGAACAGGTAAGGCATTACAAATGGGTAGAGATGGAGAGGCAGATGTACTCTTGGTTCATGCTAAGGCAGACGAACTTAAATTTGTAGAGGAAGGCCATGGTACTGAAAGACTAGATGTAATGTATAATGATTTCATCTTAGTAGGACCAGAAAAGGACCCTCTAAAGCTAAAAAATGACCACCCAAATAATATTTTAGAAGGGCTAAAGCTAATAGCAAATAATGGTGTAACCTTTGTATCTAGAGGAGACGACTCAGGTACCCATAAAAAGGAATTAAGCATCTGGAAAGCTGCCAATATTGAACCTGCAGGGGATTGGTATCTAGAAGCAGGAGCAGGAATGGGAGATGTACTTAAAATTTCCAGTGAAAAACAAGGCTATACCATTACAGATAGGGCTACTTACTTAAGTATGAGAGATACATTGGATTTAGATATAATAATTGAAGGAGATGAAAACCTATTTAACCAATATGGGGTAATTCCAGTAAATCCAGATAAAAATACTAACATCAATGGTGAAGGCGCCATAGAGTTTATGAACTGGATAACTTCAAAAAGAGGCCAAGATTTGATTAAGGACTTTGGTGTAGAGGAGTATGGACAACCCTTATTTATACCAAATGCAGAATAATAGAATGAAGAGTTAATATATCTAGGTAAAAAGAAAAAATGTATGAATGCCTCTGAAGGATTTGCTATAGCTTCCAAGGAAATTTAAAAATTGATAGGGAACATGGGCATTTAACGAAGTGTTCGTATGTTCCCTATTTTTAAATGAGTTGTTGAAGCTATCAAATCCTGAAGTGAAATGAGTGTTTTTCTTTTATCTATATGTCATGGAAAACTACTTAGAATTGGGGTGAAACCATGGATTACATAATACAAGGATTCAAAGAAGCTATAAATCTTCTAATTTCTCTAGACAGGGAAGTATTACTGATAGTTTCTTTGTCTATTATAGTATCTACATCAGCTACAATTCTAGCATCTTTAATCTCAATTCCCCTAGGAGTATATTTTGGAATTAAAAAATTTAAAGGCAAAAGACTTTTTAGTAGAATTACATATACTTTAATGAGCATACCTTCAGTAATAGTTGGGTTAGTAGTAGCCATAATCTTATCTAGAAGGGGTCCTTTAGGTTATTTAGACTTACTCTATACGAAAAAAGCCATGATCATTGCCCAAACCTTGCTGGTAATCCCCTTAGTTTTTGGACTAACCTTTGGCCTTACTAAAAGTAGGGGAGATGTCATTGAAAAGGTAGCCTTTACCCTAGGAGCCAATAAATGGGATACCATAATTTTAATCATTAGAGAATTAAAAATAGATATATTAGTAAATATAGCAACAGCCTTTTCAAGGGCCATATCCGAAGTTGGAGCAGTAATGATAGTAGGTGGAAATATTAAGGGTTATACAAGGGTAATAACTACTACAATATCCATGATGAATTCCATGGGGGACTATCCCATGGCCATAGCCTTAGGAATAATACTACTTCTAATATCCTTTGTAATACACAGTATTATATATTCCTATAGTCAGGAGGATTAGTATGGAAATTAAGATAAATAATTTAGAGAAATATTATGGTAATAGAAAGGTCTTGGATATAGAGAGCCTAATCATAGAAAAGGGAAAGATTACAGGAATAACTGGGCCCAATGGCTGTGGTAAAACAACACTTTTAAATATAATAGCAGGATTAGATAAGGAATATATAGGAAATATTACATATAATGGACTTAACTTAAATAAAGAAATAGCTGATAAAATGACTATAGTATTTCAAAAACCCTACCTATTTAAAAGAAGCGTATATGAAAATATTGAATATCCATTAAAGGTTAGAGGGATAGATAAAGAAAGTAGAAGTAAAAAGGTTCTAGATATAGTTAAGAAACTAGAAATAGAAGATTTGATTGAAAAGAAAGCCCACTTACTATCAGGTGGTGAATCACAAAAAGTTGCCTTGGCTAGGGCCTTAGTATTTAAACCTAACCTATTGCTCTTAGATGAGCCAACATCAAATATAGACCCAGATGCTATTGAAATCCTAGAAAGGGAAATACTGAAGTTTAATGAAGAAACTAATGGAACCGTAATTATTGTTACCCACAACTTAGAACAAAGCAAGAGACTTGGACATAGGATAATTGAAATGTGATGAAACTCAAATTATTAGAATTTGAGTTTTATTACTTTTATTGCCAGTTGAATAAAATATTTATTCTTTCCTCAATAAGTTTGATATAATTATTATAATTATTAGTTGGGGTGAAAAGTAATATGGGAAGATATGTAAGGAATTATTCGTCTATTACAAAGGAAGAACAAGCAATCCTCAATAACACAAGGGTTGCCATAGTTGGCCTGGGTGGACTAGGGGGTTATGTTTTAGAAAACCTAGTTAGATTAGGTGTTAAATCTTTTAACCTAATAGACAGGGATGTTTTCGAAGTATCTAACTTAAATAGGCAGATACTTTCTACTGAAAATAATTTAGGCTTGAGCAAGGCTGAGGAAGGCTTTAGGAGGGCTAAATCCATAGATAGGAATGTAGATGCAAGGGTATTTAGTTGTGAATTAGATGAAAATAGTGTGGAGATGTTAGAAGGGGTAGATATAGTTGTAGACTGCTTAGATTCTATAGATAGTAGATTGAAGCTAGAAAAACTATGTGATAAGATGAACCTAACCCTAATACATGGAGCCATAAGGGGATACTATGGTCAAGTTGCTGTTTCAAGTCCCAAGAATAGGATATTTAATAGGATATATGGGGGCCTTAAGAGGGATGATGAATCCTTAGGCAATCTACCTATGACTTGCATGGTAACAGCATCTTTACAGGTGAATTTACTACTGAAGGTAATATTTAATGAAGAATTAGATGGAGATTTAATACTGATAGATGTTAAAAATATGGAGATGGAAAGGTTAAAGCTACAATAATAGAAAGTTAGCTGTCTTTTAGAAAGGTGGTAAGATTATGGATTTTTTTAAGGTAGTATCGGTGGAAGAGGGGAAAAGACTATTGAAGGAAAACTTAAGAGACTATGAGTTTGAAATTGAAGAAGTTGATATCCTTAATTCATTAGATAGGGTTTTAGGAGAAGAAATATACTCTAATATTGATGTGCCAGACTTCAATCGGTCTACCGTAGATGGCTATGCTATTAAATCATCAGATTCCCATGGTGCCAGTGATTCAATTCCAAGTATCTTGAATATCATTGGAGAAGTTAAGATGGGAGAGCTTGCAAATAAAGCCATTAAATCAGGAGAGGCTATCTATGTCCCTACAGGTGGCATGATACCAGATGGGGCTGACAGCATGATAATGATAGAGAATACTGAGAAAATGGATGAAAGTATCCTGCTAATATATAAGCCTATATCTCAAGGAGAAAACATTGTCTACAAGGGGGACGACATAAAAAAGGGTGCTTTAGCTCTAGAAAAGGGTAGGAGGATTACTCCGGAGGTAATGGGGGTTTTGGCAGCCTTAGGTATAGGTAAAGTAAAAGTATATAAAAAGCCTAGCTTTTATATAATATCTACTGGAGATGAAATAATTGATATAGAAGAAGACCTTACCATGGGAAAAATAAGGGATATAAATACCTATGCCCTAGCTGGCCTGATCCACAAGTTAGGTGGAGAGGTTGTAAATAAGGTTATCATAAAGGATGATTATAATTTGCTTAGGCAAGAAGTGGAAAGGGCCTTAGACTTATCTGATATTGTCTTGATTTCAGGAGGCAGCTCAGTAGGTACTAAGGATTTTACACACAAGGTTATTGATTCCTTTGGTGGAAGGGGAGTCTTTGTCCATGGAGTATCCATCAAGCCAGGAAAGCCTACAATAATGGGAGAAGGAAATGGCAAGCTAATCTTTGGATTACCAGGCCATCCAGTATCATCAATAATAGTATTTAAAACATTTATAGAAGATTTCATTAAGGACAAACTAGGGGTAAAAGATATAGCTCCTAGGGTTAAGGCCATAATGGACTTCAACTTTCCCTCAGCACCTGGAAGGGTAACTTACCAATTGGTCAAACTAAAGGAAGAGGATGGGATATTCTATGCAACTCCTAGCTTTGGTAAGTCAGGTATGATAAGTCTATTGTCGGAGTCTCAGGGATACATTGTAATAGAATCCCATGAGGAAGGAATATATAAGGGAGAGGAAAGGGAAGTTTACTTACTTTAGTGCAAAGTGAAGAGTGAATAGGGGGGAGTGATAAATTAATAGTGAAATTGTCATCCTGAGTGGAGCGAAGGATCTTGATCCTAAAGCTTGACCCACAAATATTCACTATTAACTATCAGTTATTAACTAAATATTGGGAGATGATTAGATGGATAGAAGCACCTATATAGATAATATTGACGTAGATTTGGCCAAAAAAACATATTTTGATAGATTGAATATTAAGTTAGAAGTTGAAGAAGTCAAGGTTATTGAGTCCTTAGACAGGGTTACAGCTGAGGCTGTTATAGCTAAAATTTCTTCCCCAAACTACAATGCTGCTGCCATGGACGGTATTGCAGTAAGGGCAGGGGATACTTTAGGGGCTACAGAAACTAAGCCAATGACCTTAGAAGAAAATAAGGACTTTATATATATAAATACAGGAAATCCAATTAGAGACCCCTATGATGCAGTGATTATGATAGAGGATGTAATAGATTTAGGAGAGGGAAAAGTTCAAATCCTTAAATCTGCCCACCCATGGCAACATGTTAGACAAATCGGAGAAGATATAGTAGCTACAGAAATGATCATTCCTTCTAAACATAAAATAAGACCCATAGATATAGGAGCTTTAATTTCTGGTGGTATAGAGAGGGTTAAAGTATATAAAAAGCCTAGGATAGGGATTTTACCAACAGGAACTGAGATAATTGAAGATGTAAAGGACCTAGAAGAAGGAAAGATAATAGATTCAAATTCTAGGGTTTTTGAAGCATCTGTAATTAAACTTGGTGGTCTTCCTAAGAGGTATCCTCCCCATAAGGACGATTACCAACTACTAAAAAATGCAATATTAAAGGGAGTAGAAGAAAATGATATCCTCCTAATAAATGCAGGGTCTTCAGCTGGAACCACTGATTATACTGTAAAGCTAATAAGAGAACTAGGTGAAGTTGTAATTCATGGTGTGGCTATGAAGCCAGGTAAACCAACAATTTTAGGTGTAATAAAGGATAAGCCTGTTATAGGCATACCTGGATACCCAGTATCAGCCTACCTGGTATTTGATAATTTTGTAAGACCCTTAATAGAAAAATATATTGGCCTTAAGGAAAAGGAAGAAGAGTTAATTCAAGCCACCATATCAAAGAGAATAGTATCATCTCTAAAAAACAAGGATTTGGTAAGGGTTAACCTTGGCTATGTTAATGATAGATTAGTAGCCACTCCCTTATCCAGCGGGGCAGGAGTTACCATGTCCCTAGTAAAGGCTGATGGAATAGCTATAATTCCCCAAAATGTAGAAGGGGTAGAGGCAGGAGACTTAATAGATGTGGAATTATTGAAACCCTTATCAGAAATAAAAAAATCTATTGTTTCCATAGGAAGCCACGACCTTATTATGGATATATTAGGAGATATACTGCCTTTAAGCTCTGGCCATGTAGGCAGTATGGGAGGTATCCTGGCTATGAAAAGGGGAGAATGCCATATAGCTCCTATTCACTTATTAGATGAAGAGACGGGAGAATACAATATTAGCTATGTAAAAAAATACTTTCCCAATGAAAAAATGGCCTTAATAAAAGGAGTAAAAAGGCAACAGGGTTTTATAGTGCGAAAAGGAAATCCTAAGAATATTAAAGACTTTAAGGATTTAGCAAGAGAAGATATCCTATATATTAATAGGCAAAGAGGGGCTGGAACCAGAATACTACTTGATTATCACTTAAGGGTAGACAATATAAATCCAGACAAGGTTAAAGGTTATGAGAGGGAAATGACAACCCATATGGCTGTTGCTACAGGTGTAAAAACTGGTACTGCTGATTGTGGCTTAGGTATTTACTCTGCTGCAAAGGCCTTGGACTTAGACTTTATTGATGTTACCTATGAAGATTACGACTTTCTTATACCAGAGAAACTACTAGATGAGCCTATGATAGCCGAATTTATACAGGTTCTTAAGTCCAAAGAATTCCAAGATAGGGTTCAAGCCTTAGGTGGATATAAGTTTGGAGAAACAGGGGAAATAATAATTATTTAGAAAATAGGTGAAGGAATGAAAGATGCATTTGGAAGGAAAATAAATTATCTTAGAATATCCTTGACAGATAGGTGCAACTTAAGATGTAAGTATTGCATGCCTGAGGAGGGAGTCAATAAATTTCTCCATGATGACATGCTTACTTTGGAAGAAGTCTTTGAGATAGCTAAGGTATTTGTTGAATTAGGTATAGATAAGATTAGATTAACCGGCGGAGAACCTTTAGTGAGGAAGGGTATACTAGGCCTAATAAAAAACTTATCCTCCTTAGATGGGGTTAAAGAGCTTGCTATGACTACTAATGGTACTTTACTAAAGGATTACGCAGGAGCCCTAAAAGAGGCAGGCCTTAATAGGCTTAATATCAGTTTAGACACCTTAAATGAGGAAAAGTATAAGGCCATAACTAGAGGTGGAGATTTAAAGTCTACTTTACAAGGGATAGAAGAGGCAAAAAAGCTTGGTCTAGAACCCATTAAAATTAATACTGTTTTAATAGGTGGATTTAATGATGATGAAATCGAATCCCTAGTAGGAATAACTGAGAAGGAAGAAATAGACATTAGGTTTATAGAGCTAATGCCCATTGGACAAGCTGCTACTTGGGCTAAGGAAAAGTTTATTCCTACAAGTCTGGTACTGGATAAGGTTAAAAACCTAGTCCCTATCCCCAAGGAAGATATCTCTTCTCCAGCAACTTACTACAAGTTGCCCAATGGAAAAGGTAGGGTTGGACTAATCAATCCAATATCCTGTAAATTCTGTGCCCATTGTAATCGTATAAGGTTAACATCCCAAGGAAAGTTAAAATTATGCCTTCATTCTAATGCAGAGGTTGATATAAAAACAGCTTTAAGAAGTGGACAAGACCTGAAAAAACTAATCCTAGACTCTATAGAAAAGAAGGAAGAATCCCATAACCTAGATGAGGGAAAATACATTAGTAGAAATATGAATCAAATAGGAGGTTAGAAATGGGTTTAACACATTTCAACGAAGAAGGAAGGGCCCATATGGTAGAAGTTAGTCACAAGGCGGATACTAAGAGAACTGCCATAGCAAGGGGCAGGATCAAGATGAAAAGTGAAACTATAGATAGAATCAAAGATGGTCTTATAGAAAAGGGGGACGTACTTTCAGTAGCTCAAATAGGAGGCATTATGGCTGCTAAAAAGACCAGTGATTTAATTCCCATGTGCCACAATATATTCTTAACAGGAGCAGATATTAGGTTTAATATTCTACCTGAGTCTATAGAAGTAGAAGCTGAAGTGAAGACTCTTGGAAAAACTGGTATAGAAATGGAAGCCTTAACAGCAGTATCTTTGGCATGTTTGACCATATATGATATGTGTAAGGCTATAGACAAGGATATGGTAATTGATAGTATACGATTAGTTAAAAAAACAGGTGGAAAGTCAGGTGATTATATGAGAAAAGAAGGTAAGGTCTTATCCATAAACATATCAGACAAGAAGGGAGTCATTAAGGAGCCTATAGGATCTGGCCTATTTATAGAAGATTATGGATTAGAAAATGATGCCCATTCAGGTAATTGGCACAGACAAGTTAGCTTGTTGGCAATAGAAAGTTTTGATAAAATGGAAAATCAGGGGATTGAAGGTTTAGTCCCAGGGGTATTTGCAGAAAACATAACTACTGAGGGGATAGTTTTATATGAACTACCTGTAGGGACTAGACTTAGAATTGGAGAAACTATTCAAGAAGTAACTCAAATTGGTAAGGAATGCCACACAGGTTGCGCCATATCTCAAAAAGTAGGGAAATGCGTAATGCCTAAGGAGGGTATTTTTACAAAAGTGATCAAGGGTGGAATTATTAAAGAAGGAGATATCATAGAGGTGATTTAATGATCAATGGGGATTATGTAAAAAACCTAATTAACAACATTCCCCTTGGTATAGCCATATCAGATGGAGATGGCCTAATTAAAGATGTAAACTTAAAGTTTTTAGACATGTTTGGATACTTGCCTGAAGAACTGCAAGGAAAACCTATTTCCAACTTGTTTGATGGATTTAGTTTAGTTAAGAAGGCCTTGCAAGAGAATATAAATATTGTAAGAGAAGAAGTATATGTATATGGTAGAAGAAACAAGTTGAGCTATTCCCTATCTGCTTTTCCCATTTCCTCATCAAAAGGAGAAGCCTTAGATATACTATATATCTTTGAAGATATTAAAAAAGAAAGAAAACTAGCTAATGATATACTTCATAATAGAGCCATATATAACTTTGATAAGATCATCTCTAGGAATGAAGAATTTCTAAAACTTATAGACTTTGCCAAGAAGGTGTCAGATTCAAAGTCCACCGTCCTTATCATGGGGGAATCAGGTACTGGTAAAGAAGTATTTGCCCAATCTATTCACAATTATAGCAATAGAAAAAATCAACCCTTTATTGCTATCAACACTGCAGCCATCCCTAAGACCTTAATAGAATCTGAACTCTTTGGTTATGAAGAAGGGGCCTTCACTGGAGCAAAAAAAACAGGCCAAATAGGAAAATTTGAACTTGCCCATGGGGGAACAATATTTTTAGATGAAATCGGAGAGATGGCCTTAGACTTACAGACTAGACTCCTTAGGGTATTAGAAGAAGGGATAGTTTCCAGAATTGGCGGAACTGAGAGGATAATAGTAGATGTTAGGATTATAGCAGCAAGCAACAAAAACCTCAGGGAGGAAGTAGCCAAAGGCCGGTTTAGAGAAGATTTGTTTTATAGGCTAAATGTCCTACCCATGACCATAATGTCCTTAAGGGAAAGAACCGAAGATATCCCCTTATTAGTAGATTACTTTATTAAAAAGATATCAAGAAGGTTAAATAAAAGAGAAGTTAAGATTAGTAAAGAAGAAATGGACATACTGATGGCTTACTCTTGGCCTGGCAATGTAAGAGAACTAGAAAACTTTATAGAACTAGCCATAAATCTAGAATATCTACCCCTAAACTATTTCAACCATGAGTTAAAAGAGAAAGCTCCCATCAACTATAGTATTAGTAAGGACTTATCCATGGATAGGATGGAGAAAAACCATATAGTTAATGTACTTAATATCTATGAAGGGAATATTACTAAAACTGCTGAAGCCTTAGGTATAGGAAGAAATACTCTATATAGAAAGATCCGTAAATATAATATCAATAGTGTCAATATGGAATAGTGTTCTATAATAGAACGGTGAATTTGTTCAAATATGGAGCAGCATAATTAGTGGAAGCCTTGGAATCCTGATAAACCAAGGTTTTTCTTTTTGGCATTAAGCTTGCATTAAAATTAACATGACACTGATTTCTAAGGAGGGAGTTTTATGTACGGTTATATGGGCAAAATTTTGAGAATAAACTTAACTGATAGGACAGTTAAGAAGGAAGACCTAGACTTTGAATTAGCTAAGAAATACTTAGGCTCTAGAGGATTAGGGGTAAAAATCATGATGGATGAAGTACCAGCTAATGTTGACCCTCTTAGTCCAGAAAACAAGCTAATAATAGCTTCTGGTGGCCTAACTGGAGCACCTGTACCTACATCAGGTAGATATATGGTGATTACTAAATCTCCATTAACAGGAACAATTGGTATATCCAATTCTGGTGGATTTTGGGGTCCACAATTCAAAGCTACAGGCCATGATTTAATAATATTTGAAGGAAAAGCAGATAAACCAGTATACTTATATATCAATGATGACCAAGTGGAGATTAGAGATGCAGACCACCTATGGGGTAAGACAGTATCAGAAACTACAAAGATTTTAGAAGAGGAATTTGAAGGTTGTAAAACCTTGGCCATAGGTCCAGGAGGAGAAAACTTATCACTAATATCTTCAATAATCAATGATGTAGATAGGGCTGCTGGCCGTGGGGGAGTAGGTGCAGTAATGGGTTCTAAGAACTTAAAGGCCATTGCTGTTAAAGGAAGTAAAAAGGTTCCCCTATATGATGAAGAAAAGACTAAGGAAGTTTCCAGAGCAAAAGTACAGATTTTAAGGGAAGATCCAGTTGCTAGTGGTGGCTTACCCTCCTATGGTAGTGCAGTCCTAGTAAATATTATCAATGAAAGTGGGATACTACCTGTTAAAAACTTCCAAGAATCTTATACAGACGAAGCTGATAAGATTTCAGGGGAAAGCTTAGCAGAAAAACACCTAGTTAAGAATTCTGCCTGCTATAGATGTCCTATAGCTTGTGGTAGGGTTGTAAAAATGGCAGATGGTTCTATAGTAGGAGGACCTGAATACGAGACTATTTGGGCCTTTGGAGCAGACTGTGCAGTATACGATTTAGAAGCTATTAATGAAGCTAACATGCTTTGTAACGAATACGGTTTAGATACTATATCTACTGGAGCTACCATAGCTGCAGCCATGGAGCTATATCAAAGGGGATATATCAAGGATGAAGATATAGCAGCTGATGGCTTAAGCTTAAGCTGGGGAGATCCTAAGGCTATAGTTGGCTGGACTAAGAAAATGGCATTGAGAGAGGGCTTTGGAGATAAATTAGCAGATGGTTCTTACAGGTTAGCTCAATCCTATGGGGCACCAGACTTATCCATGTCTGTAAAGAAACAGGAACTACCAGCCTATGACCCAAGGGGAGTTCAAGGCCATGGTTTAACTTACGCTGTTAATAATAGGGGTGGTTGTCATATCAAGGGTTATATGATTAGCCCTGAGATCTTAGGCTATCCTGAAAAATTAGATAGATTCTCCTTAGAAGGAAAAGCAGCCTATACCAAGATATTCTTAGACCTAACTGCCGCCATAGATTCAATTGGTCTATGCGTATTCTCTACCTTCGGTTTAGGCTTACCAGACTATGTACACATGTACAATGCAGTAGTAGGAGATGTTCACACAGATGAATCACTCCTTGAAGCTGGAGAGAGAATCTGGAATTTAGAAAAACTATTTAACCTAAGGGAAGGTATAGACAGCAAAGAAGATAAACTTCCAAAGAGACTATTAGAAGACCCAATAGAAAATGGGCCATCTAAGGGTTATGTTCATAAATTGGATGAACTTCTTCCTGAATACTATGCTGTTAGAGGCTGGGACGAAAACGGAATACCAACAGAAGAAACATTAGAAAGATTGGGATTAGAAGAATATAAAGGGTATATAGTTAAAGAGATGGCATAGAAGTAATCAGGCTCCCTAGGGAGCCTGAAACATTTAAGGGGAGGTTGATAGTTTGATTAGTGTGGAAGTTAGGCTCTTTGCCACCTTTAGAGAAGGAAGAAAGAAAAAATACTTATTAGAATTACCTGAGGGAACCACCATCTTAGATGTGCTAAATAGGTTAAAAATAAATGAAGAAGAGGCCAGCATAATACTACTAAACGGAGTAGACGGAGATGCTAGCAGGGAATTATCTAATGGGGACGTATTATCCCTTTTCCCACCAGTTGGTGGTGGATAAAAGAAGCCACAATTTTCACTCCTAGGGTGAAAATTGTGGCTTCTTTATTTCTAGGAAGGATTATTATGAAAATTTTTAGTTTGTTTAAGGATAAGGGAATGAATAAGTTAGAAATTAGACCTATGGTTTGATATACTAATAATGTTAGGAGGGAAGTTAAATGAAAAGAATAGTTGTCTTGATCTTAGCTTTAACCTTAATAACTACTGTAGCATGTAAGCCTACAGATGAGGATTTACAAGTATCCGACGAGTTTGTTACTGAGGAATATAATTTAGATGTGGAGGGTGGAAAAATCTACGGTACCCTTACCTTACCTAAAGGGGAGGGCCCTTTCACAGCTGCCATTATAATCCAAGGTTCTGGTCCAACAGACAGGGATGGCAATAGCGGAATAGCAGGAAAAAACAATAGCCTGAAGATGATTAGTGAAGCCTTAGCTAAGGAAAACATAGCCAGTGTAAGGTATGATAAAAGAGGTATAGGAGAAAGCGCTGGTCTAGTAGCTAATGAGGAAGATTTAGTCTTTGAAGATTATATTAACGATGTTATTCTTTGGGTTGAAAAGATAAGGGAGGATAATAGGTTCGATAAAGTAGTAATCATTGGCCATAGTGAAGGAGCCTTAATAGGTGGGGCTGCAGCTAATAAAACTAAAGTAGAGGGATATGTATCAGTAGCTGGGGCTGGGGAGAATGTTTACCATGTACTATCTAGGCAGCTGAAAGCTCAGTCTGAAGAAGTTTTTGAAATGTGCCTACCTATTATGGAAGAATTAAGAAAAGGAAATTTAGTAGCTGATATTCCAGAAGGTTTATACTCTTTATTTAGACCATCAGTCCAACCCTATTTGATTTCATGGTTCAAATATGAACCTAGGGAGGTTATTGCTCAAATGGACCTTCCAATACTTATTGTACAGGGAGATACTGATTTGCAGATTACAGTAGAAGATGCTAAAGCCCTCCATGAAGCCAATCCAGATAGCCGCCTAATCATTATAAAGGGAATGAATCATATATTGAAAGATGCGCCTATAGACCAAGAGGAAAATATAGCCACTTACAGCAATCCAGATTTAGAATTAAATACTGAATTTAAAGAAGAGCTAATAAGTTTTATTAAGGGACTATAAGCTTAATATGGAAAAGAAGAAGGGCTCCAACTAAATGTATTATTTTTACTTGTACTATAGAGGAAACTAGGTGATGAAATGTATGTAAAATCTCTCAATATAAAAGAAGAAAAGAAGGGTAAGGTTAAGAAAATCCCCAAGGGATATTTTCTAAAAGATAAGGGCTTAGTTGGGGATATAAACTCCAAAGGTGGAGAAAAGCAAGTTTCAATTATTAGATCTGAAGCTATGGAGGGGATTAATAATATCCAAGGTCTTTGTAGTAAAAGATTCTATGCTAATATTGAAATCCATGGCTTAGATATGGATAAGTTACATATGGGACAGAGGCTGAAAATAGGTAATACTCTTCAAGAGATTACTATCCTAGGGAAAGAGTGTTTCCAGGAATGTGATTTATATCTATCGGGAGAAATATGCCCCTTATCCTCAAATGTTTTCTTTACTAAGGTCATAGAAGAAGGAATTATTGAAGTTGGTAATCCTGTTAATATAGAAGCATAAAAAACTTCCCTTTCGGGAAGTTTTATTTCTGCAATCCTTCAACTACATCCTCCATTTCTAAAGGCCTTGAAGCCTTTACCAATACTAAGGCATTTGGTTTTATCAATTCCTTAGCTTTTTTAACTAGTTCATCTTTACTATCAAAGTGGAAAACCCTATCTTGGCTAAAATTTATTTTGGCTGCTTCAGAAATATATTTTCCAAATTCTCCATAGGTTAAGCAATAATCTATTTCATTAGGATTGATTTTTATACCAATATCCTTATGCATGGATACTACTTCTTCTCCAATGCCAAGCATATCACCTAGAATGACTATTTTTTGGTCATAACCTAGCATTGAATACATAGTATTCAATGCTGCTAAAACAGAAGAAGGGTTGGACTTATAGGCATCGTTTAATATGGTGAAATCCTTGCATTTTACCAATTCATTTCTCATACCCGTTTTATCCACATTCAAGAGACCCTTCTTTATATTTTCATAGGAAATACCAAAATACCTTGCTATGGCTATGGCAGCAGTGGCATTTAAAACTTGGTGCTCACCTAGCATTGGTAAAAAGAATTCAGGAGAACTAGGCTCTTTTAGGTAGAAAGAATCTCCCTTTTCATTTACAAAGATTACTTCAGGTTGAAAATCATTGGAGCTTCCAGTACCAAAGGTTTTCACATTATAATTTGAAGCAAGACTTTCTACTTCTTTTTTTAACATGGAATCATCGCCATAATAGAGGAAGAGGTCTTGTGGCTTTAATCCCTTTAGGATTTCTAATTTAGCCTTGGCAATATTTTCCCTAGTTATTAAATCATCTAGGTGGGCCTCTCCTATATTTGTGATTACCGCAGCATCTGGCCTGGCAATATTGGTTAGGTTTTCAATTTGTCCAAAATTATCCATGCCCATTTCTATAACTGCCATTTCAGTATCCTCATCCATGGAAAGGAGGGTTAGGGGTACCCCTATTTGGTTATTATAATTTCCGGTAGTCTTGTGGGTTTTATATTGGGTACTTAAAAGGCTTGCCAGTATATCCTTAGTTGAGGTTTTACCATTACTACCAGTAATACCAATTACTTTAACATTTAACTCCTCCCTATAGGATTTAGCCAGTTCCTGTAGGGCCTTAAGGGTATCATCTGCTAGAATCAAAGGAAAGTCTATATCTTCAATAGGTTCATCCTTATTCCATAATGAGGCCTTAGCACCATTATTTATGGCAGCCCTTAAGAACCTATGACCATTAAAATTCTCTCCTATTAGGGGAATAAATAATTGTCCTTCTTTTATGGTCCTAGTATCGGTTGATACTCCCTTAATCTCAAAATCCTCATATTCTTTTTTTAATCCAAAACCATTACACATCTTTTGTATTTCTTTTAAGTTTCTTCTTATCAAAATTTTCACCTCGAATTAACTATTGCTTTCTTTTCTTCATATCGTTCTAAGGCTAATTGAATCAAAATTTCAATTAACTCATCATAAGTAGTCCCATCAGTCTTTTCCCAAAGAGCTGGAGTCATACTTAGTTTTGTAAAACCAGGCATTGTATTTACTTCATTTACATAGTATTTGTTGTCATCGGTTACAAAATAATCTACCCTTACAAGGCCATAACAGTTAAGGAGTTTAAAGACCCTAACTGCAGTCTCTCTCATTTCATTGCTTAATTCTTCAGTCAGTCTTGCAGGAATAACAGGTATTAACTTTCCATCTACATACTTAGCATTATAGTCAAAAAACCTTCTTTCCATAATAAATTCTCCTGCCACAGAAGCCTGAGGATAGTTATTTCCAACTACGGATATTTGCATTTCCCTACCTATTATTTCCTCTTCTATTACTGTCTTTACATCATACTTAAAGGCTATATCTAAGGCTTCTATTAATTCCTCCCTGTTTTCTGCCCTATTTATTCCTACACTGGAACCACCCTTTGAAGGTTTAACAAAACATGGATAACCAATGGAGTTTTCTATTTCTTCAATAGATCCATTTCTATCATCTTGCCAATTATGTAACCAGAGATAAGTATACTTAGCTTGAGGAATATCATATCTAGTGAATATATCCTTCATCATTACCTTATCCATACCAACTGCTGAGGACAAGACTTCGTTGCCTATATAGGGGATATCTAGTATTTCTAATAAGCCTTGAACAGTACCATCTTCACCATTTGGACCGTGAAGGGCAGGGAAGACTATATTTCTCTCATCCTTTTTCAAATAATTAGTTAAAAAGTCTACTAAAGATTCAGAAACCGTATAATCACTAGTTATTTTCAAATCATCTGGTGACTCAATTTCCTTTTCTAGTAAGCCATGATTACACCAAACCCCATCCTTTGTTATAAAAACAGGATAGACATTATACTTTTCCTTATCTATAGCATTGATTATTGCCGAAGCACTGGTTAAAGATACCTCGTGCTCAACAGATTTTCCACCACATAAGACAAATATATTTGCTTTCATTCTATATCCTCCCAAAACTTAGATTTATTAAAAGCATTATATCATAAAATATTGAAAAAGATTCTAATAATATTCTTACAATTTGATTACAAATGAAAAAAACTATTGACAATTTGGTCTACAATACATAGACTATAATTGATAGTCTACAAAGCATAGACCGAAGGGAGTTGTTTTAATGGCCGAATATAGACTTACTGAAGCTGAGGAGAATTTAGCAGATATAATATGGGAAAATGAACCTATTAAGTCACCTGATTTGGTAAAAATATGTGAGGATAGGTTTAACTGGAAAAAATCTACTACCTATACCATGTTAAAAAGACTGGAGCAAAAGAAGATAGTTGAAAATAAAAATAGCATTGTAAAGGCAATAGTAAAGAAGGAAGACTATCATGCTGAACAGAGTAAAATCTTTGTTGAAGAAAATTTTAATGGTTCCTTACCTAGGTTTCTAGCAGCCTTTACAAGAAGAAGAAAACTTAGTCAAAAGGAAGTTCAGGAAATAGAGAAATTGATAAATGAATACAGGGGTGAAGAATGATGGAGAGAATATTTTTGCAAATTATCAATATGAGTATTACCTCCACTTATGTAATACTATTTATTATCTTGGCTAGGCTCTTTTTGAAAAGGGCACCTAAGATTTTTTCCTATGGTCTTTGGGGAATAGCATTTTTTAGACTGGTTTTTCCCTTTTTCTTTGAGAGCATATTTAGCCTAGTATCTATTAATACAAGGACTATACCAGAAAACATAGCCTATACACCTCTACCCCAGATCCAAAGCGGGGTTAGGGTAATTGATGGAGCAGTAAATAGGGTCCTGCCTACACCACCACCTATTGAGGCAAGTATAAATCCCATACAAGTCTGGATTTCAATAGGGAGTATAATATGGCTTATAGGCTTGATTATACTATTAGCCTATAGCATATTAACTACATTAAGGCTATCAAGGAGTTTAAAATCAGCCTCCCATTATTATGGTAATATATATCTTGCTGACTCTATAGGCAGTCCTTTTGTTTTTGGATTGATAAAGCCAAAAATCTACCTACCAAGAAATCTTTCTAAAACAGAAGAACCTTATATTATCAAGCACGAAGAAACCCATATAAAGAGGAAGGACCATATTATAAAGTTTATAGGATTTTTAATCATGTCTATCCATTGGTTTAACCCAATGGCATGGTTGGCCTTTCAACTAATGGTTGAAGACATGGAAAAATCCTGTGATGAGTCAGTAATCAGGGAATTAGGTTATGGTATTAAGAAAGACTATTCTAATTCCTTACTATCCCTCTCCCTTGGTAGAAGGACAATTGGGGGCTCACCTATTGCCTTTGGAGAGAATAATACAAAGGGCAGGATTAAGAACATATTAAACTATAAAAAGCCAAAGTTTTGGGTTACAATACTTGCTTTGATTGCAATTATAGTATTAGGTGTGGGACTCTTAAGCAATCCACCTGATAAGGATGTCCATATTGGAGATGAAAGGGATCTAGGTAAAAGTATAGAAGACTTTGCCTGGGAATATATAGATAATCAAATCCAAATCCTTGAGAAGGCAGAATGGGGAGATTTCAAAATTGTGGATAAGGAGATTACTAGGTTAGAAAAATTGTTCACTATTGAGGATATACTTCCAAACCCAGTTGAACTATGGAAATTGGAATATAGGTTGAGACCTGAAAGTATGGAGGGAGTAGTAATAGCAGGTGGTATGTATATAGAGGATGGATGGCTTCTTGATGAAGGTCCATCAGGCAACCCCTATCTAGCCTTTAGCTATGAAAATGACAACTTAGTATACCTGGGGAATGTTGATAGGTTAGAATCTAGTCTAGATACTCCTGAGCTAGCAGCTTTAGCCATTCGTAGGCTATTAGAAGATAAGGGTGTTTTACCTAATGAGACCTATGAAGGTGACCATGTGGTCATTAAATTCCCCCTATCTACAGGGGAAACTAGCCAGCTACTTTTATCTCAACCTCTAGTACAAGGGGATAGTGGCATCTGGGCTGTTGAAAGGTGGATGGATGGCAATGGAAACGTTTATCTGGCATATCAAGACCTAGAAGCAGATATGGCCATAGAGGAATATTATCGTAACTTGCAAATAGAAAGTGACCAGAATGCTAAACCATGGCTTACTGACCCTGTGGAAGTTGCCTATGACTATATAATAAATATTTTAGGCCAAGTTTTAGTGAAAAAAGATGATTTACAAGTCATTAACCCAGCTACAATTGATGATTTTAATGAAAGTCCAGAAAGCCATTATATTGGCTATATTACTATGATGACTTTAGAGGAGAGGATATTTCACCTAGACAGGGTTGAATTCTTAACACTTGAAGATGAAGAAAGGATTTCAGAGTTAAATCTAGATAAAGACTACCATATGCCTAGTGGTTTCTATGTATATAACCCAGATAATTACCCTACATCCTTAGATGTTTCGGAGGATACCATATATTTAATCTTAGATTGGAGTGACATATCAAAGCATAAAAGCCTTTCAAAGAAGGAATTTGTGGAATATAACAATAGTATAGAATATACTCCACTTTATCATGTATATACAAAGGATGGCTTTGTAACTAGAATAGAAGAACAATATATACCATAAAGCAAAATTGGGGAGAAAACTCCCCAATTTTATTTGTTGGTCAACTCTATAAACTTTTCTATATCCTTTTCAATTAATCTTAAGGAAGATCTAAAGAATTCAGGATCTGTAACATCTATCTTCATCCTCATGGCCACATCTTTAATATCGTTCTTGCCTGTGGCATTTAGGAGTTCATCGTATTCCTTAACAAATTCTTGACCCCTCTTTAGGTATTCAGCATACAAGCCCTTGGAGAATAATAGGCCAAAGGCATAGGGGAAATTATAGAAGTTTCTACTTGCTGTATAATAATGAGGTTTATTTAGCCACATATATGGGTGGAGGTGGTTATGGTCTAATCCATTACCATAGGCCTCTTTTTGTGCTTCTAACATAATTTCCTTAAGCTCATTTACTGATAAGGCATTGTTCTTTCTTCTTTCAAATAATTCAGATTCAAATAAGAACCTACTATAGATATCTACTATGACTTGGCCTGCATCGGAAATAGAGGCTTCTAATATACCTATGGCTTCCTCTTGGTTGGCCTCATTTAAGGCTGCATTGACAACTATGGTTTCACAGAATATGGAGGCTGTTTCAGCTATAGGCATTGGATAGCGACTATTTAATATACTTTCATCCTTTAAGCAAGAACCATGGTAGCCGTGACCTAGTTCATGGGCAAGGGTGGTCATATTGGAGAAGCTGCCACTGAAATTAGCCATAATCCTACTTTCTCCTATTGGATGAAGGTTTGAGCAGAAGGCTCCACCTCTTTTACCTTCTCTAGGCTCTACATCTAACCAATTGTTTTCATAGGCGTTTTTAGCAAAATCTCCAAGTTTATCTGAGAAGGTTCTAAAATTCTTTATTATATATTCCATAGCCTCATCATAGGTAAAGGTCCTGTTTACTTCACCAATTGGGGCAAACATTTCATAGAAAGGTAGGCCATTTTCATATCCAAGTAACTCTGCCTTCCTTCTATAATACTTATGGAATACTGGTAAAAACTCTTTCATGGCTGTAAGCATTGCATTTAAGGTTTCCTCATCCATCCTGGAGTTTAAGATAGTTTCTTCTAAGGGTGACTTATATCCTCTTAATTCAGCAAGGGTAATTACCTCTCCCTTGATTCCATTTAAGGCTGCAGCAGAGGATTCTTCAATCTTTTTGTAGGCCTTAAGCTCTGCTTCATAACCAGCCTTCCTCTTAGCAGGGTCCTTATCATAGGCTAGGTTTCTAGCTGCAGGTAGTGGTATGGATTTTTCCTCTCCATCAATATTAACTTCAACCATTAAGGTGGAAGTAATTTTATTCTGTAAATTAGTCCAAGCAGTAGAACCAGTATTAGTTAGCTTTGAAATAAGGACTTCTTCCTTTTCACTAAGCATATATCTACTTCTCTTTTTGATCTCTTGTAAATAAAACTTATGCTCTCTTAGCAATTCTGAAGTATTGATTAGTTCATCTAGATTGTCTAAGTCTTTTATGAAACTTTGAAATTGTACATTTGGCTTAGTTAACTCTGAGCCTTTTATTACCAACCTATCAAGGTTTTTTAAGGCCACTTCATTTTTTGCATCAACTGCTGATGTCAAAGAAGCAAAGGAGGCTAACCTTGTAAAGAGTGTTGATAGGTCTTGTGAATAGACTATGAATTTTTCCATTTTTTCCACAGGATTGTCTATGGATAAAAGATTTTCATTGGCCCAATTATTAAATTCCACTATTAACTTATCTAATTTCTCCAAGTCCTTTAAAAATTCTTCAGATTCAAAGGATGTATATAACTCCTTTAGACTCCAACGCATAATACCCCACCTTTCCAAATTTTAGATAATACTATTATAACATAGAATAAAAATTTCCATAGAGATATTTTGAGCCTCTAAATTATTTTTTCTCCTCCATAATAGAATCCAATATTTATGCTAGCTTTAATTGCTTTAACATAGTTTCTCCTAATTTCATGTTATAAACAAGTATAAGATAGGGAAATCTAATTTAAAATAGGGTGGAAAATATGTAAATATTTTCCTTGCAATTAGTAAACATTATGTATATACTTATAAGGCTAAGATTAAGGAGGAAGATATATTTAATGGAAAAATTAAGATTTGAAGATATTAATTTATCTTGGGAAGTACAAAAAGGTATTCAAGATATGGGTTTTGAGGAAATGTCCCCAATCCAATCCCAAGCAATACCTATATTATTAGAAGGCAGGGATATAATAGGTCAAGCACAAACAGGAACGGGAAAGACTGCTGCCTTTGGTATACCAATTATTGAAAGATGTGACCTTGAAGACAAACATGTTCAAGCTTTAGTCCTATGTCCTACAAGGGAGCTATCTATTCAAGTTTCAGAGGAAATTGCAAAATTAGGAAAATATAAGAAAGGTTTAACTATGCTACCTGTATATGGTGGGCAGCCTATAGAAAGGCAGATAAAGGCCTTAAAAAAAGGAGTCAATATTGTAATCGGGACTCCTGGTAGGGTATTAGACCATATCAGGAGAAGGACACTTAAACTAGATAATGTAAAGATGATGGTACTAGACGAAGCGGATGAAATGTTTGATATGGGATTTAGGGAGGATATTGCCCTTGTAATGAACCAACTGAATGAAGAAAGGCAAACCATATTCTTCTCAGCAACCATGCCTGAAGAGATCATTAGATTTGCTAAAAGGTACCAGACCAACCCTGAAATAATCAAGGTGGTCCACAAGGAGTTAACGGTACCTAAGGTAGAGCAAGTTTATTTTGAATTAAAGGAACATATGAAGACGGAAATCCTATCTAGATTAATAGATATGTACAACCCAAAACTTACAGTAGTATTCTGCAATACTAAGAAAAAGGTAGATGAATTAACTGAAGAATTACAGAGCAGGGGATATTTTGCTGATGGACTCCACGGAGATTTAAAACAATCCCAAAGAGACACAGTAATGGGTAAATTTAGAAAGGGAACCATAGATATTTTAGTAGCTACAGATGTGGCAGCTAGGGGAATAGACGTTGACGAAGTAGACTTAGTTATAAACTATGACCTGCCCCAGGACGAAGAGTATTATGTCCACAGGATAGGCAGGACTGCAAGGGCAGGCAGGGAAGGAAAGGCCTTTAGCTTTGTAGCTGGCAGGGATATCTATAAACTTAGGGACATACAAAGGTATACAAAAACAAAAATTGCAAGAAAGGATTTACCAACCTTAAAGGATATTGAGGCCAACTATACTAATATAATGTTAGAAAAGATAAAAAGGGAAATAGATAATGAAGATTTAAGTAAGTATGAGAAAATCCTAGAAAATCTTTTACAAGAGGACTATACCTCCTTTGATATTGGGGCAGCCTTGCTTAAGTTTTATATGACTGAAAATAGGCTAGATGGCCATGAGGAGTTAGACACAGTAGATTTTCAAAGTAAAACTAAGGGAGGCTCATCTCCAGTAAGAATCCACTTAAATATTGGAAGGAAGAAGGGAGTAAGCCCTAGACATATACTTTCTGCATTATTAGATGCAACAGGCATGCCTAAAAAGTTGGTGGGAAATATAGACCTATATGATAAGTTTACCTTTATAGAAGTGCCAGGTGATTATGCTGGAGATGTCCTTGATAGGTTGAATGGTTCAAGGATAAAGGGTACAAGAGTAAAGGTAGAAATAGCAAATCCAAAGAGAAAATAAAGAAATGACCTTTTCAAGGGTCATTTTTTTATGACAAAAATTAATGACGTAAATGCTATTAATATGGAGGAAAATGGTAAAAACGTCATTGAAATAACCATCTAAGTCTTATAAAATGTTGTAATAACTTTTAGTCAATTGTAAAGATATAGGAAGTGATGGCAGTTTTAATGCCCACCATGATACAAGCCATTTAACCAATAATAAGAATATATTTGAGGATATAGAGTATAAGGACTTAGTTGTAAAATTAAATGAACTAGGTATAGGAAACAAGGGGGTAATCGATTACGAGTTATCTGGTCTTAGGAGGTATATTGGTATAGCCCCTGTTAAGAATACAGGTTGGATATTAGGAGTGGGAGGCTTAGAAGAGGATGTATTAGGTCCCTTAAAGTTTTTAAGAAATAGCATAATTTTAGGGTCCACGGGATTTTTAGTCTTAGGAATAATAGCTGCAAGCCTCCTAGCAAGATCTATTTCTAAACCTATTGTAGATTTATCCCTAATTATTGAAGACTTAAAGGCAAGAACTGAAAATGCTGTAAATACTATGGAAGAAATAAAAGTAATAGTAGCCTCCCAATCAGAAAGTGTAAAATTAACAAATATAAAATTTGAAGGGATAAATGAAGCTATTGAAAGGATAAGAGGCCTAATCCACAAGATATCTAGATCTGATGAAGAAATGGAGAAAGAGAAGGACTTGATAATAGATATAATGCAAAACTTATCAGCTATTTCTCAGGAGAATGCTGCAAGTACAGAAGAAGCCTCTGCTTCTGTGGAGGAACAAACTGCAGCCATGGAAGAAATAGCAAATGCCAGTGAAGCACTGGCAAGTCTAGCAGATGATATGCAAGTATTGGTGAGTAAATTTAAGCTTTAGGTTGTGCTTTCTTTCTTAGGGCCTCCCTAAGTCCTCTTTCTTCCTTGTTTTTAATAGCCTTTATATTGGGTATATGATGATAAAGGCTCAATAGTGCAATAAATATGGTGATTATTGTAGGGAATAGACCAAAGTCAAGGTAAATTGTTCCTAGGATGAAAAATGTTACCAGGGATAAAGTACCTAAAGCTATATAATCAGTTAATACTGTAACTATTAATATAACTAAAAAACCTAGGGCACCCAGTCTGTAATCTATAGCAACTATCATACCTATAAGAGAGGCGGTGCCTTTACCTCCTTTGAAGCCCATGAAAAAGGGGTAGTCATGGCCAAGGATTACAAAGAGGCCATTTAAATATAGGTGAAGGATATTTCCTTCTATTATAGATAGCTTAATTAGATAACTTACTAATAATATAGAGGCAATGGCTTTTAATATATCTAAAATTGCAACTAATACTCCCCATTTCCAACCCAAGGAGACAACAGTATTAGAAGCACCAGCATTGCCTCCTCCTAGGGTTCTAATGTCTTTTTTAAATATTCCTTTACTTAAAAAGTATGACCATTGAAGGCATCCAAACAAATATCCTATTATAATAACTATTAAATATGACTTCATCATTTCATTCCCCCACAAAATTTATTATTAAATTATACCACAGATATAATTAGAATAGTACTTTAGTATACAATATTCTTTATAATATGACAATATTCTTTATAATATGACAATATGCCTATTTAACAATGTCTTAATATGTGTTATTCTATAATCAGAAGAACACATATATTATGGAGGTCTTAATATGAAAATGTTTATGAGTGACAATAATTCTGGAGTACATCCTAAAATAATGGAAGCCATTGTCAATGTGAACAAGGGACATGAATATGCCTATGGAAATGATAAGACTACCAAGATGGCTATAGAAAAAATATGTGAAATAATGGGGAAAGATGTAGATGTATACTTTGTAACCACTGGTACAGCTGCAAATGTAATTGGCCTTAGTGGTATATTAAGACCTTACGAAGGGGTAGTATGTGCAGACACTGCCCACATAAATGTAGACGAGTGTGGGGCCTTAGAAAGATTTAGTGGTGCGAAGATACTCCAAATACCTAATGAAAATGGGAAGATTGACATAGAAGGGGTTAAGAAGTATTTACATTCCTTAGGGGATGAGCATCAAACACAGGCTAAGATTATATCCATATCTCAAACAACGGAAATGGGTACCCTTTATTCAATAGAAGAGATTAGAAACTTGGCAAAATTTGCCCATGAAAACAATATGTACCTTCATGTAGATGGGGCTAGGATTGCCAATGCGGTGGTAGCTTTAAATACTAGCTTCAAGGAAATGATAACTGATACAGGAGTAGATATATTATCCTTTGGAGGCACTAAAAATGGGATGATGCTTGGAGAAGCCATAGTTTCATTTAATGAGGAAATAAGTAAATCCCTTAAATTTCATAGGAAGCAAGGAATGCAGCTTATATCAAAGATGAGATTTGTATCTGTTCAGTTTATAGCATATTTAACTGATGACCTTTGGAAGGAAAATGCTTTAAATTCCAATAATATGGGCCAGTACTTGAGAAATAACTTATCTCAATTCTCAAAGATTAGGATAGGAGATAACTTAGATACTAATATTATATTTGCACATATGGGCAAGGATTTAATCCAAGCCTTGAGGAAGAGGTTTGGTTTTTATGTAATTGATGAAGAAGTAGGCCTAGTTAGATTAGTCACATCTTTTGATACTAGGAAAGAAGATATCGATGAGTTTATAGATTATATTAAGAATTATCTTGGCTCTTAATTTTATAGCTCTTATAAAAGCTATAATTCATTAGGGGGATGAATTTTATGAAGACCTATAGAAGAATATTAATCCTTATGAGTATAATCCTGATTTTAAGTCATGGTTTTTTTGCCCATGGGGAAAATATCATGGAAGATAATAAGAGGGTTTATAGGTTTGCAGGGGATTACAATCATCCACCCTATGAGTTTGTGGATAAAAATGGGAGATTTGTTGGATTCAATGTAGATATTATGAATGCCATAGCAGAGGCCATGAATATAGATGTGCAGATTATACCTATGAGTTGGGATAATGCTCTATGGTCCTTAGATACTGGTGAAGTTGATGGAATTATCGGCATGGCTCAAAATGACTCCAGATTAGAAAGGTATAGGTTTACTAGTCATACCCTGTTAAATGAACAAGTTATTTTTGTACATAAGGATACTGTTCATGTGAGCAGTACTGAAGAATTGCCAGGCTTTAGGGTTGCCTACCAAAGAGGGGACTATAATGAGTCTGTCCTCTTGAGAATACCTAATGTAAAACGTTTTCCTAAAATTGACCATGAAGAGGCCCTAATTGCCTTAGCTAATGGAGAAGTAGATGCAGTACTTGGTAATAAACTAGTTGGCATGTACCATTTACAGAGAAATAAGTTGACAGATGAGATTAAAATTGTTGGGGACCCTATTTCTTCTGCTAAATATGGGCCTGTTGTTTCCATGGATAATGAAGAATTACTATATATCCTAGAGGAAGGTCTTCAGTTAATAAGGGACAATAATACCTATGAGGCCATATATAAAAAATGGTTTGGACAAAATATAAGTAACCTAAGATTGATCTTAGATCTCTACAAGGATAAATTAATATTTGGAATAATAATCTTATTTATGATTTTTGTTTTTCTATATATGTACAATAAGAGGCTACAAAGAGAAGTATCAAGAAGAACACAAGAACTAGAAATGGCAAATAAGAGCTTAATAAAACAACAGAAGGAAATTTACAACTTAGCCTATTTTGACTCAATTACCTCCCTACCAAATAGGGTTTACTTTGTTGAGGAGGTAAATAATAAATTTGAAAATCCAGATGAAGTAGTAGCTAATTTTGCTATCCTATTTTTAGATATAGATAGGTTTAAACATATAAATGATACTTTAGGCCATAGTGTGGGAGATTATATATTGAAATTATTAGGAAACCGCCTTAGAAAACAAGTAGAAAAAGGAGACATAGTGGCTAGGGCAGGTGGAGATGAATTCTATATACTGATGAATAACTATAAAAATATAGATGAAGTAACTGATCTAGCAGAAAGGATTCTGGCAGATTTTAAATCTCCCTATATAGTAAAAGACTATACCTTATACTTAACTACAAGTATAGGAATAGTTACTTTCCCAGATGGTGGAGTGGATGCTGGTACCTTAATAAAAAACGCAGACCTTGCCCTATATAAATCCAAGGGCTTAGGTGGAAATACTTACTATATCTATGGTGAGGAAATTAAATCTGAAGGTTTAGAGAGAATGATGCTTCTCGACCAGCTTAGGTATGCAGTGGAGTATGATGAGTTAGTATTACATTATCAACCCCAAGTAGATATATCCACTGGTGAAATAAGAGGGGTAGAAGCCCTAGTTAGGTGGAACCATCCAGAAAGGGGCTTATTATACCCAGATGAATTTATTTACTTGGCAGAGGAAAGTGGCTTTATTATTCAAATGGGAGAATGGATATTAAAGAAAGCCTGTATTGATGGGAAGAAATGGCAGGATGATGGTAATGATATGATAGTATCAGTAAATATTTCATCTAAGCAATTCCAACAGGATAATTTTGTAAATAAGGTAATGGAAGCCATTAATGAATCTGGCTTAAACCCAAATAACCTAACTTTGGAAATCACTGAAACCATAGCTATATCAGATATTAAACGTACAATAGAAGTCTTGAATGAATTAAGGAGCCTAGGTATTGCAGTTGCCATAGACGATTTTGGCACAGGCTATTCAAGCCTAAGCTACCTAAATGAAATGAGTGTGAACGAGCTTAAAATAGATAGGTCCTTTATTTGGGATATTGAGAAAAATGACAAAAATAAGCTGATTTCCAATACCATAATAATATTGGCAAAGCAATTAGGCTTAAGGGTGATTGCAGAAGGTGTTGAAAACTATGAGCAATTGACCATACTAAAGGAGATGAATTGCGACATCGCCCAAGGTTTTCACTTTAGCAGACCAGTTACAAAGGAAGAAATTGATGAAATGATTCTAGTTAAGGGTATATAAGGCCTAAGGAAGTGGTAAAATGGATTGCAATTGTTTTAGTAGAGAAGGAAAATCTTGTATAGAAATAGTCCCCATATTCAGCAATTTAACTTATGATGAGATGATTGAAGTAGCCAGGATAACTAGGGAAAGGGTATTTGAAAAGGGCGAAATGATATATATGGCTGGAGACAAGGGGGAGAAGCTCTATGTAATTCATTCTGGCAAGGTAAAGATTACCAGGATTACAGATTCTGGTAAGGAACAGGTAATTAGGGTATTGGGACCAGGAGAATTTATGGGAGAATTATCTCTTTTCAGCCCCCTGCCCCTAACTGATAACGGTGAAGCCTTGACTAGGACCATAGTATGTGTTATAGATGGGAATAAACTTAAGGACCTAATGAAAAGGTATCCTACCATAGCCCTTAAAGTTATTGAGGAATTAAGCAAAAGGCTGGAAAAATCAGAAAGCCTAATAGAAAATATCAGTCTTCATAGTGTAGAAAAAAGAATTGCCCAGGCCTTAATCAATATGGCAGAGGGGAAAAATGAAATAGTACTGAAGATGAGTAAAAGGGATTTAGCCTCCCACCTAGGCATGAGCCAAGAGACCTTAAGCAGGAAGCTAACTGCATTTCAAGATATGGGAATTATTAAGTTAGTAGGCCATAGGAGAATTATTATACTGGATATAGAAGCCTTAGAGGAGATACAATAAGGGTCTGTTTCATATTATGAAACAGACCCTTTATTTACTTAATTAAATTATTTATCTTATTGAAGACATCTCCATTGTCTAATATTATCTTTTCATTTCCTATAGACAAGATATACTTATCTTTTAACCCCTTCTGGAAGATCTTAGCAAAATCCCTTATATCCTCTGGTCTAGTATTTAATATTTCATCTAATACCCTGTTTAGGTCATCCATCTTAGTTCCATAGAAATAATAGCTATCTCCTAAATCTCCCTTTGCCATATTAGATACAGGCATATAGTATTGGGCCAGGGAAGATATGATGTATTTTTCGAAGTCTTCTTCACTTAAGTTAAAGTTCTTGAGATAGTCAACAAGACCCTTATAAACATCATAGGTCTCCCTTAAGTTAGGGTCCATATAGCTAATTAGGATAAAGCTATTTTCATTTAGTATGGCAGATATGGCTCCATAGGCCCCACCCTTAATACGGAGCTCATTAAACAAGTAATCCAACTGTAAGAGGTTGTTTAAAACTTCCATTTTACCAGTATATTCATAGCCAAGTTCTGTTAAATCAAAGGCTGCAAAATTATATAGGATATCCATTGGGGCAGCAAAGGCTTCATTTTTAACATCAAAATCAAACTTGTATTTTTGACTAGGAAGTACCATACTTCCAATAGAATTAGTTAGGCTAAAGAAATTTTTCTCAAAGGCTTTATAAGTCTCATTTTCTCCAGTAATGCTTATTACTAGATTTTTCCTATTAAATATGGCCTTTTTCACATAGTCTAGGTTCTTTACAATATTTTCATATTTGTCATCAAAATTTTTATCTAAGTCTGCAATGAAATCATAATATGAAAAACCTGTTAAAGTATCAAGATATTTTTCTGATGGTGAGAAATATGAGATATTCCTAATTGCCCCCATATTTATAGGACCACCGATTAATTCAGCTTCAAGATTACCCTTTATGACTGAAATAAGTTGTCTCAACCTTTCCTTATCATCAAATTTAGTATTCTTTATCTCCTCGCCAATTAATTTAAGCATATTAGAAATATTATCTTCCGTAGCCATAGATGAAACAACTAGCTTAGGATAATATTCATCATTTGAACCGGGCTTATTAAACACCCTTGTATTATAATAAATTCCACCGGTGTACATAGCTTTTTCAATAGGAAGCTCAGTATAGTGATAATTCTTAGTGCTTAAATTTCCTAATACCATAGCTAATAAATTTATATAAGGAATTTGTTCCTGTCTTACAGTAGAAGCATCAAAATATAGGTTTATTTTACCAACACCATTGGTAAACAGAGGATGGTGTAAAACCTTAATTCCATAATAATTTCTTACTATAGTAGGTATTTCTTCTATATTTGGCCTTAAATCCTCTAAGGACAGGGTGGGTATTGTGCTCAATGCTTCTTCAGAGTTAGGGCTATTATTCCATACTGTAAATTCAATATAATCCTTTATAAGTTTTTCTAATTCTTCATCTGTTAAAGATTTTTTAATTTCTTCTAGTTTTTCTGCTTCCGCAGCAAGTCTTTCCTCCATCAAGCCTTTTCTTGGCTTAAGAAGGACTAGGGAACTATGATCATTATCTAAGATATATTCTTTAATTAACTCTTCAAAGTAGGGTTCATCAATGGCTATATTCAACTTTGAAAAGCTTTCTCCAATGCTTAAGCCTGCAAAGGGATCCTTATCATATAGCCAATTTAACATGACTAATTCCCCATACATAATGCCTGTGTTTATATCTCTGGCATATTGTTGCCTTAGTTCCAGTTCCACACTGTTTAATGTTGATTTAATAAGGTTTTTATCTATTCCATTTTCAACAATATCTTCCAAGGAAGACAGTACGATGTCTACGAATTTTTCCTTCATATCCGGATTAATATTTCTAGCAGTTATAGATAGGAAGGGTTGTAAAAATGTAGGTGAAAAGCCACCACTAATATTATAGAAGCCTTCACTGTTTAGTTTTTGAACTACAGGAGAAGCAGGATTATTAAATAGCATATAAGTTAGGACATTAAAAGATGTCCAAGTGTCTATCCTGTTTTCACCATCAACAGCAAAGTTTAAACTTACCGATGACTTACCTTCTTCAGACTCCTCCATACCAATAGGATATTCTACTGTAACATCTCTTCTTTTTTTGAAGGCTTCTTGAGATATTAGCTTAGAATCAACATCTATTCCATCAAACTTGCTTAAATAATTTTCATCTATAAAGTCTAATTTTTCCAATATATCCATATCACCATATAGGTATATATAGGAATTTGAAGGATGGTAGTATTTATCATAGAAATTCTTTAATTCTTCAAAGGTTAAATCGGGTATCTCTGATGGATTTCCACCAAACTCATAGGCATAGTTAGTATCAGGATACAAGCTTTTCAGTATAGAATAATAAAGTAAGGTATCAGGAGAGGATAAGGATCCCTTCATTTCATTATATACAACCCCATTATATTCTAATGGTCCATCCTTATCTTCAATTTTATAATGCCATCCATCTACCTTAAAGGATTTTTCATCCTTATAAAATGCAGGGTTAAATACTAGGCTTAAATAAATATCCATTAAATCATCAAATTCTTTATCATTCATACTTGAAAATATATAAGTGGTCTTATCAGGTGAAGTAAAACCATTAATATTTTTGGTTAGAGAACCTTTCAAAATTTCAAAGAAAAGTTGTTTTACTGGATATTTTTCTGAACCTGCAGTTAGCAATACATGTTCTAAAATATGTGGAATCCCCTTATTGTTATCTACAGGAGTTCTAAAGCTAATAGAAAAGGACTTGTTTTGATCATCATTTTCTATTTGGAACAATCTAGCTCCACTTTTTTCATGGTAGAATACCCTGCCTATAGAATTTAATTCTTCCAAGTTCCTCTCTTCCACTAATTTGAAACCAAAATATGTCTCTCCAACTTCTAAATCGCTTGTTTCAGCATAGGAAATGCTAAAACTTACGCTGGAAAATAAAAATGTTGATATTAATGTTACTAATAGGACTAAGGAAATTGATTTAGTCCTTAAACTAAGTTTTTTCATATTATCCCCCTTTTGCTTTATATATTTGTACCAGAGTACTAAGTGGATAGTACACCAAAATTTTCCAAATGTCAATACAAAAAACAATAAAGGTGACCAAAGTAATATATTTATATTACACAGGTCACCTTATGATTACTTTATACACTACTTATAGGTATTTCTCTTCCAATTCCTCAAGTAATTTTATATACTTTTCTTGAAGTCCTATGTCAGTAGCCTTGTCTTCTATGCTTTGACATTCAGCATCTACTGTTGATTTTACACTTTCACTTAGCATTTTTTCTGCGAACTTATACATGGCAGTATTTTCCTTCTCTATATGCCTATCTAACAAATCTGTATAGGAAATGGAATTGGCTATAATATCAAGCCTAGCTTCATCATTGCCCTTTTTGTATTCCTCTAGGGCTTTTTCTAGATTAGTCATGTATAGTCTCCCATTATCATGTTCAATATACATGCCGGTAATGGCACCTGACTTTGCTAGTTTCTCAATTTCCCTGTTCATGGTAGCAAACAAGATATCTTCTTCTTTACCATGATGGTGTTTATCAGCATAGTTCCTTACAAAATCTATGATCTTAGGGAAATCTGATATATCATAATTAGGCTCTGTCATCAGTTTATAGCAAAGCTTTCTAATTACCTTAAGCATCCTCCTAATATTCTCATGTTCTTCAACCATAATTTCTATGGATTTCATCATATCACCTCGTATAATTAGACTATTTTTTATATTCCCCATGTAGGGGAAAATAAATATATATTATATATTAAAAATTGTTAATAATATAGCAACTCCGGGTATAAGTAATTGCAGAGAAAAATTAAGGGGGGAATTTTATTGAAGTATTTTGTAGTAATAATTTTAGGTGCGGCTATTATAGCAGCCCAAGAAATAATAAGAAGAATAAAGAAAAGAAAGCAGGAAGATGAAAATGTAATTTATATGGATGAAAAAAAATCTCGTAATATTAACATCAATCCAAAGATTCTTTGGCTTGTAATAGGGATATTCCTTGTTGTAATTATTTTGGGTAGCAGTTTTTATACAGTTGACCAAACTGAGTTCGCAGTCCTTACTACCTTTGGTAAACCAAGTGATGAAATTATTGAATCTGGTTTAAAGTTCAAACTACCTTATCCAATACAAAAGGTACATAAGCTTTCTAAGGAGACTTTTTCCCTTACAATAGGCTATAAGGAAGTTGGAGACCAGACTATTGTAAATGAGTACGAATCAAAGATGATAACGGGAGATGAAAATATTATTCTAGCAGACTTAGAAGTCCAGTGGAAAATCGTAGACCCTGTAGCCTTTTTATATAACACATCTGATCCTAGGACTATTTTATACAATGCGGCCTCTTCATCCTTGAGGACTGTTATAGGTAGTTCCACAGTAGATGAAGCCTTAACAGACGGTAGGACTAAGATAATAAATGATATTAGAGAAAACCTAATTGACCTTGTAAACCTATATGACTTAGGAATTTCCATTATTAATGTTAACCTACAGGATGTGG
>JAAYQJ010000190.1 GCA_012519355.1 Tissierellia bacterium | reverse complement strand
ATGGTAAAACTTGTATTAGCAGGCTCCCAATATATGACTAATAAAACTTATCCAAATATGACCTTAGTGGAAAGGGAAAGGCTGGTTAGAAAAAAATTAAAATCCTATAAAAGAGCTGCCATGATTGAGGGTGCAGGTACAGGGGATGGGGGATTTTTAATGGGTTTGGCGGACTTTTCCCTTTTATTAGGTATTAAGATAAAACTCCTTTATGAGATAGCATCTATTTATGGTTTTAATATTAGAGACTTTAGGGAGAGATTGTATATATTAAATATTTTTCAACTAGCTTTTTCTAGCCAGGAAAGAATGAATGAGGTCTTTACAAAAATGGAAAACTGGGAAGAATACTCTAAGAATTTACCAGTAAGTATGAATCAATTTGATTGGAGAACCTTCCAGCAGGAGTATAGGGATTATATAGACTTAGCTAAGCTAGCCCAAATGTTACCAGGTGTTGGTGCAGTAATAGGTTTTTATACCAATGGGAAACTAATTGATAAACTTGGTGAAACTGCAATGAATTCGTACAGAATGAGAATCTTAAAATAGATTAGTTAGAGTTATTGGTTGGTTTTAAGGAGGAATAATATGACAATAGAAAAGTTAAAATCACTTATTGATGCTAGTGATAATATTGTTTTTTTTGGTGGTGCAGGCGTCTCTACTGAAAGCAATATTCCAGATTTCAGGTCTAGCACTGGGCTCTATACCACATCAAAGAATACTAAATATCCGCCTGAATACATGTTGAGCCATACTTGTTTTATAAGAGATACAGAGGACTTCTTTGAGTTTTACAAGACTAAGATGATTTATGCTCATGCTAAACCAAATCCTGCCCATATAGCCTTGGCAGACTTGGAGAAAAGGGGAAAATTAAAAGCTGTAATTACCCAAAATATAGATGGATTACACCAGATGGCAGGCTCTAAAAAGGTATTAGAGCTTCATGGGTCAATCCATAGGAATTATTGTATAGGATGTAATAAATTTTTCAGCTTAGAATATATACTAGACTCCCCATCAATACCTAAATGTGATAGGTGTGGTGGAACCGTAAAGCCAGATGTAGTACTCTATGAGGAAAGCCTAGATATGGACATATTGAATAAATCAGTGGACTATATCAGAAATGCAGATGTATTAATTGTAGGGGGGACGTCATTAACTGTATACCCAGCTGCAGGACTTATTGGATATTATAGAGGAAATAAATTAATACTAATAAACAAATCGGAGACACCCTATGATCACAGGGCTTTTTTAACCTTTAATGATAGTATTGGAGAAGTATTAAAAAAAATCATATGGGAATAGAAAACTTATTGATATATAGATTAAAGGAATCTTTAGGGGCTAATAATATTTTGTAAACAAATGACGAATTAAAGCGATAAAGGATATATGGTATATGATTATTGTATAAGGAGATTAGAAATGGAAGAAGTTTTAAATTTGTTCTCAGAAATAATAGAAAATGAAACATTCATATATGGTGTATTTAGTAATTTAAGAAAAAAGAATGTGGATGATTTTACAAAAGTTAATATGAAACCAGTTTTAATTAAGGATGAGCTAAAGTTTCAATTCACTTATGAATATCCTACAAAGGTCTTACATAAAAATTTGAACCCCTTAGAATCAGTTGATGAAGTGGAAAACCTATTAAGAGAGACTTTTAGACAGGGAATGGTATTTACTACTGAAGCAGATTATCAAATCTTAATTAGCAAAAAAGGAAAGGTAAGCATATTAAAAAAGAATCCTACAAGAGAAAGTATTGACCTATCCCATAATAGAAAAAAACTATATATATTAGAAGAAGGAAAGCCAATAGATTTTTTTGTAAGACTTGGCATTATGAATGCTAAAGGTAAGGTCTTGGCAAAAAAATATGATAAATTTAGGCAGATTAATAGGTTTCTAGAGCTTGTAGCAGATGTTATACCCCATCTAGATAAAAATAGGAGTTTGAATATTATCGACTTTGGTTGTGGGAAATCTTATCTAACCTTTGCCCTCTATTATTACTTGGTGACTATATTAAACTTAGATGTAAATATTATTGGTCTTGATTTAAAGGAAGATGTAATCAATTTTTGTAATCGAGTAGCTGGAGATTTAAATTACGAGAAATTAAAATTTAAACATGGAGATATTAAGGACTTTGAAGGAGTTAAAGAAGTTGACATGGTAGTGACCCTTCATGCCTGTGATACAGCTACAGATGCAGCCTTAGTGAAAGCTGTAAATTGGGATGCTCAGGTAATCCTTTCAGTTCCATGTTGTCAACACGAATTTTTTGACAAGATTTATAACCCAGTACTTGAGCCTATGTTGACCCATGGGATTATAAAAGAAAAGCTAGCTTCCTTAGTAACTGATAGCCTAAGGGCTAATGTGTTAGAAATCTTAGGTTATCAAGTCCAGTTACTTGAATTTATAGATATGGAACATACTCCAAAAAATATCTTAATAAGGGCAATAAAGACTGGGAATAGAGATAATACCTATGCAATTAAGAAATATAAGGAGTTTAAAGAGTTTTGGAATTTAAAAGATCTATATCTTGAAAATGCTCTAGGTGAAAGAATTGAATAGCCAGTGCTTGGTTAGACCGTAAATGTTATAATAGGTGTAATACTAGGAGCTTCAGTATTAGCAGTAATTTATTCAATATTTACTGGAAAACAAATATCAAAACCTATAGTATTAGCAACTGATATACTAAATACTACTGCAGAATTGGACTTAAGGGATATTGAAATAACGGATGAATTAAAAGCTCTATTAAATCGAAAGGATGAAACGGGCGATATTTTTAGAGCTACACAGACCTTAAGGCAGGAAATGAAAACCGTAATAAGAGCCATAGAAGAAACAACTGAAAATATAGTTACCAATACCAATAGTTTATCAAATGCAACCCAAGATACATCACAAGCCATCAATGATGTTGCAAAAACAGTAGAAGAGTTGGCAGATGCATCTATGGGACAAGCTGAAGATGCGGAAAAAGGCTCCATAGTATTAAGTAAATTAGCAGATGAGATTAAATTGGCTGTTGATGATGGTGAAATAGTCATTGATTCTTCAATGAAAGCACAAGGTATAAATGAAGCAAGCTCTAAATCAATGGAAGCAATGATGGAGAAATTCCATAT
>JAAYQJ010000189.1 GCA_012519355.1 Tissierellia bacterium | reverse complement strand
TTTGGTTTAAGACTATTTTAAATAGGGTAGTTTTACCAATACCATTGGCCCCAATAAGTCCTACTTTTTCTCCCCTATATATATTGAAGTTAATATCCTCCAATAATTTTAAATCACCAAAACTCTTGCCAAGCTTTTCTACCTTCAATACATCTCTACCAGACTTTATCTTAGGCTCGAACCTGATTTTGGCCTTCATAGTATCAGTAGGTTTAGTCAGTACCTTCATTTTATCCAATAGTTTTTGCCTACTTTGAGCTAATCTATGGTATTTTTCCCCACCATAGGATTTAAACCTGGCAATGATTTCTTCCTGTCTTTTTATTTCTCTTTGTTGGTCTTCAAAGTGTTTTTTGTAGATTTCCAGGTCTTTTTTACGTCTTGCCATGAATTCGGTATAATTGGCATTGTATATCTTCATTTTTAGGTTTTCTATGTGGAAAATTCGGTTTACTACATTGTCTAAGAAGTACCTATCGTGGGATATAATTAAGGCAGCCCCCTTATATTCCTTTAAAAACTTCTCTAACCAACCTATAGCATCTATATCCAGGTGGTTAGTAGGCTCGTCTAATAAAAGGATATCTGGCTTTTCTAATAGGAGCTTAGCCAAGGACAATCTAGATTTTTGCCCACCACTTAGGATATTTACCTCCTTATCAAAATCATCTTCAGAAAAACCTAGGCCTTTTAAAACTCCCTTAATTTCAGACTTATATCCATAGCCATTTAGAGCAAGAAATTTCTCAGATAAATGGGCATATTCATCCATTAAGCTCTTAAGTTTATTGGTTTCACCTTTTTGGCTTTCTAAAGAGATTTTTTCCTCTAAGCCTCCTAACTCCTTTTCCATATTTAATAGGGGAGTTAAGACTTCTAAGCATTCATCAAAAATTGTCTTATTACTTTCAATTTTAGTATGCTGTTTCAAATAGCCTATTTTTATATCCTTTTGTATATAAATTTCTCCACTATCCTGCTCTACTTCCCCAGATAAAATATTAAAAAGGGTAGTTTTACCTGACCCATTAAGTCCAATGACTCCAATCTTATCTCCATTTTCTACAGTAAAACTAATACCATCTAAAATTGTATCTACTATATAAGTTTTTCTTAAATTGCTACATGAAAGGACTAACATTTCTTTTCCCCCTAAATTATATTAATAATATTGTATCAAAAACTGATTAAAATTTCACTTTTTTCTTGTACTCCGTACCCCGGTGTGGTATAATATAAAAAAGATATAATGGGGGAGAAATATGGTTATCAATATTGATAAAAAAGCTGAAGAATTCATTAAATCCAATTCTATTGATAACACAATTCAGGTCATTGCAAAGAGAATTGGTGGTGGCTGATGCCAAACTTTCCAACCATCAGTAGAGATGGGAAAGCCAAGTCATGAAGATTCCTTTAACCATTATAAGGTAGGGGACATTAGCGTATATGTATTGAAGTGGCTAAATGCTAGAGACGATGAAATAAGGATTCATTTAAGTAAGTTTCTTTGGACAAAATCCTTGTATGTAGACGGAATATCTTTTTAACTTAAAATACTCCTTACTAAAAGGAGTATTTTAAGATTTTAAATTTAGTTCCATTGCCATGGATGTTAGTATTGGATCAATTAAATTTAGAGTACATTTCCCTTCTTTATCGTAGTGATTACAGTTTACACAGTTTTCATACCTATCTTCATAGGAACGGGCAGAAGAGGAAAACTCTGTTCTATACGGGTCGTATTTATCACAATATAAGGCTACTTTTCTTAGTTGTTCTATACTGGCTATAGCAATCACTCCTTCCGGTCTTAGTTTGTCTCAAAGGAAATATAATATTCAATAATTGTTTCAAAAAATAGAAAAAAATTGACATGAAAGTATCATGATGTTATAATATACAGTAAAATAAAATGGGTGGTGTATGCGAAAGTGGATAAAGACTTAAGGTATGAGAAAGAAAATAAGATTTCAATAACAGTCATCAGGCGATTACCTAAGTACTATAGATATCTTGGAGACTTAATGAATAAAGGAATCAATAGGATCTCATCTCAAGAATTAAGTAAGCTTACAGGATTTACTGCTTCTCAAATCAGACAAGACTTGAATAACTTTGGGGGATTTGGCCAACAGGGATATGGGTATAATGTAGAGGAATTACATGCTGAATTAGGGAAAATCCTAGGTCTAGAAACTATCTATAAGGCAGTAATAGCTGGTGCAGGAAATCTTGGTCAGGCTATTGCCAATTATAAGGGTTTCGAAGATGCAGGCTTTAAGGTGTTATCCTTATTTGATAAGAATCCAAAGTTAATAGGTTTAAGGATTAGGGATATTGAGATTAGAGATGTTGACATCATGATTGACTTCATTAAAGAACATGATATTGATATTGGAATTATTACATCTCCAAGGGAAAGCGCTCAGGAGTTGGCAGATGTTTTTGTAAAGGCAGGAGTAAAGGGAATCTGGAATTTTGCTCCTACTGATTTAGAAGTCCCAGAACATATTGTAGTTGAAAATGTTCGTTTAAATGAAAGTCTATTTATACTTTCATACTTCCTAAAAGAGAGAATGGAAATTTAGGTTTTTTTTGAATAATTAGAAATTACTTATTAATCATACTAGTCAAATTGTTTGACTAGTATGATTTTTTGATTATGGATATTTTTTTAACAATATTTGTGGAAAATTTAACAATTATAGATTATAATGAAAATAAAGGGATACCAATAAATTGAGGAGGGGATACTAGATGGATTTCAATTTGAGTAAAGAGCAATTGATGGTAAGAAACATCATGAGAGAGTTCACAGAAAATGAGGTAAAACCCATAGCTGCAGAAATTGATAAAACAGAGAGATTTCCAAGGGAGACAGTAGAAAAAATGGCTAAGTATAATATGATGGGAATACCCTTTCCTGCGGAATATGGTGGAGCAGGTGGAGACGATTTGGCCTATGCAATAGCTGTAGAGGAATTATCAAAGTCTTGTGCTACAACAGGGGTAATATTATCAGCCCATACCTCCCTAGCATGCTGGCCAATTTATAAATATGGGACGGAGGAGCAAAAACAAAAGTATCTGGTTCCATTGGCAAAGGGAGAATATTTAGGAGCCTTTGGTTTAACAGAACCTAATGCTGGTACAGACGCAGCAAGCCAACAGACTACTGCTGTATTAGATGGAGAAAACTATATTTTAAATGGTACTAAAATTTTCATAACCAACGGTGGAGAATCAGATGTTTACATTATATTTGCCATGACAGACAAGGCTAAAGGGACTAGGGGGATTTCAGCATTTATTGTAGAAAAGGATTTTCCAGGATTCAGTATAGGAAAAATAGAAGAAAAAATGGGAATCAGAGCTTCCTCCACTGCAGAATTAATATTCCAAAATTGTATAGTTCCAAAGGAAAACCTATTAGGTAAAGAAGGGGAAGGTTTTAAAATTGCCATGTCTACTCTAGACGGTGGAAGAATCGGAATTGCAGCCCAAGCTCTTGGAATTGCAGCTGGCGCCTTAGAAGAGACTATTAAATATGTAAAGGAAAGACAACAATTCGGTAGGCCAATATCCAAATTCCAAGGTCTACAATGGATGATAGCAGATATGGCAACTGAAATAGATGCAGCTAGACTCTTAGTTTATAGGGCAGCTTTCAATAAATCCAGTGGTTTACCTTACGGTAAGGAGGCAGCCATGGCCAAACTATATGCTTCAGAATGTGCCATGAATGTTACTACTAAATGTGTCCAATTATTTGGTGGATATGGATACACAAAGGATTATCCAATGGAAAGAATGATGAGAGATGCGAAAATTACTGAAATATACGAAGGAACTTCTCAAGTTCAACAAATGGTTATAGCAGCTGCAGTATTAAAATAATGGTGAGGGGGATAGATATGAATATTATTGTATGTATAAAGCAAGTACCGAATACTAATGAAGTTAGAATAGATCCAGTACGTGGAACCCTTATTCGTGATGGGGTACCAAGTATTATTAACCCAGATGATAGGAATGCCTTAGAAGAAGCATTAAGGATTAAAGACCAGTATGAGGATGTTAAAGTTATTGTATTATCTATGGGGCCTCCTCAAGCAGATGCAGCTTTAAGGGAAGCCATCGCCATGGGTGCAGACGAGGGGATACTACTAACAGATAGGGCCTTTGCAGGTTCTGATACCTGGGCAACTTCAACAGCCCTAGCAGCTGGAATTAAACATATAGGAGATTATAGTATTATCTTCTGCGGTAGACAGGCTATAGACGGAGATACTGCTCAAGTTGGTCCTCAAATAGCAGAACACTTAGGTTTACCACAGATAACATATGTAGAGGAATTAAAGATTGAAGGAAATAAGGTTATAGCAAAAAGGGCCTTGGAAGATGGATATTTTGTAATTGAATCAGAAATGCCCGTACTTTTAACAGCTATTAAGGAATCAAACCAACCTAGATATCCATCCATAAGGGGAGTATATGATGCTTACAAAGGGGATAAGGTTAGACTAGTATCAGCTAAGGATATAAATGCAGATTTTGATAATGTTGGATTAGAAGGTTCTCCAACCCAAGTAAATAGGTCCTTTACACCATCAGGAAGAACAGGACAGGGAGAAATATTCCAAGGTGATCATAAGGAATCAGTTAAGAAACTAGTCCTTAGATTAAGAGAAAAGCATCTTGTATAAAATAAAAATTGGGATAAGGAGGAGAAATAAATGGCTGTAAAAGTTATAGAATTGAAATGTATTGGCTGTGGGAAATGCGTTAGAGTATGCCCCTTTGAAGCTATTGATATGAAAGATAAAAAGGCTATAATAAATGAAAAATGTACTGCTTGCGGTCAATGTATAGAGGCTTGTCCAGTAGATGCAATTGAAAAGGAAGAGGAGAAAAGAAGGGCAGGTAGCGTAGATGTAAATCAATACAGGGGAGTTTGGGTATTTGCAGAGCAAAGACAAGGAAACCTGTTAAATGTAGCAATAGAATTACTTGGTGAAGGTAGGAAAATAGCTGATGCCTTAAATGTACCTCTTAGTGCTGTTTTATTAGGTCATAATGTGGATGACATAGCTGAAAGACTAATAAAATTTGGGGCAGATGAAGTCCTTTATGGAGACCATGACCTACTAGATATATATACTACTGAAGCTTATACTAAAGTGATTTATGACTTAATAAAAGAGAGAAAACCTGAAATAATCCTCTTAGGTGCTACTAATTTAGGTAGGGATTTAGGACCTAGAATATCTGCTAGGGTCCACACAGGGCTGACAGCTGACTGTACTAAACTAGACGTAGACTTGGAAAATAGGAGACTAATGCAAACCCGTCCTGCCTTTGGTGGTAACTTAATGGCAACTATTATTTGCCCAGACCATAGGCCACAAATGGCTACAGTTAGACCTGGAGTTATGGAAAAGGCTAAATATGATGAAAATAGAAAAGGTGAGATAGTTAAATTCCATCCTGACCTAGTAGAAAAAGATATTAAGGCTAAGGTTGTGGAAGTAGTAAAGGCAGCAAAGGCTCAAGTTGCCTTAGAAGATGCTAAGATAATAGTATCTGGCGGTAGGGGACTTGGTAATCCAGAAGGATTTAAATTAATAAAAGAATTAGCAGATAAACTAGGGGCTGTAGTAGGAGCCTCCCGTGCTACAGTAGATGCTGGATGGATTGAACAAAGCCACCAGGTAGGTCAAACAGGAAAGACCGTTAGACCAACCCTTTATATAGCCTGTGGTATATCTGGAGCCATCCAACACTTAGCAGGTATGCAAGAATCAAAGGTTATAGTGGCTATAAATAAAGATCCAGATGCCCCAATATTTAAGGTAGCTGATTTTGGAATTGTAGGAGACTTATATGATGTAATACCTGAACTTATAGAAGCCTTAGACAATGTAGACGATATAGTTGAAAGTCTTAGGAGTTTAGGACAAGGAGCTTAATATATTATTGACAATTAGCGGTCTTTGACCGCTAATTGTGAATATTTCAAAGTTTCTGAAAGGTTTACAAAGAAAAATCCTTATGTTATAATTTCATTAAAATGATAAATAACTAGCAATATTTTTGCTAAGTTTATGGGGAGGTTTTGTACAATGTCAAAAGAAAATTTAAATCCATTGGAAAGTGCACAAATGCAAGTTAAAAAAGCTTGCGATGCATTGAACCTTGGAAACGATGTGTATGAACTGCTTAAAGAACCACAAAGAATAATCGAAATCTCAATTCCAGTGAAGATGGATGACGGAACATTAAAGGTATTTAAGGGCTACAGGGCTGCTCACAATACAGCTATTGGACCTGGTAAAGGCGGAATTAGATTCCATCCAGGAGTAAACCCAGATGAAGTAAAGGCTCTATCAATTTGGATGACATTCAAATGTGGAGTTATGGGAGTACCTTACGGTGGAGCAAAAGGTGGAATTACTTGTGACCCACTACAATTATCACAAGGGGAATTAGAAAGACTATCAAGAGGATACGTTCAAGGACTTCATAAATACCTAGGTGAAAAAATCGACATACCTGCTCCAGATGTTGGCTCAAACGGACAAATTATGGCTTGGATGGTTGACGAATATATCAAATTAACTGGCCATGATGCATTAGGAGTTATTACTGGTAAACCAGTTGTATGGGGTGGATCTGAAGGAAGAAACGAAGCTACTGGCTTTGGAGTTTCCGTTATAGCTAGAGAAGCTGCTAGAGAACTTGGTATAGACATAACTAAATCAAGAGTTGCTATTCAAGGATTTGGTAATGTTGGTAGATACACAGTTAAAAATGTTCAAAAACAAGGTGCAACAATAGTTGCATTAGCAGAATGGGCACCATCAGTTGGAACTTATGCCCTATACAATGAAGAAGGTTTAGATTTCGATGATATGTTAGTTTATTTCAATGAGCACAGGAATTTAGTAGACTATCCAAAGGCTGAAAAGATATCACTAGATGACTTCTGGAAACTTGATGTTGATATATTAATTCCTGCAGCTTTAGAAAATGCTATTACTGAAGATGTAGCTAAAGTTGTTAAGGCTAAATTAATTTGTGAAGCAGCAAATGGACCTATTACTCCAGGTGGGGACGTAGTATTAAAAGAAAGAGGAATAACAGTTACTCCAGATATTTTAACTAATGCAGGTGGAGTTACAGTTTCCTACTTTGAATGGGTACAAAACCTATATGGCTACTACTGGTCAGAAAAAGAAGTAGAAGAAAAACAAGAAACTGAAATGGTTAAGG
>JAAYQJ010000188.1 GCA_012519355.1 Tissierellia bacterium | reverse complement strand
CTTCAACTATCTTTTCAAGTTTTTTATCCCCAATGCCGGGGATTTCTTTCAATCTTTCAGGATAATATTGAATAATGTCTAAAGAATCTAATCCAAATCTTTCCACTATCTTTTTAGCTGTTTTAGGTCCTATATAGGGGATAAGGCCTGAGGAAAGGTAGTTTTCTATACCTGTTATTGTAGAGGGTAGGATTGTAGTTATATTGGTAAAGGATAATTGTTCTCCATAGGTAGGGTGGTAGACCCATTCTCCTTCAACCCTTACCTTTTCGTCTAAATATAGGAAGGGAGTATGTCCAACTATGGTAACTGGGCCATCAGAAGTATTTAGTATTGCTACTGTATAGCCATTTTCTTCGTTTCTAAACCGTATTTCTTCTATAATACCCTCTAATTCCATTTCCTCTCACCCCAAAGTTAGTTAATAGTTAATAGTGATTAGAGTAGAATTACTAAGGAATTATCTCCTTAGTAATTCTACCTTGTCTAATTTCTCCCATGGTAAATCTAAATCTTCTCTACCGAAATGTCCATAGGCTGCTAATTGTTTATATATTGGTCTTTTTAAGTCTAAGTCTCTGATTATGGCTGCTGGTCTTAAATCGAAATGTTTAGTTACTAAATCCTTGATTTCTTCTTCGGATATTTTTCCAGTACCAAAGGTATCAATATAAATAGATAGAGGTCTTGCTACTCCTATGGCATAGGCTAAACCAACTTCGCATTTATCTGCAAGTCCTGCTGCTACAATGTTTTTAGCCACATATCTAGCTGCATAGGCTGCTGACCTGTCTACCTTTGTTGGATCCTTACCTGAGAAGGCTCCACCACCATGTCTTGCATAGCCACCATAGGTATCTACTATAATCTTTCTACCTGTTAAACCAGCATCTCCCATTGGTCCCCCAATTACAAATCTACCTGTTGGGTTCACATAGTACTTTGTATTTTCATCTAATAAGTCTTGTGGGATTACTTCCATTATAACATGTTTTATTATATCTTCCCTAATTGTTTCCAATTCAACACTTGGTTTATGTTGGGCTGATACTACTACATTTTCTATTCTTACTGGTTTGTCATCTACATACTCTACTGTTACTTGTGTTTTACCATCTGGTCTTAAATAGTCTAATATGCCTTTTTTCCTTACTTCTGCTAATCTCCTAGCTAGTTTATGGGCTAAGGATATTGGCAGGGGCATTAGTTCTGGTGTTTCATTACATGCAAAGCCAAACATCATGCCTTGGTCTCCTGCACCAATGGTGTCAAGTTCATCACCAGAGGCAGTTTTAAGCTCCAATGCCTTATCTACTCCCATGGCAATGTCAGGAGATTGCTCATTTATAGAAGTTAGAACTGCACAAGTATCTGCGTCAAAACCATATTTTGCCCTTGTATATCCTATTTCTTCTATTGTTTCCCTTGCTATTTTAGGTATGTCAACATAGCAATCTGTTGTAATTTCACCTACTACAAGTACCATACCTGTAGTAGCTGTAGTTTCGCAGGCAACTCTAGCCTCTGGGTCCTTTTCTAATATTGCATCAAGTATGGCATCAGAAATCTGATCACATACCTTGTCTGGGTGTCCTTCTGTAACTGATTCAGAAGTAAATAACCATCTTCTCATTCGCTTTCCTCCTATTTTATATAAATTATTTTTTTCTAAGGTAAGGTGGTTTAAGTAAGCTCATTTTCCGCAGTTTCTCAACTCAAATTCTTTTGCTCCCTTTGGTCGCAAGAATTTGGTGCTCATTGCGTTTGACCTACCAACGATTTATTGCTCCCTTTGGTCGCATAAATCGGGTTAGGTCATTTTCCGCAGTTTCGCAACT
>JAAYQJ010000030.1 GCA_012519355.1 Tissierellia bacterium | reverse complement strand
CTTATTATTTCTTCCAGGATTTAGTACGGCAGACAAGGTTTCGGATTTGTCAGGTAGAGGAGTAGGACTGGATGTAGTTAAAAGTAAAATAGAGTCCATAAATGGTAGTGTTGAGGTGGAAAGTGTTAAGGATAAGGGGACAAAATTTGTTATTAGAATTCCTTTAACTTTAGCAATTATACAAGCTCTATTGATTAAATTAAGCCAAGAGATTTATGCCTTACCTCTAAGCTCTGTTTCAGAAATAATTAATATATCCAGTAGTGACATAAGAGATGTCCAAGGTCAAGAAATAGCACTATATAGAGGAAAAACCATACCAATACTTAGACTGAAAAACCTATTAGAAATTCCAGAAGAAGATGGTGATGAAGACTTAGTTGTTGTTGTAGTGAATAAAGGTGATAAGCAAGCTGGCCTAATTGTAGACAGTTTAATTGGCCAACAGGAGATTGTAATAAAGAGTCTAGGTAAATATTTATCCGGAATAAAATATCTATCTGGTGCGACTATACTTGGCAATGGAAATATTTCTTTAATACTAGATGTAAATTCCCTAATATAAAGGAGGCATTGACATGTCATCTGCAATAGATAATAAGTATGTTATTTTCACACTAGATAAGGAGTATTATGGTATTCCGATAGACAACGTTATTTCTATAGAGAAAATGCTGAAAGCTACGAGAATACCAAATGGTCCCAAGTATCTGAAGGGAGTTATAAACTTAAGGGGTGAAGTAATACCATTAATTGACTTAAGACAGAAACTTAATATGAGCTTAAAGGAAATAGACAAAAACTCAAGAATAATTGTTGTGACAAACGAAGATATCGTTGCTGGTTTAATTGTTGATTCATCTTCTGAAGTCATTGAAATTCATGAAGAAGATATTGATGAGGTGCCCTCTAATGAGAATAATAACCTCTCATATATATATGGGATCGGTAAGACAAAAGATAGGTTAATAATCTTATTAGAACTATCAAAGGTTTTAGAAAACTAGGAGTGAAATCATGTTAGATGTTGAAAACCTAAACCATTTTATGATTGATATACTTAAAGAATTAGGAAATATTGGAGCAGGAAATGCTGCAACTGCATTAGCCAGTATGATATCAAAACGGGTTGATATGGATGTTCCTAATGTTCGTATACTTGAATTTAAAGAAGTTGCAGAAGTTCTAGGGGGAGAAGAAAATTTAGTAGTAGGAATATATTTTGAGTTAACTGAAGATTTAGTAGGGAATATGATGTTTGCTTTGGACATGGATTCTGCAATTAATCTTACTAATATGTTATTTAATAGGGAAAAGAAAAATAGTGAACTAGACGAAATGGATATATCAGCTATTTCAGAAGTAGGAAATATTTTAGCTTCATCTTATGCTAATTCCTTGTCATCCCTTACTGGGCTAAAGATTGTAATTTCAGTACCATCTATTTCTATAGATATGGCTGGGGCCATACTTAGTGTTCCTGCCATTCAATATGGACATATTGCAGATCATGCTTTAATGATAGAGACCACCTTTGAAGAAAATCAAAATTTAGTAACAGGAAATTTATTTTTCCTTCCTAACTTATCATCTTTTGATAAAATATTAACTGCATTAGGGGTAAATTAGTATGGTAAGAAACACTATAAAAGTTGGAATGGCAGATCTAAATGTGACAAAAGCTCCTGATCAATTAACTACCTTGGGATTAGGCTCTTGTGTGGGTATAACTTTATACGATGGAGTCAATAAAATTGCAGGACTAGCTCATATTATGTTGCCTTCCAGTAAAGAAATAAAAAATAATGATAATAAAGCTAAATTTGCAGACACAGGTATAGAAGAACTGATAAAATCTATGGTAGCAATCGGAGCAAATAAAAACAACTTAGTTGCAAAAATAGCTGGTGGGGCCCAAATGTTTAATTTTAATTCCAATAATCATATGTTAAAAATTGGAGAAAGAAATGTAGTAGCAACTAAGGAAAAATTAAAAGAGTTAAATATTCGGATAGTTTCTGAAGATACAGGCGGCAACTTTGGAAGGACAATAGTGCTGGATTCAACAAATGGCTCCTTATATGTTAGAACCATTGGCCATGGAGAAAAAACAATATGATTTCCATGGGGGGATGCAGGATGGATATAGACAACTTATGGACTAAATATACAAAAACAAAAGATAAAGAAGTTAAAAAGGCTATAATAGAATATTATATAGATCTAGTAAAAATAGTCTCCGGAAGAATGTATAATTTTTATGGGAGCAAGATTGAATATGAAGACCTATTAGGCTATGGAATACTGGGTTTAATAGATAGTATAGATAAGTTTGATATTACAAAAAATATTAAATTCGAAACCTATGCCCAGATTAGAATAAAGGGAGCTATAATAGACAATATTAGAAAACTTGATTGGATACCTAGATCCCTCAGAAAAAAATCTAAGGATGTGCAAAATACTATTTATCAACTAGAGAATCAATTAGGAAGAACTCCTACAAATGGTGAAATAGCTAAAGCACTAGATATTTCCTTGAAAGAATTAGAAACTCTCCTATCGGATATTTCAACATTTAATATCTCATCCTTAGACGAGATTATACTGGCAAATGGAGATTTTTCATCGGATTTTCAACAGGACAATAATAGACCAGAAGAAATTTATGAGAATAAGGAATTGAAGGAAATCCTAGCTGATTCCTTTAACATATTAACTGAAAATGAAAAATTAGTAATTTCTTTATACTATTATGAGGAATTGACATATAAAGAAATAGGATATATTATGGACCTGTCTGAATCCAGAATCTCCCAAATACATAGCAAAGCCATCTTAAAAATAAAGAACTATTTAATGAAAAAAGGGATCGACGAAAATTTTTAGGGGGGGTGAAGTATGTACAAACTTAGTAATAACATTTCACTAGATATTACTGGAGATGGTCTTAAAGGATATATTATATTATCTGATGATAAGGATGAATTAAAAGATTTAAATATTGACGATCTAGTACAAGGCATTAAGAAATTTATTAAATTTGGCTTAAAAGAAGAGGTAGTACTTAATGTTTTAAAGAACAAGATTTTAGATGAAAGAGTACTTATCGCAGAAGGAAAGAAACCAATTGACGGTAAAAATGGCAAAATCAAATATCACTTTGATTTTGAAAAACCTCTATTACCTAAAATTAATCCTGATGGAACTGTTGATTATAAGGACTTGGATGCAATTAATGTGGTGAAAAATGGAGATATTATAGCTGAAATAATTCCTCCTATAGATGGAGAAGATGGAATTAAGGTAAATGGAGAACCTATTATACATAAAAAAGGAAAGACTCCTAAGTTTAATCGTGGAAAGAATACCATAATTACAGAAGATGGCTTGTTTTTAAAATCTTCTGCTAATGGGATTGTGGAGATTAGAAATGGAAAGATAAGTGTTTCAGAAGTATTGACTTTAAACAATATTGACAATAGTACTGGAAATATAAACTTTAATGGAAATGTTATTATTAAAAAAGACATATTAAATGGTTTTTCCTTAAGAACTACTGGGTCAGTGGAAATAAAGGGTGCTGTAGAAGGTGGATTTATTCAATGTGATGGGGATGTATTAGTAAGGCAAGGCATACAAGGATATAATAGAAGGACTATTGAAATTGGTGGTAACTTGTCTACAAAATTTATCGAAAACTCCATCATAAGTGTAGGTGGGAATATTGCTTCAGAAGCTATTATGCATAGTGATGTTTCATCTAAATCAAATATTTTGGTCATTGGAAGAAAAGGCCTCATTGTAGGAGGTATTTGTAGGGCTAAATATGAAATCCGTGCCAAGGTCGTAGGTTCATCTATGGCAACAAATACAGTTTTAGAAGTAGGAACTGATCTTGATGTAAAGCAGAAATATGAAGAATTAGAACATAAGATCAATTTATCAAAGGATAATTTAGAAAAAATAGAGCGGTCGCTAAAGTTATTAGAAATGTTAAAGAGCTCAAACAAATTAGACCAAAAAAAATTGCTACTCTATAATGATTTAATAAAAGCAAGGGATTTACTAAACACACAAATTATCAATTTTGAAGAAGAATTATTTGTTATACAAAGCCAGAAAGATTCACTTTTAAAGGGACAGATAAAAGTATCTGATATAGTTTATCCCGGAGTAAAAATAGTCATAGGAAATTGCCAAATGCTTATAAGGGATGAAATGAAAAGATGTACCTTCTATGAAGAGAATGGCAGAATAAGAATTGGACCATATTAAGGAGTGGGACTATGTCTATTAAGCCTATAGATTTTAATGTTATCCTTCCAAAAACTCAAGAATTGAATAGTCACAGGATTGTTGAAAATGTAAAACATAAAAATGTAATTGATAGTGACTTTGTTCAAAGAGACAAGGTAATTAACCAAAACCAGAAGAAAGTTCTTGATACGAAGAAAACGGATCCTACTAAAATAACTAGAGATAATGAATCTAAGAACAAATATGAACACCAGGAGAATAAAAAGAAAAAAACTAAGGAAAATCCAAGGAAAAATAAGAAGACTCCCATTTCTGGCCATAAAATAGATATTCAAATATAGTAGAGGTGTAATATGATAAATTATGTTATATTTATAATTGGATTTATATTAATTGGATTTTCTATTATTGTTATAATTAAGGATTTAAATAAGTCAGAGATAAATATAGACGAAATGAATAAAATTGAAGAAAATGTCAAGGAATATTATAAACTTACTGAGGAAATGATAGAAAGCTTTGATGATTTAATAGTTAGTAAAATTGAAGAAATAAATACCGATACGAATTTCAAAAAAATGAATGAGAATGATAAAGAAGAGAAAGTAATATTAAATAATGAAGATAATAATAAAAATATGAAAGTAGAGGATAATATTATAGAAAAAATATTAGAATTGAAATCTATTGGTTTAAATATTGAAGAAATAGCCAAAATGTTAAATAAGGGAGTAAGAGAAATAGAAATTATTATGAAAATGCATATATCAAAAAATATGGACAAAAATATTTAAAAATCATTGATTTGGGAAATATCTTATGTTATACTACTATAGTGATTACACACATTTTCTGACATTAAAGGCAGTGCCTAAGGGTTCCTTTAATGTATGAAGAAAATGGAGGAAAAAAACTTGGAGGTGAAAATTATGTCAGTTATTACTATGAAATCATTGTTAGAAGCAGGAGTTCATTTTGGACATCAAACTAGAAGATGGAATCCCAAAATGGCAGAGTATATTTTTACAGAAAGAAATGGAATTTACATCATTGACTTACAAAAAACTGTAAAAAAAGTTGATGAAGCTTATGATTTCGTAAAGGATGTTGTTTTCAATGGTGGTGAGGTTTTATTTGTTGGTACTAAAAAACAAGCTCAAGAAGCCATTGAAGCTGAAGCAAAAAGATGTAACATGCATTATGTAAATCAAAGATGGTTAGGTGGTATGCTTACAAACTACAAAACCATTAGAAAAAGAATTGATAGGCTTCATGAATTAGAAAAAATGGAAGAGGAAGGTTTGTTTGATGTACTTCCAAAGAAAGAAGTTATTAAGTTAAGACATGAGGCTGAAAGATTAGAAAAATTCCTTGGCGGAATCAAGAATATGGATAGAATACCAGACGCTCTTTTCGTTGTAGACCCAAGAAAAGAGAGAATAGCTGTAAAAGAAGCCCAAATTCTAAATATACCAGTAGTAGCTATTGTAGATACTAACTGTGATCCTGATGAAGTAGACTATGTTATCCCTGGTAACGATGATGCTATAAGAGCAGTTAAATTACTAACTGAAACCATAGCTAATGCTGTTTTAGAGGGAAAACAAGGCGAACAAATTGAAGATGTAGTAGAAGAAGAATAATAAAAGGGTAAGGGTTTTAAAGGATAATTCCTTGTGCCCTTACCATTTTTAACAATATAGGAGGGATAAAATGAGCATTAGTGCATCAAAAGTAAAAGAGCTTAGAGAATTAACTGGAGCAGGAATGATGGATTGTAAAAAAGCTTTAGTTGAAACAGATGGAGATATCGAAAAAGCTATTGATTTACTAAGAGAAAAAGGTCTATCAAAGGCAGCTAAAAAAGCTGGAAGAATAGCTGCAGAAGGATTAGTTGATGCTTATATTCACAATGGTAGAATCGGAGTTTTAATAGAGGTTAATTCAGAGACTGACTTTGTTGCAAAAAATGACGAATTCAAACAATTTGTTAAAGATATGGCTATGCAAGTAGCAGCAGCTAGTCCAAAATATGTATCAAAGGAAGAAGTTAGTGATGAAGAACTAGCTAAAGAAAGAGAAATACTTAAACAACAAGCAATCAATGAAGGAAAACCTGAGCATATAGCTGCAAAAATTGTTGAAGGTAGAATTGAAAAATATTTCGAACAAGTATGCTTATTAGAGCAGGCTTTCATTAAGGACCCAGATATAAAAGTTAAGGATCTTTTAAATGAAAAGATTTCTAAAATTGGAGAAAATATAAAAATAAGAAGATTTGTAAGATTTGAAGTAGGAGAAGGATTAGAAAAGAGAGAAGAAAATTTCGCTGAAGAAGTTGCAAAACAAATGGGTATGTAGTTAAATGGAGAACATCCTTGTTCTCCATTTAAATAATACTATTCTTTATACTGGGAGTGAGTTTTATGAAACCCATATTTAATAGGGTGATTTTAAAGATAAGTGGAGAAGCATTAGCTGGTACTAAGGGTAGCGGTATAGATACAGAAACAGTAAATCAAATATCATACCAGATTAAAGAAATACATAAACTAGGAGTCCAAGTTGCCATAGTTGTAGGTGGAGGTAACTTTTGGCGTGGAAAAACATCAAAAGATATGGATAGAACAACCTCTGATTATATTGGCATGCTTGGAACAGTAATGAATGCCTTGGCTTTACAAGATGCTCTTGAAAATTTAGATGTAACTACTAGGGTTCAGTCTGCAATAGAAATGAGACAAATAGCAGAACCTTATATTAGGCGTAGGGCTGTAAGACATTTAGAAAAAGGAAGGGTGGTAATCTTTGCAGCAGGTACCGGAAACCCTTACTTTTCAACTGATACAACTGCCGCATTAAGGGCAGCAGAGATTGAAGCAGAGGTTATTCTACTGGCAAAAAAAGGTGTAGATGGAGTATATGATTCTGATCCAAAACTAAATAACGAAGCGAAAAAATTTGAAACATTGAGGCATATGGATATATTAAATATGGGTTTAGGAGTTATGGATTCAACTGCCACTTCACTTTGTATGGATAATAATATTCCCCTAATAGTATTTGGTATAGATGAACCAAACAACATAATAAATGTTGTTTTAGGTAAAAAAATAGGTACTCAAGTAAAGGAGGATTAATTATGTTTACTAGCCTTTATAAAGAAGCAGAAGAAAGAATGCAAAAGACTATTTCTGTTTACAAGGATGAGTTACAAAGCATAAGGGCAGGAAGAGCAAACCCTGCATTACTTGACAAAATTTCTGTTGATTATTATGGTCAGATTACTCCTTTAAAGCAAGTAGGAAGCATTTCTGCTCCTGAACCAAGACTTTTAGTCATTCAACCTTGGGATCCAAATTTAATACCGGCTATAGAAAAGGAGATACTTAAATCAGACTTAGGATTAAATCCTTCTAATGATGGAAAGGTTATTAGACTTGTCATTCCTATGTTAACTGAAGAAAGAAGAAAGGAATTAGCAAAAATAGTTAAGAAGAATAGTGAAAATGCTAAAGTAGCTATTAGAAACATTAGAAGAGATATTAACGATAGAATAAAGAAGATGGAAAAAGACAAAGAAATTAGTGAAGATGATAGAAGACTAGGCGAGGAAGAAATACAAAAGATTACAGACAAATATATTGAAGAAATAGATTCTATTACAAAGAATAAAGAAGACGAACTAATGGAAATCTAAATGAAACCCCTTCTTGAAGAAGGGGTTTTTAGTAGTGAGGTGTGAAATTTGAATAAAAGAGAAATCACTATTGAAGAGCTTAAAAATAAAATCGATAAAACAAGACTTCCCAATCATATTGCAATCATAATGGATGGCAATGGCAGATGGGCCAAAAAAAGATTTTTGCCAAGAAATTTTGGACATCAAGAGGGTATGGAAAGAGTAATTGAAATTGTAGGTGCTGCCTCAAATCTTGGGATTAAGCACCTATCATTATATGCTTTTTCAACTGAAAACTGGAAAAGACCCATGGATGAAGTTCAAGGGTTAATGAAAATATTAGTTCAATATATAAGAAGAGAATTAGATAGGTTACACAAAATCAATGTTAAAGTGAACATAATGGGTGATATTAATAAGTTACCTGAACTAGCTAAAGAAGAAGTAAAAAGGGCTATAGAAACAACATGTCAAAATACGGGTATGATATTAAATATTGGGTTAAACTACGGTGGAAGAGACGAAATAATTAGGGGAATTAAAAATATTTTAAAAGATGTTGAAATGGGTAAAATCAATATAGAAAATATTGATGAGGATAGTTTTAAAAACTATCTATATACTAGTAATCAACCAGATCCAGATTTATTAATTAGACCTAGCGGAGAATTAAGATTAAGTAATTTTATGCTATATCAAATAGCATATACTGAATTTTGGTTTTCAGACATATTATGGCCAGATTTTAAGGAAGAACATTTATTGTTATCTATTTTAGATTATCAAAATAGAAATAG
>JAAYQJ010000029.1 GCA_012519355.1 Tissierellia bacterium | reverse complement strand
TTTGGATTTTTATGATGGTTATGAGTTTGTTAATACCTTTAAGCATGATTGGTTTTGGGACATATTTAAGGAGTAAAGCACCCAAGAAAATTAATTACTTATATGGTTATAGGACTTCTATGTCTATGAAAAATAAGGATACCTGGGATTTTGCCCATAATTACTTTGGAAGCTTATGGTATAAAACTGGTTGGATCGTGTTATTTATTACAGTTATTGCAATGTTAATGTTGTTGGGGAAAGATACACAAACAATTGGTATTTTAGGTGCAATTATTGTAGTACTTCAATGTATTCCAATGCTAGGAGTTATCATACCAACAGAAAAAGCACTAAAAAAGAATTTTGATGAAGATGGAAATAGAAGATGATAAGGGATGTTTTGGAAAAAGGTGGGGAGTAGATATAAATGATTAAAAGTAAATATTATATTATAATTTTAATAATTATATTTGCCTTAACAGGATGTGGATATAATCAGAAACCTGAGGTTGATTTAGTTACCTATCAAGAAGAAGTCAACTTAGATAATTTTTTTGATTTGAAGGAGTGCATTCTTGAATACGACTTTATTATTGAAAAGGAATACGAAGACTTTTCTTTAAATGCTGAGGGTAAATATGATTTAAATGAAGATAGTAAGGTTGACTTAATTGAAATAAAGCTATTAGGGAGAGAAGAATCTACAATTAAGATAAATGACTCTGAAATTTCAATATACACTGACCATCCATTTGATGTATATTTAGTAGATTTTCTAAAGGATGATGGGTTCATAGAACTGGTTATTTACGATGATGGTCCTAGTGCAGACCCAGTAACTACTTTTTTTAGGTATGATGGGAAAAACATATACCAATTAGGATCATTATTTACAGATATTAGAATGGGAGATCCAAACAAGGTCCTAACTGATGGTGGGGGCAGTTTTATAGAAATAGGGGGACTTGCTAAATTTATTTTTCCACAAATAATCAAAGGACTTCATACAATAGAAGATAATCAGCTTATATACAATCCCTCTGACCTTAGCAAATATATTAATAAGGAATACACTATAACTACAGACTTTAAAGCTTTTTTTATTGAAGAAAACTTAAGGGATGATTTGACTAGCCAAGACGTTGAATTTATATGGGACTACGAAGTAATGAGTGAGTTTAAAAAAGGGGAAACAATCAAGCTAATAGTTCATGATGAGTTTTGGTATGGGATAGAACTTCAAAATGGGACTACAGGAATACTATATTTTTGGATTGGAGATTAGAAAAATTGCAACTAATATTACTAGAGATGAAAGGAAGGTAATAAAATGACAGGCTTTAATACTAAGGCAATACACGCAGGACAAAAAGGAAAGAATCCAAGTAATGCATTAAATCCACCTATATTTCAAACTTCGACCTTTGTATTTAACGATATAGACCATGCAAATAAGGTAATGTCTTTTGAGTCTACTGATTATGTATATACAAGGGGTAACAATCCCACCTTAAGGTTATTTGAAAATAGGATGGCTGAGTTAGAGTATGGAAAAGAGGCTGTGGCCTTTGCTTCAGGCATGGCTGCCATTAGCTCTGTAATATTTTCATTATTAAAACCAAATGAAACAATCATAGTTCATAAGACCCTTTATGGGTCTACCTATAGTGTGGTTACAGAGCTATTGCCTAAATATAATATGAACTATAAAATAGTAGACCTAACTAAATTAGAGGAGCTTAAGGATGCAATAGATGAATCTACTAGGGTAATATATTTTGAAACCCCATCAAACCCTGATTTATCCATAATTGATATAAAAGGTGTTTCTGAAATAGCAAAGAAACATGACATTAAGTTAGTAGTTGATAATACCTTTGCTACACCATACTTTCAGAACCCATTACTTCTTGGGGCAGATGTTGTAGTCCATAGTGCTACAAAATATATCTGTGGACATGGGGATGTAGTTGGTGGAGTTGCCATATCTAATGACGAAGATTATATTCATTATTTAAAATTTGCATATATGTGTGAATTTGGAGGAGTTATGAGCCCCTTTGATGCTTGGTTATTACTAAGGGGACTTAAGACCTTGGGTCTAAGGATGAAACAACATGAGGAAAATGCTAGAGAAGTAGCCAAGTATTTAAAAAACCATCCTAAAATAGAGTCAGTAATGTATCCAGGCCTAGATGATTTTAAAGGCCACAAGATAGCCAAGGAACAAATGAAAGGTTTTGGAGCTATGATAAGCTTTGAGGTAAAAGGTGGATTAGAACCAGCAATTAAGTTTGTAGAAGGCCTAAAACTAGCCCAGTTAGCTGTAAGCTTAGGAGATTGTGAGACCTTGGTACAACTACCTGCAGCAATCACCCATAGGGGTTATCCAAGGGAGAAGTTAGCAGAGTTTGGATTAACGGAAAGTATGGTTAGGATTTCCGTCGGACTTGAAGATAAGGAAGATATAATAAAGGACTTAGAACAGGCCCTAGAATTAATATAAGTTTTTATAGGGCACAGGATCCTGAAAGATATCGATTAATATATGGGGGAAAATTATTTATGAAATATATAGTTGAGGGGAAAGAAAACAAAATATTATTGTTATTTATAAACGGGGCTGGCATAAGTAAGTGGATGTGGAAATATCAGAAACCCTTGTCCAAAAAATATAAATGTGTTTTCTTTGACTTACCAGGCCATGGGGATAATGCAAATATTGATTTTAAATCAATTGATGATATATGCTTATTTCTTGTTGATTTAATAAAGAAAGAATCTGAGGATAATAAGGCAATTGTAATAGGCCTTTCTATTGGAGCCCAAATAGTATTAAGTTTATTGAAATCATATAGTGAATATATTTCAAAGGCAGTAGTCATAAGTGCCCTAAATAATCCAATGAAAGCATATGATTTTTTCATTAAGCCAATGTTAGCAATTTCCACTCCCCTTATTAAAAACAAATGGTTCTCTAAACTACAATTTAAACAGTTCGGTCTTCCAGGTGAGTGGTTTGAGGATTATTACAAGGATTCTTTAAAGATATCTAAAGAAACTTTATAGAATATTACCAAAGAAAATATGAAATTTAACTTTGAGACTACTATATCTGACATACCAACATTAATATTAACTGGAGAAAGAGAAAAAAGAATAATGAAGAAGTCAGCTGAAAAAACCTCAAAACTTATAAAGGGAAGTAAATATTATATAGCTAAGGGAGCTGGCCATGGTATACCCTATGAAAATCCAGACATATTTAATGAACTTATTATTAATTTTGTATCAAATAATCCTATTGGAGAGGTAGATGGAATAGTACTACAAGAAGCCTATTAGTTGAATTTTGGATGCTATAGATTTCAAATATGTAGATTAAAGTAAAATAGGAGGTAAATATGCAAAATATTATATTCTAAACTAATCGTATAAGAGTTCGGAAGTTAACCTATTCTGACATTCCAATTATTACAAGATGGTGGAACAATGGCTTACTTATGAAAGATATGGGTTTTATCAATGGTATGGGTGTTACTGAATCTAGTCTCTATTCAAGATTTAAAAATCAACTAAGTAATGATGGTATATTGGAAAGTAGAATGTTTATTATTACAGATATTAAAACTGGTAAGGAAATTGGTGAGCTCCAGTATGGTGAACTTGATTTAAAAGAAAAAAAGTGTAGAGTCGCAATGAAGATTTCAGAACTTAGTTATCAAGGGAAGGGACTGGGAGAAGAGGCTCTATCAGCTTTCATAAACTATTTAACTTCTGAATTTGGTCTGAATAAGATTGAAATAGATACAATTCATGACAATATAAGGGCATATAATTTATACAAAAAACTTGGATTCCAGGAAGTTGAAAGAATAAAAGATTTTTGGACCGATGATCAAGGCAATAAACATGATATTATTTTTATGGAGAAAGTAATTAATTAAAGGAACTAGGAAAGATGTAGTTTTAGGGGTAGGGATTACACAAGATATGATGATCTAAATTTGTTCTTATTTGATTACGATGACATTATAGATTATATAGAAGTAGCCAGTGCTGGGATTATTAATGATTTAAAAAAAGAATCTGCCATAGTCTTTAGCTGAGAAATATTAGAAAATAAGACATTTAGTGAAAGACACACTGAAATTACTCTAAGATATTGGATTGATTTATAAGTTAAAGGGGGAGGTAAATGAAGGCTATTGATCATTTCAATAGATATGTTTCAAATGTAGATAAGTTTATCGATTTTTATACTAAGGTTTTAGAATATGAGTTAATTGATAAAGGTATCAAAGGAAATGGAAAGCCTTATGCAATACTTAAGGGTCATGGCCATGAGCTATTTATTTCTGAAAAAGACAATTTTAAAATAGAAAGAGAAAAGAATTTTAGACATCTTGGATATTCTATTGAAAATGTAGATGAATTCCTTGAAAAGCTAAAACAAAAGGGCTATGTGGAAAAAGATAAGGAGATTATTGTTAAGACATTTTCTAGGCAGTTCTATATAAAAGACCCAGACGGTTTTGAGATAGACTTAATAGAGTGGACTGATAAAAAGGGATTTTATGAATTTTTGATAGAGAAAAATAAGAAATAATGAAACTAGACCTACTTACAGATAGGTTTGTCTAATTAAATAAAAGGGACTAGAGAATTATGTGATTATCTTTAATAATACAGGTACTGTGACTAAGGCTAATAATGTGGTTACAGATACTAAAAGGGCAGCATATTCTTTTTCTATTTCAAAGCTTTCCGCAAATATTGAAGTCATAGCAGAGGCAGGCATAGCAGTCATAATAATTACGGTATTTACTGCTTTTGAATTCTGTCCTGCTAATAAAAATATAAAGTATATGATTATAGGAATAATTATTAATTTGGTAGCTATTCCATAATACATTGTCCAATCCTTTAAATGTTTTTTAATCTTAACTTTGGAAAGTATAACTCCGATGATAAACATAGATAGGGGACCGGTCATATTTCCTATACTTTTCATACTAGATACTAAAGCATTGGGCAATTGAATATTAAAGACCAAAATTAAGATTCCTATAAGGACTGCTATAATTGAAGGGTTTAGTATAACTTTTTTTATTTCCTCTTTGAATCCCTTTTTAGAAAGACTGCCTTTGAATAACATGAGACCGTAGGTCCATACAAATATTACGAAAAACATATTAAATATAGATCCATATATAACACCTTCGGCACCATATATAGAATGAAGTATTGGGAAACCAACATAACCAG
>JAAYQJ010000187.1 GCA_012519355.1 Tissierellia bacterium | reverse complement strand
TATTAAATTTGAATTTGGTAGGGTTGGAGAATATAAGCATATAGCCTTAATAGATGAAATCTCTGGAGGCAATATGAGGGCTTATAAAAATGGAAAATATATAGAGCCCTTAGAATTAGAAAGGTTAATGTTGGAATAAAATATTAATTATGTTATAATACTTATAAGCTAAAATTAGTAAACAATAATTTAATATAATATAAGTTTTCTAGGGTTCCGCAGTTTATAAGCTGGCAGGTCCGAGAGGAAACGCACAGTTTTACTGTGTCCACGGAAGGATAAAAGCCTGGGAGATACTTTATAATATTTCTTTAGGCTTTTTTTGTTATATGCAGGTTTAATAACTTAGAATAAAAAACCCAATATTTAATGAATTGCTAAAATTACTATTAAGTCATGGAGGGATTTTTATGAAGAAATTTATGGTTGAGGATTCTTTTTGGGACATATTTCCCAATGCTAAGATTGGAGTTGTTATTTGCCATAATATTGATAATACAGTGAAGGACACAGACAAATATGGAGAAATGATTAGGATAGCAGAAAAGGAAGCTCTAAAATATTTTGAAGATGAGCATCTTAGTAATAATCCTGTAGTAAAAGTTTGGAGAGATGCTTTTAAAAAGTTTAAAACCAAGAAAGGGGCTAGGGCATCCATAGAAGCATTATTAAAAAGGGTTCAAAAGGGTAATCAAATAGGGAATATAAACCCATTGGTTGACATCTATAATTCCATTTCACTAAAATACGCATTACCCTGTGGTGGAGAAGATATAGACAAGTTTGTGGGAGACATAAGACTTACTACAGCTATTGGAAATGAGGAATTCATTCCCCTTGGAGAAGATGAAAGCTCACCACCCTATGAAGGAGAAATAGTTTATAAGGATGATAAGGGTGCAATCTGCAGATGTTGGAACTGGCGTGAGGCTGTAAGGACAATGCTTACAGAAGAAACAAAGAATGCTTTTTTATGTATTGAACTAGTTGATGAAAGTAGATATGAAGAATTTGAGTCTGCCTTAAAGGAATTGTCAAAATTAGTTCAAGAAAATCTAGGTGGATCTAATAAGATTTCAATATTAGATGTTAACCATAAGGAAATATCAATAGATTAAGCAAGGGGGATAATAATGGGTAACTTTACTTATAAAGAGATTTATATGGAAGATGGTAAAAGAGTATTGGAAATGAATATACTTCCTGAAAAGTATTGTAATTTTGATTGTATATTCTGCCCCATAGGGCGAACGCATAATAAAGTGGATACACAACAGGTCTTTGAAGAAAATGATAATTCATTAAAAGAATTAGCATCTATACTAGAAAATAATAAGGTGGATTTAGTCTTTATTAATTCAAAGGGTGAAGCCCTTGTAAATAGCAAAATCAATAGTATAATCGATCTAATAAAAAGTAAAGGAATAGCTGTAAGACTCCTTTCCAATGGATATCTATTAGGTAAAGATGAATATATAAAAATAGCTAATAGGTGCGATGAAGTTATAGGAGAAATCAAGGTAATAAGGGAAGAAGACTTTCAAAAAGTCCAAAGACCAATAGAAGGCTATAACTTAGAAGAGTATATTTCAAATATGGCTTTATTTAATCAACAATACAAGGGAAAATTCATATTTGAAGTTACTATAATAAAAGGTTATAACGATGATGAGGAATCTATTGAGAGACTCAAGGACATTATTAAGAAAATTTCTCCTGACAAATTAATTGTAACAAGAATGGAAGATGAAAGGTTTAAGAAAAAACTTGGTGTAGATGATGAAAGGTTTGAGGAAATTACTAATGAATTATTAAGTATTTAGATATTATTTTAGGAGATGTTTACACATCTCCTAAAAATTCTTCTAAAGTAATATTCTTTTCATATATCTCCTTGGCTACATCTTTGCCTACATACCTAATATGCCAAGGTTCATAGCTATAGCCTGTTATATCAGTGGTATCCTTTTCATAACGAATTATAAAACCAAATCTATGGGCATTGTCTTTAAGCCATATTCCTTCCATAGCTTGTCCAAAATCTTCCTCTAAAGTAAAACCAACACTTTGGCTGGAAACATCCATGGCAAGGCCTGTTTGATGCTCACTTTGTCCAGGATATGCCACTAACAGGTTAGCTTCTTCAAACCCAACCTTACTTACCTTATTATCAAATAAGATTTTTTGAGTATTGAAAGACCTATATCCTGAAACAGCGAAGAGAATAATTCCTTCTTTTTCAGCTTCAGCAAACAATTCCTCTAGAGCTTCAGCTGCTTCTTGTCGTAGGTATCTTTTCTCTAATTTTTCCTTAAAAGAAAATCTTACATTTGGAATTACTAAATCATCTGGCTTATAATCTGCAGGTAGGTTTCTTCTCTTATTTACCAATACTAAAATATCATCTGTATTTTTAACTATAAGTCTTCCTTCCTCATCTTCATAGCTAGTATCAACTAGGTAATCCATAGTCTCCTCCTCAGCTTCATTTTCTTCACTTGGAGAATCAATTTCATCAGAGGGAACTTCCAATTGAGGAGCTTCTTCATTTATTATATTATCTTCTAAAAAGGAGGTATCAGCTTTCTCTGCAAAAAAATCCATATTTCCAAATCTAAGAAAACTTACTCCAACTACTACTACTACAACTAATGCTATTAGCTTCTTTTTCATAATTCTCCCTCCTAACTATAAAACAATACCTTCTTGTCCATTATACTACATATCGACAGCAATGTACATAAGTTGACAAAATTAACTAGTTTAATATGGAAAGGGATAGGGCTAGTTGTATTTAGGGAGTCTAAATAATATAATATATATATAATTCAAGAAAAGGAGATTACCATGGGATTAGGTTATTTAAAAAAGTACTTAATTAGATATAGAAAACAATTCTTAATAGCCATTACATTTATAGGCCTAGAAACTGCAGGAGACTTAATACAACCTACCATAATGTCTAAAATCATAGATAATGGTGTAAAAAGAGGAGATATGGACTATGTTTTAAAACTAGGTGGCTTGATGTTTCTCATTACTGCCCTAGGTGCCAGCTTTGCCATCATTAGAAATATAGTATCCTCTAGGGTTAGTCAAAGTTTTGGAGCTGACCTAAGGGAGGATTTATATATTAAAATACAAAACCTATCCCTTGAAAACATAGATGAATTTCAAGATGCCTCTTTAATTACAAGATTAACCAATGATGTGAACCAAATGCAAAACTTTGCCCATGGAAGCATGAGGATTTTCGTAAAGGCGCCAATATTGGGAATAGGGGCAGTGATCATGGCCTTTATCTTAAATCCTAAGGTGGCTTTAATACCACTAATTATAGTACCAATAGTCGGAGTAATAATATCTTTAAATTTGAAGATTTCATATCCTATATTTACGAGAATTCAAAGGGCTTTAGATAAAGTTAATGGAGTCATGAGGGAATATCTAGCTGGTATTAGGGTAGTAAAGGCCTTTAATAGATTTGATTACGAAAAGGGCCGCTTTAGGAAGGTAAATGAGGGACTAAAGGATATAACCCTAAAAGGAATGCGGGTTATAGCAGTTTTTAATCCTACTGTAGCCTTAACAGTAAATATAGGAATAGTATTAGTCCTATGGCTAGGTGGTATCAGGGTAAATACGGGGAATATGGAAGTAGGTAAAATAATGGCCTTCGTAAACTATATGACCCAGGTCCTTCATTCCCTTGTTTTAATGACTAGGATATTAAATATGCTTATTAGGGCTAAGGCTTCCTCTGAAAGAATAGGGGAAATATTTGCCACTGAACCATCCATGATAGTAAAAGAAAACCCTATAGAATTTGACGAGGGAAAGGGACAAGTAGAATTTGAAAGTGTATATTTTAAATATGGTAACAATGGTAGGTGGGTCCTTGAAGATATTAATTTCACCATAAATCCTGGGGAAACCCTAGCCATTATTGGATCAACAGGGTCTGGAAAATCCTCCCTAGTAAAGTTGATACCAAGGTTTTATGATGTGGTGGAAGGAAGTATAAAAATTGATAATGTAGATGTTAGGCATATGAAATTTGATGATTTAAGGGAAAAGATCTCAATAGTTCCCCAAAAAGTATTATTATTTACAGGTACTATAAAGGATAATATTAAATGGGGAGATAAGGATGCTACAGATGAAGATGTGGAAGAAGTAGCAAAAATAGCAGAGGCCCATGATTTTATTACCACCTTTAATGAAGGCTATAATACTTATCTAGGCCAGGGTGGAGTAAATTTAACAGGAGGGCAAAAACAAAGGATATCCATAGCCAGGGCCCTAATTAAGAAACCAAGCATCTTAATTTTAGATGACAGTACCTCTGCAGTAGATTTAATCACTGAAAGGAAAATAAGAAATAAATTAAAGGCTTATTTAAAAAGTACCACTACTATTTTAATTGCCCAAAGGATTACATCTGTAATGGATGCAGATAAGATTTTAGTTTTGGATAAGGGTAAGATTGTTGGCCAAGGAAAACATGAAGAGCTCATGGAATCTTGCCAAGTGTATAGGGATATCTATATTTCCCAATTAGGAAAGGAGGGTGTTAGCTTTGGATCCTAGGCGAAGGGGAAGGCCTGCAGGTTTAGCAGGTGGAGGCATCCATGCCAGACTCACAGTGGAGAAGGCAAAGGATATTAAATATACCCTAAAGAGATTATGGAATTTCTTTAAGGTAGAAAGAAAATGGCTTATTATAACCTTTTCATTGATTATAATTTCTGGACTCCTAGGGGTATCCGTTCCTTTTTTTATTGGTAGGGCAGTAGATGCAATTTTTCCAGGTATAGGTTCTGTCCAATTTGATAGGCTAAGATTAATAGTATTATTGCTTTTATCCGTATATATCTTAGATAATGGGATGACCTTTTTACAGGAGTATATAGTAGCAGGGATTGCCCAGAGGGTAGTTTATAATTTAAGGAAAGAATTATTTGAAAAGCTACAGTCATTACCTATTATGTTTTTCGATATCCATACCCATGGGGAAATAATGAGTAGGGCAACTAATGATATAGATAATGTAAGTATTACTATTTCTCAAACAACAGTCCAGCTTATGGCATCTACAGTTAATATACTTGGCTCCTTAGTTATGATGATCTATTTAAGCCCTATAATGACTGGAGCCAGTTTAATAACAGTCCCTATGGTGTATTTTCTAACAAAATTTATTGCCAGTAGGACTAGGTCATTCTTTAGTCAGCAACAGAAAACCCTAGGCAACTTAAACGGCCATATTGAGGAGACAATAGGAGGTATCTTTGTAGTTAAGGCCTTTAATAATGAGGAAAAGGTAATTAGAGAATTTAAAGAACAAAATAATATTTTGAGGGATGTGGGTGTAAAGGCTCAAATTTGGTCAGGCTTCATCATGCCCTTAATGAATGTTATTAACAACTTCGGCTTTGGAGTAATAGCCATACTAGGTGGTATTTTAGCTCTTAAGGGAATGATTTCCATAGGAGTAATTGCCAGCTTTATATCCTATTCAAAACAGTTTACTAGACCTTTAAATGAATTGGCTAACACCTTCAACACTCTACAATCTGGTATAGCAGGAGCGGAAAGGGTATTTGAAATCCTGGACCAAGAGGAAGAAAGAAAGGATAGCCCTGATGCTATAGAAATTAAGGATATAAGGGGAGAAGTGGAGTTTAAAAATGTTTACTTTGAATATGAAGAAAATGAACCGGTCTTAAGAAATGTATCCTTTAAAGTAGAGCCAGGTACTAATATTGCATTAGTTGGCCCTACAGGAGCTGGAAAAACCACCATAGTAAACCTACTTACAGGTTTTTATGAAATAGATAAGGGTCAAATATTAATAGATGGTGTTAATATAAAGGATTACAAAAAAGATAGCCTAAGAAGGCTCTTTGGCATGGTATTACAGGATACCTACTTATTTTCTGGAACTATAAAGGAAAATATAAGGTATGGCAGGTTAGATGCAAGGGATGAAGAAATAGAAAGGGCTGCCATCTTGGCAAGGGCAGATGATTTTATCAGCAAGCTGCCCAAGGCTTATGATACCTACTTAAATGAGGGTGGAACTAACCTTAGCCAAGGGGAGAGACAGCTAATAGCCATATCTAGGGCAATTTTAGCTGATCCTTCAATACTTATATTAGATGAGGCTACATCATCTGTAGATACTAGGACTGAATTAAAAATTCAAGAAGCCATGGTAAAACTAATGGAAAATAGAACAACCTTTATTATAGCCCATAGATTATCCACTATAAAGGATGTGGATATTATTATGGTAATAGATAAGGGTCAAATTATAGAAGTAGGTAGCCATGAAGAATTACTGAAAAAACAAGGACATTATTACAAATTATACCATAGTCAATTTGCAGCTTAGTAATATAAAAATCACTCTTTAGGGATATAAATATAATATCACTATAGGGTGATTAAATTTTTAGGAGGAATTTAATATGAAAATAATAGGCCATATTATATTTATTATTTTATTTTTTCTCATAAGCTTTTTTGGTATTGGCCCTGTCCTATTGGCAGATGGAACAAGTGAAGAGAGAATATTGACTTTAATAGTTGTACTAGTGATTTATGGAATTTGGTTTTGGTTATATAGGTACTTTATTAAAAAAATGAAAAACTATTAATATTTTGACTAGAAAAAAGATAATTATTCTGGGTAATATATGAAAAACCAATTATAAAATCTTTAGGAGGTATAATATGTTTGCTAAAAAAGTAGATGCTAGAGAATATGAGCCAAAGGATAAACATAGAGTAATTTTTGAAACCTTTGATTCCCTAAAGCCAGGTGAAAAAATGGAGCTAACTAACGACCATGACCCAAAACCATTACATTACCAAATGTTAGCTGAAATGGAAGGGCAGTTTGAGTGGGAATACCTGGAAGAAGGGCCAGAAGTCTGGAGAGTATCTATAGGGAAGAAATAGTAAAAACGAGGTATATCTTACCTCGTTTTTTATATATGCATCCTTTTATTTAATTCTTCTATTATATCCTTACCATGAAAGATAAATAAGGCAGATAAAAAAATCATACTCAATCCTACACAGACTATAGTTGGATAGATAACTTTTGTCCACCCAAGGACCATAAATAAAAAGGGTATTATACCGAATAATCCATCGATTAATGCATAGGTGATATAGTCTTTAACACTTAATTTCATAATCTTGGCTATTACATAGATCGTGATCATAGCTCCCATGCAAACAATTGGGATTACGAAATCTAAGGACCAGCCTCTCCAGCCAATCTTCCAATCCCAAAAAATTGCCAGGAGGGATAGGATAGCTACCTGCTGTATAATTTTCTTCGGCATATGATATTTTCCCCGAATCAGAAAGAAGAGGCCAATCCACATACTACTGAGACCTAATACTACTAAAATTGGCCATCTAATTTTTGATGGAAATATCATATCAATGGAAAAGCTTAAGACTATTATAATTATGGAGATAAAGGCTGTTATCTTTATTGCCAGGTGCCTTTCATATGAAGGTGGTATTAATGGAAAAACTACCTCTTCCCCACCATTTCCATTGCTAGACAAGAAATTGCCACATAAAGTGCATTTCTTCCTACTATCCCTTATATAAACTTTACAATGACTACAATATTTCATAATTATCCTACTTTCTAAAGATTTGAAGTTATTTGGATTTCAACTCCTTTTTCTGAAAGGAATTGAAAAAAGGTTTTTTGAATATCAGTCTCCTCAAAGGGTGAAGTAAAACTAATGACTAAATTATCCCCATAGGAACATAAGGTTATTAAAGGCCGCCTAGCACTGACACAAACGCTAAACTGCTTTATATATTCTTCGAACTCATCAAAAAGAACTATCTTCCCTATATTTGAAATAGACGAAGTTATTTTCCTGTCATTAAGCTTATCTGCTATTCGGAGGACAAAGTCTTTTAGACTTAAGGGAACGATTCTAGCCAATAAGTTTTTTTCCAAGGACATAAAATGCTTCAATTGTTTATCTAGCTCTTCCTTAGTTAACTTCCTTTTAAATTCCTCCCCTACACTTTTGATTATTTCATTAAAGTCTGAACTATTATTTTTAAAATCATAGCTAATGGTCATGGTAGAAAAGAAATTTCTTGCTGTTTTAGATTCATAATATTGCCTTAGGTTAATAGGTACAGATAATACAACTAACTTCTTCCTCTTATTAACCGGCATTTCCTTGTAAATAGAATAGAATAGCAAGGAAGTCAAAAATATTGTCAGGGTAGTATTATGGTCATGGGCTAAAGCCAATACAGATTTAACAGACATGGACCCTTCTATTAGTTTGGTCCTATTTTCATCATTTCTACTACCTTTAATTTGAAAGGCCCAAACTCTTTTCTTTTTTTCCCCATTCTGCTTTTTAATATCATCACTATAATTTTTTCCAAAGCTGTCATCCATTTTTTGACTTATGGAGGCCCTAGGGTTTAAGGGTGGTATTTTACCTTCAAATCTTTCCCTGTACTTTATGGTCATATAGTGATAGATAAGATTTTCCATAAACCATACAACCCCTGCCCCGTCTGTAAGTCCATGGAAAATTTCTAAGTTTATCCTCTTATTATAATAGGATACTCGAATAAGTAGATTTCTCCTATCCTTCATATAGAGGGGTGCACAAAGAGGGGTAGATTCCAATTCCACTGTGGGCCTTATATCACTAAATTCAAAATAATACCAAAAAAACCCCCTTCTGAGAACTGATTTATATAAAGGAAAACTCTCCACAGTTAGGTCTAAGGATTCCTGAAGGACCTGAGGATCAACATCTTCATATAATTCACAAGCAAGCCTAAAGACCTTAGTATCCTTATTGTTAGCCACTGCAGGAAAGTATTTAGAAGCATTATCTAGTTTTGTCCAATTCACTTTTCTTTGTTTCATAATATTTTTCACACCTATACTAGTTAGTTAAGAATGAGTTTATTATCTCATATAATTCATCTGTATGACTAGAGTTTAAGGGATTTGAAAGAAAGCCATGAAGGGCATCTTTAATCCTATATATTTTAACATGATTGCCAAATTCCTTAAGTTTGATTCCATAGGCCTCTCCTTCATCCCTAAGGGGATCAAATTCTGCCGTAATGATTAAGGTTCTAGGTTGATTTGATAAATCCTCCGACAATATTGGGGCTATATAAGGGTTCAACCTATCCTCCCTATTTTTTACATATAAGTCCATATAGTCTTGTATCCGCTTAGAAGTCATTATAAAATCCTTTCCATTTTCTACTACAGACGGAAATGGAGAATTCTCACTATGGTCATAATAAGTAGCTGGATATATTAAAATTTGCTTTTTTGGCAAAAATTCTCCCCTGTCTCTTGCCATAAGGGAGACTACGGCAGCTAGATTTCCACCAGCACTATCTCCAATTAGGGTTATATCATCTTCTTTAAAATTTAGCTTTTCACAATTTAGGAAGATTTCCCTAGTAGCCCAATAACAATCTTCCAACCCCTTGGGAAAGGGATATTCTGGAGCTAGACGGTAATCCACTGAAACAACAGTATGGTTGGTCCTATTGGCCATAAAGGCACAGACATTAGTATAGGAATCGATATTGCCTGTTACCCATCCACCACCATGGAAGAAAATCAATAGCTTGGGCAAGGGATTTTCCTTTGGAATAAAAACACGTACTGGAATCTCCCTATTATCCTTCATAATCCTATGGTCCAAAACTTTGTATATTGGCTCTAAGGGAGGATTCAGTACATTTAATATTTTTCGATAAGCTTTATAATGCTTTTTTAAACTGATATGGGGGATGGATAAAATTTTTAAAGCCAGTTTTTTTATATTTTTCATTGTAAACTCCTTGAAAATTCATATCTTAGACTACTAATTATAACTATAATACCCCCAAGAGGTCAATATATCTCCATTAATTGGTTTCTAAATTCCTTATAGCCTAAAAACCTACCTTAATTAAGTAAAAAATTAATAAATGTAGGGGATAGGCAATGTAAAATGATAATTGTAAGACCTTATTTTTAGGTCCAAGTTTCCCATTATAAAAATATAAAACAGGAAGGGCTAGAAGGGAAAACTGTTGTATAAGTGTAGTAGAGATTATGTTTGTAATTAACATAATTAGACCTATATTAAGGAATTTTTTCTTGCTAGGATATTCCCTATTAAAATAAAAGGCTAATATATATATTATGCCCATAAAAGTATAGTCCACAAATAATATACTTGCTAATGCAATTGCTAGGATGATAACCCTATTTTTATCAAGCTTATATTTACCCTCCTTATTATCTATAAAGTGCATAGCCATTAAGCCTATGAATAGGGTAAAGAATACATTCTGATGTCCAAAGCCTAATTTACCATAGAAGGCATAGTCAAAAAACACCTCAGATATTAATGCAAAGATAAATAGTCTTTTGGCATACTTATTAAAATCCTTAGTATGGTAATATCCCTCTACCAAGAGAAAACAGTATATGGGAAAGGCGATTCTTCCTATCATCCTATAAATCATAATATCTTCATGAAATATGGCACCGTAATGGTCTATAATCATAGATATCAAAGCTATTAGCTTTAAGACAAAAGTGTTCATAAGCCTACCTTCCTTCTTTATGTATTTATTAGATACAATCATTATATACATAAATATCTGGAAGGTAAATAAAAAGAAGGTACTCTTTTCAGTACCTTCTATACAGCATTATCTATAGCATCCCTTAATATTTCTTCTACTTCTACTGCTATATGGTCTAAGTCGTCATAGCCAGCCATTGACATTAGGATTTTGGGTTTTGCAGTTCCTATTCTAGTTATACCATCCTTTTCATAAACTACAACTTTACATGGTAGGAAGTAGCCCATGTCCAGGTGGGCTGTCAATACTTCATTAGCTTTTTGAGGGTTACAAACTTCTAGTACTGCAAAATTATGTGGGAAGTCAACTCCATGCTCAGCCATTTTGTCTTTAAAATTCAATTGCCACAATACACCAAACTTTCTTTCCTTTAAGGCCTCTGTTATACTAGTAATTGCATCTTCAAAGGATTTATTGGTAGTTTTTTCATATCTCAATTCCATCTTAACACGCTCCTAATAATATTGTTAAACTCAATATACCCATAGGGGGTATAAATTAAACATATAATTCATGGTTAATATTCAAAGTAATGTAAATTGGCTGTAGAACTTATAAACATGGACTAAATTTAGTCCTACTTGGGTATGAATATATAGAGTATGGAAAAGGGAGGTATTTAGATGAAGGTCATTGTATTTTTAGCTGAAGGCTTTGAAGAGGTGGAGGCTTTAACTACTGTAGACTATCTTAGAAGAAAGGGCATACTTGTAGACACAGTGTCTATAACTAGGGAGAAGGAGGTTATGGGAGCCCACCAAATAAGAGTCCTAGCAGACAAGGTAATTGATGAGATAGCTGAATTAGATTCCTATGATGGAGTTATTATACCAGGTGGAATACCAGGAGCAACTAATTTAAGGGACCACAATAGGGTAGTAGAAATAGTTAAGACCCTTTATGACAAGGGGAAATTAGCTGCAGCCATATGTGCAGGACCAATAGTTCTTGAAAGGGCAGGAATTATCAGGGGTAAAAAGGTTACCTCCTATCCTGGCTTTGGTGGAGACCTAAAGGACAGCATATACGAGGAAGACAATGTTGTAGTAGATGGAAATATAATAACGGCAAGAGGTCCAGCCCTAGCAGTAGACTTTGCAATAGAAATAATCAAATACTTATTAGGTGAAGAAAAGGCAGAAGACCTAAAAAGAGACATATTGTATAATAAATAAAGTTGGTAACAATGGTTACCGACTTTTTTTTCTTAAATGGTATAATAATTTTAACGATAAAATGGATTCCTATTTAGGAGGGGTAAAGTGAATAAGTATTTTGATGTTAAGGATAAGGTTTATGACATAACGGAGAAATATCCTGAAACCATAGAAGTATTTGTAGCCAATGGATTCCAACCCTTGGCCAATGAAAAAATGAGAAAGTTAATGGGTAAGACCATTTCATTGGAAATGGCATGCAAATCAAAAAAGGTAAACTTGGAAATCTTTACTGAAAAACTAATAGAAGCAATAGAGCAGAATAGAAATTCAGTGGATTCCACACTAATTACTAAGAAGGAAAATTTAGATGCTGATATTAAGCTGGAGGGGATATTACCCTGTCCAGTTAGGGTGCCCTTATTGGAAGGGTTTAATACTTGGATAGAAGAAAACAAGGAAATACTCCAACTAAACATTGAATATGATTTAAAATCTGCCCATATGGGGGTTAGTTGGTTAAGAGAAAAAGTAGAATCAGGAAATGAGGACTCATTGGCAGACTTGTATCTATCAGCAGGCTTTGACCTGTTCTTCGATAAGAATTTAATGGGCAAATTTAAGGAAGACGGAGTATTTGAAGATATTACAGACTTAGAAAAGCTAAATGAAGACTTTGATAATGAAGAGCTAGATTTAAAGGACCCAGAAAGACATTATTCAATTTTAGGAGTAGTTCCTGCAGTATTCATGGTAAACACAGAGGAGCTAAGGGGTAGGGATTTTCCAAAATCATGGGAAGACCTCCTAAAACCTGAATTTGAAGCCTCTGTGTCTATACCTACTATGGACAACGATCTTTTCAATGCCATACTATTAAATATCTATAAGAAATATGGAGAAGAAGGCATTAGAAAACTAGCTAAGGCTCAGTTTAGAAGTATGCACCCAGCAGAAATGGTAAAATCCCATATTAGGAAAAATAATTCTACTGTTCCAACGGTCACAATAATGCCCTACTTCTTTACCAATATGGTAAGACCAGATAGTCCTCTTAAAACCCAGTGGCCAGAGGATGGGGCTATAATCAGTCCAATCTTTTTATTAGCTAAGAAAAAAACTAAGGAAAAGACAAAAGCAGTAGTAGACTATATATTTTCCAGGGAAGTTGGAGAGCTTTTATCAAATAATGGGAAATTCCCAACCACAATTCCTGGAATAGACAACAAATTATCTCCAGAACAAAAATTTATATGGCTTGGATGGGACTATATTAAGTCCAATAATATTGGAGGCCTAATAGATAAGTGTATGAAACTCTTTTATGAAGTGAATCAGGAGGAATAATATGAACTTGATAGTTTTTTCAGGACCACCCTCATCGGGAAAAACCTCAGTAATACTAAAGACAATAGAAGCATTAAAGCAAAGGGAAATATCTGTAGGGGTAGTCAAATTTGACTGCCTCTATACAGATGATGATATTTTATATGAAAAGGCAGGTATACCTGTGAAAAAAGGGCTATCAGGAGCCCTATGTCCAGACCATTACTTCGCTTCCAATATAGAGGAAGTGGTTCAATGGGGTAATGACTTGGAATTAGATATGTTAATTACAGAATCAGCGGGTCTATGTAATAGGTGCTCCCCTTATATAAAGAATATTAAGGGAGTATGTGTAATAGATAACCTATCGGGGATAAATACCCCTAAAAAAATTGGCCCAATGTTAAAATCTGCAGATATAGTAGTAATCACTAAGGGAGATATAGTATCCCAAGCTGAAAGGGAAGTCTTTGCATCTAAGGTAAGTTCAGTTAACCCTAAGGCCGTTACCATGCATATAAATGGTTTAACAGGTCAGGGGGCCTATGAATTAAGTACCCTATTATATGATGAAGACCAAGAGGTAGAGACTGTAGAGGGAATGGAATTAAGATTTCCTATGCCTTCAGCCCTTTGCTCCTATTGTTTAGGGGAAACTAGGATAGGTAAAGAATACCAAATGGGCAATATAAGAAAGATAGATATGGGTGATTAGTATGATGGATTTAACTATTAGACAACTAGAAGAAAAATACCCCTTTGTAATGGGATACTTTGAGGAAAATAAATTAGATGTAGAAGTTTATAAGGACAAGACCTTTAAGGAATACTTAGATACTTTAAGTGAAGATTATGTGGAAGAATGGGCCATAAATAAGGAAAAATTATTTCAAGACTTAGAAATCTATATAGAACAGATGAAGGAGTTCCTAGGTATAAAGGAAGATTTAGGAGTAAACTCCTTAACCATATTGGCAGGCCATGATAAATCAGGAAAGGAAGAGGCTTTTGATGAATTGACAATCAATAAGTCAGAAATAGTCTCCATTGTAGGACCTACTGGCTCAGGCAAGTCTAGGTTATTGGCAGATATAGAATGGACTGCCATGAATGATACCCCTACAGGAAGGACAATTCTTATAAATGGAGAATTGCCAGACAAGAAATGGAGATTTTCATCAAATAACAAATTGGTGGCACAGCTGTCTCAAAACATGAACTTTGTAATGGACCTTACAGTTAGAGAATTCTTAGAACTACATGCAGCCAGCAGGTTAATTGAAGATGTAGAAGGCACAATAGACAGGATAATTACAGAAGCTAATAAGCTTGCTGGTGAGCAGTTTGATTTAAGTACACCAGTTACAGCTTTAAGTGGTGGCCAATCAAGGGCCTTAATGATTGCAGATACAGCTATCTTAAGTTCTTCACCTATAGTACTAATAGATGAAATAGAAAATGCAGGTATAGATAGGAAAAAGGCCTTAGAATTACTAGTGTCTAGGGATAAAATAGTCCTTATGGCAACCCACGACCCAATTTTAGCCTTAATGGCCAATAGGAGAATAGTAATTAAAAATGGCGGCATAGATAAGATAATTGAAACAAGTAAGGAAGAAAAGGAATTATTAGTTGAACTAGAAAAGATGGATAATGTTATACAAAGTATGAGAAATGAACTGAGAAATGGACAACAGCTTAGAATAGACAATGGACAATTAAATTAGTGAACAATTTACAATGAACAATTGTTTAAGTCGGGCTATGTGGTTGTATGGTAAAGAATAAATTTTAAATAAGACTAGACTTTGGAATGGAGAGGCGGTTTCAAATTTATTCTAATAAGTCTTAGTATGAAGAATTGAAATAAGGGAGGAATTATACATGCATGATGGTTGTACAGGTACATTTGAAAATGGAAAGCTAGTAGTAGATAAAATTAGGATGATGGGCTTCAATACTATGCAAATGCCAATGAAAGTGACGATAAAATGTATAGAATGTGGCAACGATTTTGAAATGACACATTTGGAGACTAAATGCCCTCATTGTAATATGGTCTATGGAGTAACCCCTTGCTCCGCATCTAACCCAGAAAGGATAATGGCAGCTGGAAAAGACTATTAAAAGAAAACACCCTACTTTCAAAGTAGGGTGAAATATTTTAGCCTTTATTCTTTTCTTTTTTTGGGTTATCCTTGACATTATTATCAGTTTTACTAGGCATTTTGCAGGTTCCTTCAAATTTTGCATTTTCATGTATTACTATTGTTGGGGCTTCCAAATCTCCTATTAAGGTGCCTGTGTCAAGTATTACTACTTTAGAATTAGATACTATATTGCCATTAACAGTACCGCCTAAGGATACATCACCGGTTTTAATATTTCCTATTACCTTGCCACCGATACCGATGACTATACTGCCATCATAATCTATATCTCCCTCTACAATTCCATCGATTCTAAGACTTCCCTTTCCTTCTATCTTACCAACAATTTTTATGTTTTCTCCAATTAAGGAATCTATACTTTCAACAAAATCTTCTCTTTTCTTAAACACATGAACCCCTCCGTAACTTTAGT
>JAAYQJ010000186.1 GCA_012519355.1 Tissierellia bacterium | reverse complement strand
TTGCAAGGGAAAATTGCAGATATAGCTATAGGACCTACCTTCAGTATTGGAGTATCAACTGATGGAAAAGTCTATATATGGGGAAAGACAAGAATAACATCTGCTATAGATATAAAAAATCTACCAAGAGATGAAAAGACTAACCAATTGATTGATATGGGCAAAATTGTCAAGGTTTCTGCAGGCTCAGACCACGTCTTAGCTCTAAATGAAGACGGGAAAATATTTGCATGGGGTAACCATAGACAAATGCAAACAACCCTTCCCTATGAATTAGAATTTGTCAATAATATAAAGGATGTTTATGCTGGATATCAGCTTTCTATTGTTCTAACTGAAGATGGCAGAACTATTCATTTTGGTAGTACTATGATTAATGACTACGATGAATTCCATCAATATCAGGGGCAAATAGATAAAGTAGCTATGACCCAAGATGCTGTACTTGGCTTAACCTTCGATGGTGAAGTAGTATACCTAGGTTCTCAAGTAAACTCATATACAAGAATTCCAGAAAATATGGGTAAAGTAGTTGACCTGGCATCTACTGCATCAACTGTAGCAGCAGTAAATGATGAGGGGAAAGTATTTGTCTGGGGTAATGCTACAGCATCTAAAGGGGAAGCTAATGTACCTGAAACCGACTCAAAAATAGTTTCAATCCAAGGTGGTAGATACCATTATACAGCCCTTACAGAAGATGGAAAGGTATTGGCTTGGGGAGCTAATTATTACAATCAATCCACAGTACCTGAAAACCTTAAAAATGCTACTGTAAAACAGCTATTTACTGGTTCATACCAAAACTATGCTGTGACAACAGATAATCAACTATATACCTGGGGACTAAAGGGTTACCTAATGGGCAGTGATGACTTAGGTAGAGATATCTTCACAAGATTATTAAATGGTGGAAGAATGTCTATGACAATCGGAGCTGTTGCTGTAATTATTTCTACAGTAATTGCTATAATCATAGGATCCATCTCTGGTTTCTTTGGTGGAAAGATAGATATAGTATTACAAAGAGTTTCAGAGATAGTTAGTGCTTTACCATTCTTACCTTTTGCTATGATTTTGTCGTCAATAATCGGTAATTCCATGGATTCAAACCAAAGAATTGTACTAATAATGGTAATCTTAGGGTTACTATCATGGCCAGGATTACAAAGATTAGTTCGTGCTCAAGTACTTTCTGCAAGAGAACAGGAATATGTAATCGCAGCAAGATCATTAGGTATAAAGCAATCAGGTATCATATTTAGACATATACTACCAAACATCGTATCAATAATACTTGTATCTGCAACTTTATCCTTTGCAACTAGTATGTTGACAGAAGCAAGTTTATCCTACTTAGGTTTTGGTGTTCAAGCGCCACATCCTACCTGGGGTAATATGCTATATGGTGCAAATAATAGTATTGTTATCCAAAATTACTGGTGGAGATGGGTATTTGCTTCAATTGTCTTAGGAGTATGCGTAATCTGTATTAACGTAATTGGCGATGGTTTAAGAGATGCTATTGACCCAAAATCTCATGAACGTTAGGAGGAAAAGTAGATGGCACTATTAGAAGTTAGAAATTTGCATACTTATTTTGAAACAAGACGAGGTACAGTAAAGGCTGTTAACGACGTCTCCTATTCAGTAGAAGCTGGTAAAACCCTTGGCATAGTAGGAGAGAGTGGTAGTGGAAAGTCTGTTTCAGCAATGAGTATAATAAAATTATTGGATGGAAATGGTTATAT
>JAAYQJ010000185.1 GCA_012519355.1 Tissierellia bacterium | reverse complement strand
TATTTGGATTCCTTGAACAACTGTATTTCCCTTTTCTACTCCATCTTTTAGACCCTTATCTATAGTAAACCTATTAAACCAATTTCCAGGTTCCTTCCCAGTAACTTGGGCCTCAATTAAATTGTATTTGGTGTTTTCTAATAGCCTTAGTTCATTTCTTAAATAATCTGTTTTCCCAATTATATTTAGGTAGTTTCTATTTTCTTCCTCCAATAAACTAACCTGTTTCTTCAACATTTCATTTTCTTCTTTTAAATTGACTATATTTTTAATACCGGAGAAGAAGTCAGATATTCTTTCGCTTATGGTGATGGAAACTTTACCTATAGGCCTTAATAGATTCCCTAGTATTCTTTCAAACTTCGTTAATGCCATTCTTTCAGTACTAGTTACACCTATTAGAATGATTAGAATGATAGCGACAAAAGCCACCATCATTCTTTCTCTATTTCTTCTGAAAAAAGACATAATATCACCACTTAACTTTTTCTTCTATTACTTGTGATGGTTTTCTTTAAAACTTCTATACTGTCTAAAGCCTTTCCAGTACCAATGGCTACACAGTCTAGAGGATTATCTGCTATATGAACAGGTATACCTGTTTCCTTGATGATTAATCGGTCTAAACCTTCTAATAAGGCTCCCCCACCAGTTAACATTATGCCAAACTCCATGATATCTGATGCCAGTTCTGGTGGTGTCTTTTCTAGAGTAGACTTTATAGCATCTACTATATTAAATATTGGCTCTTTCATGGCATTATATACTTCTGTAGAATTTACATTTATAGTCTTAGGAAGACCACTAATCATATCCCTACCTCTTATTTCCATGGTTTCTTCCTTAGAGTTTATATCTGCAGTTCCAATGGCTATTTTTACTTCTTCAGCTGTTCTCTCACCAATCATCAAGCTATATTCTTTTTTAATAAAGTTGACTATGGAATCATCTAATTCATCTCCGCCTACCCTTATGGACTTTGATGTAACTATACCACCTAAAGAAATTATAGCTACTTCAGTTGTTCCACCTCCGATGTCTACTATCATGGAACCAGTAGGCTCTTGAACAGGAAGGCCTGCTCCTATGGCTGCAGCCATTGGCTCTTCTATAAGGTAGGCATCTCTTGCACCTGCATGGATAGCAGCCTCTTCAACAGCTCTTTTTTCAACTTCAGTAACTCCACTAGGTACACATACTACAACTCTTGGTTGGAAGAAAGTCCTTCTCTTAGTTGCCTTTCTGATAAAATGCTTTAACATGCTTTTAGTTATATCAAAATCAGCGATTACACCATCCTTTAATGGTCTAATGGCTATTATATTTCCTGGAGTTCTTCCTATCATTCTTTTAGCTTCTTCTCCAACTGCTAATACCTGTTTAGTATTTGCTTGAATAGCAACTACTGAAGGTTCTCTTGCTACTATACCTTTTCCTTTTATATAAACTAAAGTATTTGCTGTCCCTAAATCCACTCCTAAATCTTTAATAAATCCACTAAATAGTCCCATTTTGCTCCATCCTTCCTATAAAACTAAATTATATTTTTTTCTTTAAAACTTATATATTTATTATCACCAATAATTATATGATCTAGTACCCTAATTCCTATTAAATTCCCTGCTTCTAGCAATCTATTTGTTATATTAATATCTTCATTGCTAGGTGTAGGATCGCCACTAGGATGATTATGTATTAAAATAATAGAGTTTGCATTTCTTTTAATTGCTGCTTTAAAAACATCTCTAGGGTGGACTATTGAAGCATTTAAAGTCCCAACGGAAATCTCCTCTGCAACAATGATTTGATTTTTAGTATCTAATAATACAACTCTAAAGTGTTCTTTTTGTAAATACCTCATCTCATCCATGTAAAGATTTGCTATAGTACTAGGCTCATTTATTTTCACTTTATCTAATGCATCTAAATAATTTATCCTTTTCCCAATTTCTATTGCTGCCAGTATTTGAGCTGCTTTACATTTACCTATACCTTTAGTTTCAATTAACTCTTGTAAAGTAGTGTCCCTTAGAAAAACTAACCCTCTATTATCTCTACTTAATAGTCTTCTTGCTAGATCAATGGCAGTATCTTCTTTGTTTCCAGTTCTTATTATAATTGCAAGTAGTTCATCATTTGATAGGGCTTTTGGTCCATACTCATAAAGTTTTTCTCTAGGTCTTTCAGTGATTGGTAGTTCTTTAATAGTGAAATTTTTTCTTGAACTTAAATTATCACTCATACATTCACCTACTTATAGATTATAACATATTTACACCAAAATATTTACCTAATAAATTGTCTAACTTACTTATAGGTAGACCTACCACATTGGAATAACATCCATTGATTTTCTCTACTAAAATTTCTCCAAAGCCTTGAATGCCATATGCACCTGCTTTGTCCATAGGTTCCTTGGTATCAATATAGTTTGAAATCTTTTCATCAGTTAAATCCCTAAATTTTACCAAAGTACTTTCATAATCTACTAGCTTTAAATTGCTACCTGCTTTGATTATACAAATACCAGTTATTACGCTATGTTCATTGCCACTAAGGGCTTTTAGCATCCTAAAGGCATCTTCCTTATCTCTTGGTTTCCCCAAGATTTCATCTTTAAATACTACTATTGTATCAGCTCCTATGATTATTTCTCCATCATTAAATTTGTTACTCACCCAAGAAGCCTTTTCAAAGGCCAAGGCCATGGCAATCTGCTCTGGTTTTTCTCCTTCCATGGTTTTCTCTTGGATTTCAGCCTTTACTACTACTGGATTAAAATTGTACTTCCTTAGTAACTCTATCCTTCTTGGAGAAGAGGAAGCTAATATAATCTTTTCCATATTTCCTCCTAATTTTGTAAATTGAATTTTAAAACCTTTTTCAAATTCTTGGATATATATATGGATGAAAGTCCTACAAAATATCCTGTAAACAAGCCCATTAATAAGAGTATAGGTAAATAAGAGTAAACTCTTATATTGGACATTATAAATACTGCAACACTTACTTGAGCAATATTATGTCCTGCAGCACCTAAAATACTTACCCCAATTAAACTGAATATGTTTGAAAAAAATTTATATCCAATAAACATTATAATGCAGGATACTATACCTCCTGCAAGACTATAAATAAGGCTTGATATACTTCCAGTTACAAGAACTAAAACAAAACTCTTTAAAACACTTACACTTAATGCTTCTTTAAAGCCAAATATTACTAAGGTTACTAAAATAACCATATTTGAAAGACCCAGTCTTGCACCTGGTATGGCAACAGGTAATGGAATAGATGATTCAATTACTGATAGGGCTAGTCCTATAGATACTAGTAAAGATAATAGTATTATTTTCCTTGTTCTTTTCATATCTCTGCCACCTTTAATAACTAATATAGTCTATATTATCATTAGAGTCTTGTACGCCTTTTATTTCCACAATGAGTCTATTTGGTAAACACACTATTATTTCTCCTGGTTTTGAAATTGGACCTTGTAGAACATCAAGCTTGTCTGGGCATGAAGCTTCAATAACCCTAACTTCTCCGTCTCCAATTTCAATTAAATTATAGCCAAAACGTGTTTCTATGGGAATAGTTTTACCTATGATAGAATTATCAAAATATATCTTTTTATATTCTTCTCCATTTACCTGTACACTGATATATTTATCATTATATTTAATTAAATTGCTCTTAACAAAGCCTAGTGAAATTACACTTATTAAAACTATACAAACTATTAAAATCTTGTCTCCCTTTGTCATTGTACCATCCTTTTCTTCAATTTCCCTCATTTTATACATTATTAGTTTACCATTAATGATTTTCATTTACAAGTTACATTTTCGCAAAAAGAAAAGAGCGGAAATCCGCTCTTTATCATTATACTGCAGCTTCTTTAGCTGTATCTCCGTATATAGCCTTTGTTGGGCATTTTTCCGCACATATTCCACAGTTGATACATTTCTCATAGTCAATTTTTGCTAAGTAATTTTCAAAGCTAAAGGCATCCGCAGGACAATTCTTTACACAAATTTGGCAACCAATACAGCCAATACTACATTTGCTTCTTACTGCTTTTCCTGGGTCTTGACTCTTACATTTTACTACATATTCATTTTCATAAGGAACTAACTCTATTATTTTCTTTGGACATACTTCGATACATTTCATACATGCAGTACATTTATCTTTAAGTACGAAAGCTACTCCATCTCTCATTTCAATGGCGTCAAATTGGCAAACTTCTTGACAAGTACCACAACCTAAACATCCAAAAGAGCAAGCCTTGCTTCCACCTTGTAAGATGTTTGCAGCCCTACAATCCTTAATTCCTTGATAAATATATTTTTCTTTTGCCTTATTGCAATCTCCTTGACAAAGAACTGTTGCCACCATCCTATCAACATTGGCAGCATTTACTCCCATTATTTCTGCTACTTTCTCTGCAACTGGGTTCCCGCCAACACTACATGAATTAACAGGTGCTTTCCCTTCAGCAATAGCTTTGGCTAAACCATCACAGCCTGGGAATCCACAAGCACCACAGTTGGCTCCTGGTAATACTGATCTTACTTCCTCTATTTTGGGGTCAACTTCTACTGCAAAAATATTTGAAGCAATTGATAGTATAACTCCAAATCCAAGTCCTAAACCACCTAATACAACAATTGGATTCAATATATCAGTCATGTTCTCCCTCCTATACAAGTCCACCAAAGCCTAAGAAGGCAATGGACATTAATCCAGCTGTAATTAATGCTATTGGAAAACCTTTTAATACTTCTGGAATATCTGCTATTTCAAGTTTTTCCCTAATGCCAGCCATCAGAATTAATGCTAAAGTAAATCCTATGGATGAACCTAAAGAATTAAATATAGTTCTAACTAAATCATATCCTTCTTGTATGTTTAAAATAGCTACACCTAATACTACACAGTTAGTTGTTATTAATGGTAAGTACACTCCTAAAGCATTATATAATGAAGGACTTATTTTCTTTAAAACTAATTCAACAAATTGTACTAATGCCGCTATAACTAATATAAATACAATAGTTTGTAGATATTGAAGCCCTAAAAGGTCTAAAATGCCTTTTTGTATAAAATAAGTAATAATAGATGATAAAGTTACAACAAAGGTAACAGCAACCCCCATACCTGCTGAAGTTTCCATTTTATTTGATACACCTAAAAACGGACAGATACCGAGGAAACGTGCCAATACATAGTTGTTTACAAAAATTGTACTAATCAATATTGCTGGTATACTCATCAAGTTTCCCTCCTATCTATGCTTTACTAGAAGATTTTTTCCTTCTAGCTAAATTGAATACTCCAATTAAGATACCAAGCAGAATAAATGCTCCCGGAGGCATTATAAATATTCCAGCTGGTTGATAGCTTGCAGGAAGTACTTGCATTCCTAAGAATGTTCCTGCACCAAAGATTTCTCTTATTGCACCTAATACAACAAGGGCTATAGTATATCCTATTCCCATTCCAATTCCATCTACTATAGATGCAACTATTCCATTCTTTGAAGCAAAGGCTTCTGCTCTAGCTAAAATTATACAGTTTACTACAATTAATGGAAGGAATATACCTAATGCCTCGTATATAGGGGGTGCATAAGCCTTCATAAACATCTCTACTATAGTTACAAAAGTCGCTATTACAACAACAAAGGCTGGTATACGAATCTTATCTGGAATAACATTTCTAAGTATGGAAATAACTAAGTTTGAGCCTACTAATACTGCAATTACAGCTGCTCCCATGGCAACACTGTTAACAACATTTGTACTAACAGCTAAGGTTGAACACATACCTATTAATTGAACAAAAATTGGGTTATCGTTTATAATACCATCTCTAAAAATCTTAGATAATTTCATTTCTCCACCTCCAGTACTTTAGTTTGAAAGCTGAGTATTAAATACTTCTCTTACTTCATTTACGCCAGCTAATACTCCCGTGGTAGTTACAGTAGCACCAGATAGGGCTTCAACAGTTATTTCACCTGATGTTGATAAACCTACAAATCTATTTCTAAACTCTGGTTCTTCAGCTTTAGCACCTAAACCTGGAGTTTCACTATGCTCTAACACATCTAATCCTGCAACGGTACCATCCATATTAAATCCTGTCATAAGTACAAGATCCCCACCAAAACCTTTAGAAGTATGTTTAATTGCGTAGCCTGTTAAGGAATCTCCATCATAAGCTTCGAATATTTCAACTACTGCTGGATTAGTACCTTGAATTTCAGCTAATTTACCTTCATCTAGAGGCTTGAAATTAGCACTTTCTCCGAAAATTCCTCTTAAAGCTTCAAGGCTGCCAGCCATTTCTAATTCAGCTATTCTATCTTTTGTTAAGTTATTTGAAATAGCCAATACTCCAGCTGATACAACTGTAATTATCATCAATATAATACCTAATCTAACAGTCTCCTTCATTTATTTCGCCCTCCCAAATATTTTTGGTGCAGTAAATTTCTCGATTAATGGGCTAGCAACATTCATTAATAGTATTGAATAAGATACTCCTTCTGGGAATCCACCCTTTACCCTAATTAAAGCTGTTAAGGCTCCTGCACCTATACCAAAGATTATTTGTCCTAATTTAGTTACTGGTGCGGAAGCATAATCAGTTGCCATAAAGAATGCCCCTAGAATTAATCCTCCACCTAAAATATGATACATTAATTCTTCTGTTGGTACTCCTAATACTAATAACATAATTGCTGTAGTTGCTATATAGAATACTGGAGTCTTCCAGTCTATTACCTTTCTAACTAATAGATATAATGCTCCTATTAATAGTAATACTGCAGAAGTTTCACCAATAGCTCCACCTATATTACCAATAAACATATCCATAAGTGATGGTAGTTCTGAACCTGCTTGAGCTACTGTTGCTGATGCAGTGGCGTCAGCTCCACCAAATTTCATAATAGCTAATGGTGTAGCACCAGTTACAGCATCGGCTCCTGGTAATACGTAAGTAGACATAATATTTGGCCAAGATGCTAATAAGACTGCTCTTGCAGCTAATGCTGGGTTTATAAAGTTTGAACCTAAACCACCGAATAATTGTTTAACAACTATGATTGCAAATCCAGAACCAAATACTGGTATCCACCATGGTGCATTTGCAGGTAAATTAAATGCCAATAATATACCTGTAATAACAGCACTAAAATCATTTATTGTAATATCTTTTTTAAATACTTTTTGAGTTAAAGCTTCAAAACCTATTGCTGAAGCAACTGAAATTAATATTAATTTCAAAGCATTCAGTCCAAAGAAATATACAGATCCTATCATTGCTGGTACTAGGGCTATAACTACATCTAACATTATTCTACTAACGGTATCGTTAGATCTTATATGTGGTGAAGATGATACTACTAACATTTCTGGAACTGCTGAATCTGCCTTTGTAGTATTTAACATTTTACCTTCCATCTACTAATCCTCCTAACTTCTATGATTTTTTCCTCTTGGCAAGGATTTCTCTTTTTGCAAATCTAATGGATTCAACTAGTGGTCTCTTAGCAGGACACACGTAAGAACATGAACCACATTCTACGAAATCTAATGCTCCATATTTTTCTGCTCCTTCGAAATCCTTCTTTAAGGCATAGGCAGAAATAAATAATGGTTGTAAAAATACTGGACATGCATCTAAACATTTTCCACATTTTATACAAGGTGATACCTTTTCTGCTAATACTTCTTCTTCAGTAAGAACAAGAATACCACCAGAACCTTTAATAACTGGTACTTCAGTAGTAAATTGGCTTAGTCCCATCATAGGACCACCCATAATTACTTTACCTGGTGTACCTTTAAAACCACCAGCTTGATCTATAACTTCTTGGAATAAAGTTCCTATCTTAACTATAAGATTCTTTGGTTCATTTACTCCATTACCTGTAACTGTAACAACCCTTTCGTATACAGGTTTGCCTTCTAGAATTGCTTCTGCAATTGCTTTAGAAGAACTTACGTTGCTGACTACGCAACCTACATCCATTGGTAGACCACCAGATGGAACTTGTCTTCCTGTAATTGCATTAATAACTCTCTTCTCATCCCCTTGTGGGTACTTTGCCTTTAGAGTAACTACCTTTATATTATCTTCTTTTTTAATTACTGAACTAAGAGAATCTACAGCATCCATCTTGTTAGTTTCAACGCCAATAAATCCTCTATCAACATTTAATGCTTTCATAATTGCCTTCAAACCAAATACTACTTTCTCAGGCATTTCAAGCATTACCCTATGGTCTGATGTTAAAAATGGTTCACATTCAGCACCATTGATAATAATAGTGTCAATCTTTTTCTCTGGTGGAGGAGATAGTTTTACATGTGCAGGGAATCCTGCTCCACCCATACCAGTGATTCCAGCTTCCTTGATGATTTCAAGGATTTCCTTTGATGATAGGTCTTCTAAGTTTCCTTTTGCTTTAATGGATTCATCCATTTCATTAGTACCATCTGACTCAATAACTACACAAGTAGACTGAATACCAGTAGGTGTAGTTATTTTGGTGATTTCTTTTACTACACCTGCAACACTTGAATGAATTGGTGCAGATACAAAAGCTTGGGATTGTCCTATTTTTTGTCCAACCTTAACTCTGTCGCCTACCTTAACTAAAGGCTCGCAAGGTGCTCCCGTATGTTGATGCAAAGGTATATATACTATACTTGGCTCTTTTGCATGTTCCAGGGATTTTTTCTCAGTTAGTTCCTTGCTGTGTGGTACATTTACCCCACCCTTAAAAGTGAGATTTTCAAGTTTCATGCTTTCCACCTCTCTATTATGTTTTATTTAAAATCGCATAATAATTAAGCATCATAAGAATACTTAATAAATACCCATATATTATAACACTTATCTATAACAATGTACACAAATTGGCCCATGTTAAAGAATGTCATTTTTTTTTCAATTAAATTGCTTTTCATTGCTTTTAGATTGTCTATGAATTCCAAATCAAAAGAATTTTTCATTATAAGTCTATTAACTTTATGGGATTAAACCAGGTTTTCCCAGGAAATTAATGAAAAAACATGGATATTTACCTGTTTAATATCCATGTTCAAGTCAAAAACTATTAAATTGCTGATTAAATAGATTAAATTTAGCACTTATTCAATTGTTTATGCTTTAACGACTTTTACTGTTTTTTTGATAAAAATTAAATTGTTACAAAAATTTAATATATTCAAATGTTTATCTATAGCTATGGAGACCTGGAAGTAATACATTTACACCTATAAAAGTAAATATTACACATAAAAAACCTATAATAGAAAACCAGGCTGCAGTTTTTCCCTTCCATCCCCTATTAAATCTTAAGTGTAGGTAGGTTGAATATATTATCCAAGTAATTAGGGACCAGGTTTCTTTTGGATCCCATCCCCAATATCTGGCCCAGGCTTTTTTGGCCCAAATAGCTCCAGTCACTATGACTAAGGTAAGCATTAGATAACCAAAGGCTATTACCCTATAGCTTAAATAGTCACATACTTCTACATCAGGTAAATGACCACTTTTCTTTCCCCCATCCTTCTTTTTTTCATTTATTACGTACATGAGTGAAAGTCCTGCTGCTACAGCAAAAGATCCGTAGGAGATTATTGCAGTACCAACATGGATTGTTAGCCATCTACTTTGTAAAGCTGGCATTAGAGGTTTTATTGTTTTGGGTAGCATGGAAGCATAGCCCATCATCAAAAATGCCAAGGGCATTACAAATCCTCCCACTGCAGTGAACTTATAGATATAATGAATTACTAGGTAGCATAGAACTATTGCCCATGTAAAACTATTAGCAAACTCAAATTGGTTACTAAAGGGCAATCTACCAGATTCTATAATTCTTAATATCATTGCAAGGGTATGGATTACAAAGCCTATAGTAGAAGCAAGTACAGCAAACTTCCCTACCTTTTCCTTAGATGAAACTAGGAATACAAAAAAACCTACTGAAGCTATTATGTATATTATAAATGCTAAAGTAAAAAATAGCTCTTCAAAATAAATAATGTCCATTGTTATTTCCCCCTATTGTTTTATAGTTGATGATAAAAGATTCTTTAACTGCATAGTATATCCCCAAAGATTTTGCTTTGTTGCAGGTAAAATTGTTTCTTCATCTACTATTATGAATCTAGGATAGAAATAGAAGGATAGGAATAGGCCTAAAAACATAAATAAGCATCCTATTAAGACAAAATAATATCCGAAATCCCTTCTATAAGTGATACCTGTATATAATGTTGAGTCTTCAAAACTTATTTCCAAATCCTCATAATAAATTGGCTCACCTGGTGAAGTTATGAAAGAATCAACATAATTATTAAACTCATATAATACCACAGCATAATGGGGGTGGTTTTTTTGTTCATTCATGGAGACTGGTTGTCCGCTATGGTCTATTGCAAAATTGGGATAAAAACCATAAAGATATACAGTTAAATGGTTTGGCTGATAAAAGAAGTATTCATTATTTCTTAATCTGGTTTTTTCTAATAAGTTTCCTTCCTTATCTTTAATACTTAAGTCGCTTATCCACCCATAACTGGATTGGTAAAAGTTTATACCCTTATATTTTAGAGGGTTGTTTACCCATATCTTCTTTTTTTCTACTTCTTTACCCTCTTCAATAATTCTCAATTCACTATAGTATTGCTCAGTACTTCCATCATCTCTAAATCCTAAATAAAAATCATCTAGTTTCAAAATAAAACCCTGTTCAGCAAAAGTTGTACTTTCTCCAGGTAATAGGTTTACAAAGCCTTCATATGCAAAGACATTTCCTATAAAACTACCTAATAAAATGATTATAATTCCCAGATGAGTAACAGAGGGGCCAAGTACACCTATACGGTTTTTTGCTGCCTTATAGCCCTTTTCAGTATTATATATTTTAAAACCCTTCTTCTGTAAAATATTTCTAAACTCTTCTGTATCATATTTTTCATCCCATATATTCTCTGCATTTTTACTAGGGGCTTGAAAGTAATCATCTTTCATCCTTGCAATTTGAGAAGGTAATAATTTTATAGTACAACCTGTTATATTTACTAGAAAAAGAAATAATATAGTTCTATAGATAATAGAACTATATACTCTATTAAATTGTAATAATAGGATTATGTTTCCAAAGCCTTCATAGTTATGTAGATAGAAATCCTTAGTTGCGCCTTGTGGAATAACTGTTCCTATTATAGAGTAGATAGCTATGACAATAAATAAAATTATTGCAAATCGAAACCCAATAATAAATTTACCAATTTTTTTAATCATCTCATCTCTCCTAGCTACTATTATAAAACTAATGGGGAAAATCCCCATTAGTCTTATATCATTTTATGGTCTTGGAGCAATTAAATTCCAATTAGCCTTGCTGTCAGATTCTATTAGATCATCTTCATTTAAGAATATTCTATCATTATTATGACAAGATTCACAAGACTCATTTTGGAAAGTATGTTTTTGAATGTTATGAGTTGGTGAATATTTCCAGTTACTCTTACTGTCATAATTTGGTAGCATATTGTCATCTACTGCTTCAAAGGTATCCTTCACAGTAGGTATATGTCTTAAGGTTACATACTTATATGGTCTTTCTGGTGTTGGGTTTGGATTTAATCCTATTTTAAACATTAGTTTAGTTTGTGATGAACTCTTTAATGCAGTTTGATCTTCATTGTAATTAACATGGCACTCGAAGCAGTTATTGTTAGCTTGAGCATGACATACTTGACATGATAGTAAGTCACCATGTACATTATGGAATTCATTATCGGAATTTCCTGGTGCTTGGTCTTCATGGCAATCTAAACAAGATGGTAGTGGTTGTTCCCACATAGTTGCATACTCTTCTCCTGTACCATGGAAATTATCGATTGTATGACAATCCATACAATCAGCACCTAGTTCAAAGTGAACATCACCGCTAAACCCTACTTCTCCCATATATTCTCCTGCATTTCTTGCACCATGGCAACCATAACAAGTTTCTTCCATAGGTGGAGTTTTAAAGAAGTCATGTTGACTTAATAATCCACCTGTATAAGATTTTGGTCTACTTACATGGCAATCACCGCAGGTAGCATGGCAGCTAAAGCAGTTTTTGTCAAAGACTTCTGCATGGGCAGGTGAGTCAGGCATTGAGTCCATATTTGAAAATGCCATTAAACCATTTTCCATGCCCTTAATATTGTGGTGTAAGGAAAACTGATAGGTTTCTGTTACCCCACCATGGCATTGAGCACAAATGCCATTTACATCCTGTGACGGATATGGATTCATAGTAGCATGGGCATCTTCCTGAGTTGGTAGGTTTTCCCCACCGTGACAGTTAATACAACCCAATTGACCATGACTTGTTTCTAAAAAGTCCTTAGATACTAAGAACATATCTACAGCTTCCAGCTGTGGTCCTGGAACACCTCACGCTCCTTCACTACCATGTCCCTCATCTGTTTCCATAACTACTGATCCTATAACACTTTCACTAGTATGACAAGCTATACAACTACTACTATCAATTGGTTCTATATGTACTGGTGTTGTAAGTTGCCTAGCTGTTACTACGGTTCCCCTTGTCATATGGTATCCAAATAGTATTACTATAGTTAAGACTACCATTATAGCAGCACTAAAAATCCTATTATCAGAAAGTTTCCCCTTCACAGCTTCACCTCCAAATTACCTAATTTAACCAAAGTATTTTTTTAACATTATATCATAAATAAAGATATTGGGGGATAAACCCCCAATTATTAATTTGTAGCTACTGGTAGTTCAGCTCCATTCCAGCCTGCCATACCTCTACCTATTGAAAATGCATTATATCCATTTATTCTCAACAAGCTTTGAGTTTGAGCAGCTGTTTGGCCTGAATAGCATGTTACGTATATTGGTCTATTTTTAGGTAATTTGTCAATGTTTTTACCCAGTTCTTTAAATGGTATGTTTTCTGATCCTTCTATATGTCCTTTTTCAAAATCTTCATTACCTCTTATGTCTAAAATGTAAACTGCACCTGGGTTGGCTTCTATTGTTTCATGAGCCTTTTCTGCCCCTTCTATATTACCCTTTCCTTCATCGAAAAATGCTACAACTGCATCCCATAGGATTTGTTCTTCTTCAGTTAGATTAGGAGTTTTTGGCTCTGGTAATGGATTTACTTCTGTTTCTAAGGTATCTTCAGATAGTTCTAATGGTTTCCATCCAAAGTTCATACCACCTTGGAATGAGATTGCGTTAAATCCTAAAAGTTTAAGAGCTGATACTGCTAATCCAGTTGTTTGGCCAGAGTAACAGTATAAAATGATTTGTTTGTTACTTGGCAATCTGTCTAAGTTTTTGCCCATTTGTCCTAATGGGATGTTGACTGCTCCAGGTAGATGTCCTTTTTCATAATCTTCTTGACCCCTCATGTCTACTACAAATAGAGCGTCTGGATTGTTTTCTATCAAGTCTAATGCATCAGCTGGTTTAATCATATTGCTGTTAGACGGAATATTGTCGAAATATGCTATAGTATGCTCTAGTAAAACTAGCTCTGGGTCCAATTTTTCTTCTTGTTCATCAGCTGGTTGTTCAACTACTGGAGTATCGACAGCTGTTTGGCTATCGTCTACGATAGCTGGTTCCTCTTGCTTACCACATCCAACTAGTATGCTTGCCATTAATATTAAGGCTAATAACATACTTAAAACTCTCTTCATTTTCATGAAATCTTCCCCCTTAATTCTTGATAGTTAATAATCTAACTCGTTTCTTTTTTATCATTATAGCATACCTAGGTACGGTAATCAATAGAAAAAATAACAAAAATTGGGAGAAAAAATAACAAAATTAAAAATAAGATAAAAAAAACTCCATTTTTTATGGAGTTTTGTAAAATATCTATCTATCATATTTAATTAAGGAGTTTACATAGTAACTGTCTAACCTTTCTCTTCCCTTCAAAGTCTCTAACTCAATTAAAAATTCCATGGCAACGATTTCCCCGCCTAGAGACTCTATTAGCTTAGCTACAGAAAGTATAGTTCCACCAGTAGCCAATAGGTCGTCTACTATGGCAACCTTTGCCCCTTTTTCTATGGCATCTCTATGTATTTCTAATGTATTAGTGCCATATTCCAACTCATATTCATGACTAAGGGTCTCTGCAGGTAGCTTCCCAGGCTTTCTTACAGGTATAAAACCTACTCCTAAACTATAAGCTACAGCTGCTCCAAGAAGAAAGCCTCTGGATTCTGGACCAGCAATGTAGTCGATGTCTTTTCCCTTCAAATCATGGCAAATTATATCTACTACCTCTCTAAAGGCATCTCCTTCTTTTATCAAGGTTGTAATGTCTTTAAAACTAATACCCTCTTGAGGAAAATCTTCAATAACTCTAATCTTCGATTTAAGATCCAAATTTATCCCTCCAAAATATTAATTGCCTCTTAAGTTTACCACATTTATTTATTTTATTCCATCACTAGAAATTTTACAATAAAAAAATTCTCCACATGGAGAATTAGTTAGTGCGAGGGAAGGGACTCGAACCCTCATGCCTCTCAGCATACGCCCCTCAAACGTACGTGTCTACCAGTTCCACCACCCTCGCCTATATAGTTTAGAAAGGACTACAAACATCGTAGTCCCTATCTATTCACTAAACTATTTTACTATATATTTTAGTTTTTTTCAATATCATATTATGGGTAATTATTGTAATTCCTTAGGTATAAATGCTTTTTCTATACCCCTATAGGGGTTGAAAAATGTCGGATCCAAATCTCCCATTATTTTGCTATCTACTAGCAATGCCTTATTTTTGAAGAATAAGCTTATATATGGAAGATCTTCTACAATATGACTTTGTAGCTTATCGTAGTTTTCTGCCTTTTTATTCCTGTTTCCTTCTAGGAATGTGCTTTCTAGTAATTGATCCATTGCCTCATTTGTATATCTGATAAAGTTTGTATTATATTCTATTTGTGAACTATGGAAGGCAAAGGATAAGTCAGGTATTAGGGAAAGCTGCCAACCTAGTAGAACCATATCAAAATCTCCCGACAATAAACGGTTGTTGATTTCTTCCCATTGGGTCTCTATTTCCTCTAAGCTTATGTCATCAGTTTTTTCTTCCATTGGGATAATATTTACCCCTATACCTAGTTTTTCTAAATCTTCCTTAATAAACTCTGCAGTCCTAAGTCTCATAATATTGTATGTGTTGGTCAGTAGATTAAATACGACTTTATTCCCTTCTTCATCCTCCAATATTCCATCTTCATCATTATCAGCCCAGCCTAATTTGTTTATTTCCCTCTTAGCCAAATCTAAATTGTATCCATAAGTATTTCCCTTATCAGATATTAGCCAAGAATCAGGATGAATAGGTACATCTATTTGTGTACCATGGCCTAAATATAAATTTTGGATAATGAATTGTCTATCTATGCCATAGGCTATGGCCTTTCTTAAGCTTCTTCCCTTTTCACCAGAAAATACTTCATTTTCGAAATTAAATCCTAAAAACTCATAGTTTCCTGATACGAATTCGTAGGCTTTTATTCTGCTATTTTGTTCATATTTGTCCCAATCTACTGTTATGGTAGTGGCCATATGTATCTGTCCAGTTTCAAAAGCAGTTAGAATATCCTCTTCACTATCTAAAACCCTACCTATTATATTGTCTATATATGGCTTATCCTTTCTGTAATTTCCGTTGGAGGCTAATACTACCTCCATAGATTTTTCATAGGATTCAAATTTATAAGGTCCTGTTCCTACAGGAGTATAGTTATCCATTTCCAAGGCTTTTATATAGTCTTGATTAGGACCCTTCCCTGTTGAAAACTTATGTTTAGGAATTATTGGAAAGGTAAGAACTTCTAGATTGTTTGCAAAAGCCCTATCAAAGGTTATTTGAAGCTTGGCATCCTCTACTACTGAAACCTCCATAATCCTTCTTATATCAGAAGGGCTAAAAGACCCAATAGTCCTGCTAAACATTTGCTTATAAGTATTATCTGTATTTGCATATTTTATAGTATTAATTGTAAATTCAACATCAGAGGCAGTGAACTTTTCTCCATCGTGCCAATATACATTGTCTTCCAATTCTATTTCTATAGTCCTACCATCTTCTCCTATTGTATAGGCTTTAGCCAGTTGGGGTATAATGTTTAAGTCCTTGTCAAAATCAAACAGTCCTTCGAATATTAATTTGCTGAAAAAATAATAGGAACTATTTTCAGTTATTAATGGGTTTAAGGTATCAAAATTAGTTAAGGGTACTATTACATTACCGCCATCAACGGGAGTATAATCAACTATATTATCTATTTCTTCTTCTCCATTATTTTCAGAAGATACATCATCTTGAATTTTACAACCAGTAGCCATAATTAGTAATGCTATAAGTATTAGTAAATATCTTTTGTGCCTCATATCTTTCCTCCTTATCTGATGCTGAATACTGTCTTTATTAACTTCCTTACATTGTTAATTAACTTTATATAAAAATAATTTTCATTTGTTGAATTAATCATATATTGCTTGTAGACTGTGCTATAGATTCTATAGCTATCCTTTACCCTAGCTAAATAATCCTCTGTTTCCTTATAGGGAATGCTTGTTAGGTTATGTCCATCTGTGCTATATTCCCCATTATTCAACCATTTGCTTACATTTCCACTACCTGCATTATAGGCAGCTAAGACTAAATCCAAGTTATTATTAAATTCCTTTAAAAGTACACTTAAATACCAAGTGCCTATTCTTATATTTATCTCAGGGTCGAATAAGTCATGGTCACTATAATTATCCATCATTAATACTTCACTTCCCCACTTCCCTGTTTGGGGACTTATCTGCATTAATCCTTTAGCCTCCTTATTGGATATGGCATAGGTGTCATACTTGCTTTCTACATTGATTATGGAAGCTACTAAATAAGGGTCTACGTTAAATTCATTAGAGTATTTTACTATTATACTTTCGTAACCAATTGGATAATTTATGGCTAAATAACTTAAGCCACCTGCCAACAATATAAGTAATATGATTAATGTTGTAAATATTCTCTTTATAGTTTTCCTAATTCTAAACAAAGAAGTACCCCTCCAAGATTAGATTAAATCCCCTAATAATTTGTCAATTTGTTTCTCTAAACTAACAATATCTCCCCTATTGTCAATTATCTTGGAAGCTTTTTTCTTTTTCTCATCTAAATCCATCTGAGATTGAATTTTTCTTAAAGCCTCTTCTCTTGAAATATTATCTCTTTTCATAAGCCTATCTATTTGGCTGTCCCTATCAAGATAAACCAACCAAATTTCATCAAATCTAATGCCATGTTTGATTAATGAGGAATATTCCTCAAACAATAATGGAATATCAAGAAAGATTATAGAATTGTCCTTAGATAATACCCCTATTTTCTCCTTAATAGAGTTAAAGATATGGGGATGGGTAATCCTATTCAATCTTTCTCTAGCTTCCTCATTAGAAAAAATAATATTACCTAAAGCCTTCCTATTTATACTTTTATCTTCCTTTAATATACCTTCACCAAATTCTTCTACTATTTCTATATATGCAGGTCTACCTACTTCAACCACTTCCCTTGCAATTTTATCTGCATCTATTAGTAAGTAGCCCTTATTAAGAAGGAAATTGGCAACTGTTGATTTCCCAGTTGATATTCCACCTGTCAACCCAATTAATTTGCAATTATTTTGTTTCATACCAGCTGGCACCTACTTCCAAATCCACCAATAATGGTACATCCAATACAATAGCCTTTTCCATAATATCCTTTAATAATTCCTTTACTTCATCTACTTCATCTCTATGGGTTTCTATTATCAACTCGTCATGGATTTGTAAGATCAGTCTTGATTTTAATTTCCTTTGTCTTAATTCCTTATATACCTTAACCATAGCCATCTTTATTATATCTGCTGCTGAGCCTTGAATAGGTGTGTTCATGGCTACTCTTTCCCCAAAGGATTTAATATTAAAATTCTTTGCCTTCAATTCAGGTATATACCTTCTTCTATGGAGTATGGTTTCTACATAGCCTTGTTCTTTTCCTAACTCTACTATATTCTCCATATACTCCTTAACCTTTATATAGTTCTTTAAATAGTTATCAATATACTCTTTGGCCTCTTTCCTAGTAATATTTAAGTCCCTAGCTAGGCCATAGTCTGATATACCATAGATTATTCCAAAGTTTACAGCCTTAGCATTAGACCTCATTAGAGGAGTAACTTCATCCTTAGCTACATTGAAGACTTCTGATGCAGTCTTCCTATGAATGTCTTCATTATTTACAAAGGCTTCTATTAGCTTTGGATCCTTTGATATATGGGCCAGTACCCTCAACTCAATTTGGGAGTAGTCAGCATCTACAAGAAGATAGTCTTCCTTAGCCACAAAGGCCTTCCTGATTTTTCTACCATCATCAGTTCTTATAGGAATGTTTTGTAAGTTTGGCTCCGTACTACTGATTCTTCCTGTGGAAGTAACAGTTTGATTGAAACTAGAGTGTACCCTATTAGTGTTTCTATTTATTAAGTTAAGAAGCCCATCTATATAGGTTGACTTGAGCTTTACAATCTGCCTGTACCTAAGGATTTTATTAATAATTGGGTGTTGGTCCTTTAACTTATCTAAAACTTCTGCATCAGTGGAATAACCTGTTTTTGTTTTCTTAATGACTGGCAAGGATAATCTATCAAATAATATTTCTCCTAGTTGTTTAGGTGAATTAATATTAAAGTCTTCACCTGCCAATTCATAGATTTCCCTTGTTAGACTTGTTATCTCTTCATCATATTCTTTTCCTAGGCTTTCTAATTCTTCCTTATCGATTTGAAAACCTAAAAACTCCATACTTGCCAAGACTTCTACTAGGGGTAACTCTACATTATAATAGAGGTTTAACATCTCATTTTCTTCTAAGATTTCCTTCATCTTAGGTTCGACTTTAAAGACCGTATCTAAGATAAAGGAAAGATAGTTTCCTAGTTCTTCTTTAGATAATTGTTCGAAGGTCTTTTTACTTTTACCTTTTCCTAGTAAAGCTTCTTCATCTACACCATAATATCCTAGATATTCCCTACTTAAATTGTTAATTGAATAGGAGCTTTGGGTAGGATTAATTAAATATTCTCCAATCATTGTATCAAAGGAGATATTTGCTACTTCAATGCCTAGCCTTGACAATATTACTATATCAGGCTTTAGATTATGACCTATTTTTTCTATTCCTTTATCTTCAAAAATAGGTTTGAAATCATTGATAAACTTATCTTTTTCTTCATTAAAAAGGATTATATGACTTGGTATACTGTCTGTTTTTATACCGATTCCTAGGATTTTGTCTTCGATATAATTAGTATCTACTGTTACAAATTTAAAGCTAAACCTTTTTTCCTCTTTTATACTTTGAATTACTTCTAAATAATTGTCATCTTCTACTATTTTGAAGTTCAGTTCTGGATTATTTTCTTCTTCAACATTTGACGAAATCTTGTTAAGGAAGGTATTGAATTCTAATTCCTCAAATAAGTCCCTTAAGGAATCCCAATTTGGATCTTTTACTTCAAATTCCTGAAAATCAATATCTATGGGAACTTCAGTAAAGATTTCTCCCAGTTTTCTGCTTAGAAAAGCAAGGTGTTTATTTTCAGTTAAGTTCTCCTTTAGCTTTTTTCCACTTATATTATCTATATTTTCATATATATTTTCTATACTACCATATTCCTTTAATAACTTTAATCCAGTTTTTTCTCCAATTCCTGGCACTCCTGGAATATTATCGGAGGCATCACCCATTAAGCCCTTTAATTCGATCATCTGTTTAGGACTTATACCATACTTTTCAATTACCTTATTCTTATCAAATTCTTCTAATTCAGTAATTCCCTTTCTTGTTATCAGTACCTTAGTATTGTCATTTGCCAATTGGAGATAGTCCTTATCTCCAGTGACAAGAAAGATTTCATCAAAGAATTCTTCTCCCTTTTTTGTCAAAGTACCGGCTATATCATCGGCTTCAAAGCCTGTTAATTCAAGAAAATGTACATTCATAGCCTTCAATATTTCTCTAATTATGGGGAATTGTTGTGCTAGTTCTGAGGGAGTTGCAGCCCTATGGGCCTTGTATTGATCATATTCCTTATGTCTGAAGGTTGGACCCTTTTTATCAAAAACTACACATATATGGTTAGGGTTAAGATCTTCTCTTACTTTATATAACATGGTTAAAAAACCATAGATACCATTTGTATATATGCCTTTTTTATTAGATAATAAGGGCAAGGCATAAAAAGCTCTATGGATTAATGAACTACCATCTATTATCATCAATGACTTCTTATCCATTTAATCACTCCATTCTCTCTCATATCTTCTAGTATACCTCAAAAGGAAGATTCAGTAAACAAAGGGAAAATAAAAATATTGATTTTCTATTATTTTTGTGTTATCATTATTATTGTTAATTGAGCCTGAGTGCTCTAATTGGCAATATAATATAATAGGCCGATGTGGCGGAATTGGCAGACGCCCACGACTCAAAATCGTGTACCGTAATGGTGTGTGGGTTCGACTCCCACCATCGGCATTAAAAAAAAGCAGAAAAAGAAGTTTAGATTTATGTCTAAATTTCTTTTTTTATGTTGATGATAATTATTTTTTTAGTGACTGTTTAGTGACATGCCCTTGTTTAGAATAATCTATTAAGAAGAGTTTTTTAATGATTTCACGATTAAGGATTGGAAAGGCAACCTTTTTTGAACAAATTTATTCCGAACAAAACCTTACTCTTTAAACATCATTTATGCTGCCATTTCTGGTACTGCTTCATTTCTGTATTCTATTGGGGTCACATATCCTAAGGACCCATGAATTCTT
>JAAYQJ010000028.1 GCA_012519355.1 Tissierellia bacterium | reverse complement strand
GGCTTTTATCCTTTAGGATCTTGTACAATGAAGTACAATCCTAAGATTAATGAAGATGCAGCAAGATACGATGGATTTGCAAATCTTCATCCATATCAACAAGAGGATTGTGTACAGGGTGCATTACAATTAATGTACGAACTGGACAAATCTCTATGCGAAATAGCTGGTATGGATAAGATGAGTTTGCAACCAGCAGCTGGTGCTCATGGTGAGTTAACTGGTATCATGGTTATCAAGGCATACCATGAGAAAAACGGTGATTTTAAAAGGGATAAAATCATAGTTCCAGACTCAGCTCACGGTACAAATCCAGCTACAGCTGCAATGGCAGGATACAAGATAATAGAAATCAAATCAAATAAACATGGTTTAGTAGACGTTGAAGCCTTGAAGGCTGTAGTAGGAGACGATACAGCTGGCTTAATGCTTACTAACCCAAATACTTTAGGTATATTTGAAAAGGAAATTAAGGAAATTGCCCAAGTAGTTCACGATGCTGGTGGACAATTGTACTATGACGGTGCAAATGCCAATGCTATCTTAGGTCAAGCAAGACCTGGAGATATGGGATTTGACGTTGTTCACTTCAATCTTCACAAGACCTTCTCAACACCACACGGTGGTGGAGGACCAGGAGCAGGACCTATTGGGGTTAAGAAACACCTAGAAGAGTTCTTACCTGTTCCAGTAGTTCAAAAAGATGGAGATAGATATTATCTAGACTACAATGTACCATATACCATAGGAAAAGTTAAAGACTTCTTTGGACATTTTGGTATATTAGTTAGAGCATATACCTATATCCTAACTATGGGCAGTGACGGATTGAAGAAAGCAAGTACAATTGCAGTATTAAATGCTAACTATATGGCAAACAAACTAAAAGAACACTACAACTTACCAATAGACACACTATTTAAGCACGAATTCGTTCTAGGTGGATTAAATGACCCATTATCTGAGGTTACAACCTTAGATATAGCTAAGAGATTATTAGACTTAGGATACCATCCACCAACAGTTTACTTCCCATTGATCATCAACCAAGCAATAATGGTTGAGCCAACTGAAACTGAATCAAAAGAAACCTTAGATGAATTCATAGAGGCTATGATTCAAATTGCTAAGGAAGCAGAGGAAAATCCAAAACTGCTTAAGGAAGCACCTCACAACACTATAGTAAGAAGACCTGATGAAACGAGGGCAGCAAGAAATCCAGTGCTAAAATATGAAGGGTAGGTGTGTACCATTTGACTAAAACTATTGCAGTTATTGGAGCTGGTCCAGGAGGCTATGTAGCGGCAATAAGAGGAGCTCAACTTGGTGCAAATGTAGTATTAATAGAGAATAGAGAAGTAGGGGGTACATGTCTCAACCGAGGCTGTATCCCTACTAAAACATATTTCAGAAATGCTGAGATCATGTCTAATTTTAAAAGAGCCTCTGAATTTGGAATCCAAGTAGGAGACTTTAAATTAGACGGTAAAGCATTACAGGAAAGGAAAAACAAAGTAGTTAGTACCCTAGTTGGGGGTATAGAACAACTAATTTCCTCTTATAAAAACATAGAGTTCATAAATGGCACAGCTACCATTAAAGATAAAAACACTATTTCTGTAACACTATCAGACGATAGTACAAAAGAAGTTACTGTTGATAATATAGTAATTGCTACAGGGTCTAAACCTCAAATGACTGAAACCAAGGGAGTTGACCTAGAAGGGGTAATCACATCAGACGACCTTCTAGAGATGGAAGAAATTCCAGAGACCCTAATAGTAGTTGGTGGAGGAGTTATAGGTTTAGAGTTTGCTAGTATATACCAGGAACTTGGCTCCCAAGTTATTCTACTTTCATCTAGAATATTGAAAAATATAGATATGGAAGTAGCCAGAAGGCTTCCTATGTTTTTCAAAAAACAAGGTATGGAAGTATACTTAGACATTAGGGCGAAAGAAATCCTAAAAGAGGGAGACAAGCTAAAGGTAGTAGCTAAATATAAGAACAAGGATGAAGAAGTAGAAGTTATAGGTGATAAGGTACTTATAGCTTCAGGTAGAGGACCAGTAATAGAAGGATTAAACCTAGATAATTTAGGAGTTAAATATGACCATACTGGAATCCATGTTGATGAGAACTTTAAGACCTCAGTAGATGGCATTTATGCCATTGGAGACGTTAACAACCTAGGCATCCAATTAGCCCATGTGGCATCAGCCCAAGGTGTATATGTAATGGAAAAGTTAATGGGTCTTGAGCCTGATATTAATCTAGATGTATATCCAAACTGTGTCTTTACCCTACCAGAGGTTGCCTTTGTAGGTATGACAGAAGAAGAAGTAAAGAAATCTGGCATAGACTACAAGGTAAGCAAGTTCTTATTCGCAGCTAATGGCAAGGCTTTATCCTTAGGAGAAGGAGAAGGCTTTGTAAAGATATTTGCTTCTAAAGAAGACAATAAGGTTTTAGGGGTGACAATATTAGGGCCTCATGCAAATGACTTAATCCATGAGGGAGCCATAGCAATAGCAAATGGATTAGACGTCCAAAGCATAGCTAGGACTATCCATGCTCATCCAACCCTTTCAGAAGCCTTCTATGAGGCTACTTTAGGATTAGATGATGCGGCTATTCATATAGCACCTCCAAGAAAAAGAAAAAGGTAGAAAAATCATTTGATTTGAAAAGGGACAGTTTCCTGTCCCTTTTGTAATTCATAATTTTGTGTAGTTTCCAAGGGGGAATATAGATGTTTAGAGAAATGAGGCGGATTGAAAAATTATCATCTATAGATAGGGCAGAAGAAATACTGACAAATGGGGAGTATGGTGTATTATCCACCATTGGAGAAAATGGCTATCCCTATGGAGTAGCTTTGAATTATGTTTATATGAATAATAGGATATATGTACACAGTGCTAAGGAAGGACATAAGCTTGATAATATCAAGTTTTCTTCTAAAGTTTCATTTTTCGTAGTAAGTTATAGTGAGCTCATACCAAATAAATTTGAAACCTATTATGATAGTGTAGTTTGCTTTGGGGATGCCCAACAAGTAGAGGGAGAGGAAAAAGACTTAGCCTTAAGAAAGTTTATAGAAAAATACTCAAAGGAATTTATGGAATCAGGTGAAAAGTATATAAGTAACATGAAGGATAAGACTACAATAATAAGGATAAATATTCTACATAAGACAGGAAAGATAGGAAGATGATATATGAATTGGTCAACAAATAGTAGGTATAGAATTTTTCTTTTAGTTATAATTTCTGTAATATTTTTCATCCTTGGTATAATGGTAAGGGGAAGTAATGAAGGTGTACTCTTTGACCATGTTATATTAGAATATATACATAATAATATAAATCCACTGCTTATTAGGATAATGAAATTCATATCCTTTATTGGTTCAGCCTACTTCATTATATCTATTATGGCTATCATAATAGCATATAATAATAAAGGTAAGAAGTACTATGAGTCTAAGTTGTTACTCTTATCCACAGCTGGATCTTGGACTTTTAATTTTCTTTTAAAGCAAGTATTTCGAAGAGTTAGACCTCTAGATTATTTTTTAGTTGACCAAGGTGGTTTTAGTTATCCCAGCGGACATACTATGGTGGCTACGACCTTTTATTTTACAATAGCCTACCTATTGACTAGAAACATGAAGGACAAGGATAAGAGGGTGTTTTATCTCATGGCTACAATAGCCATACTTCTCATGGGAATTAGTAGAATCTACCTTGGGGTACATTGGCCTACTGATATATTAGGTGGATTCTTAATGGGCTATGTATTTTATAATCTGTCCTTGATTTTAAGTAAAGAGGAGGAGTAGACTTGAATTTTAGATTTGTTCATATTATTTTTATTGCAGTTGGCTTATTATATCTATTATTTCCTAAGACTGCCTGGCGTTTAAAATTACTTAGGGAGGATAGGAATAGTGAGCCACCTAAATATGCTATAAACATCAATAGGGTATTAGGAGGAATACTTATTTTAATTGGATTATATAAAATATTCTTTTCATAACACAAGATTGAACCGAACAACCCCTTCTTGCATATTCTAAAGTACTAAAGGAAATGTGAGGAGGGTTTTTTTAATGGACATTCAATTGACCAGCTTACATTATATATACCTGCTATTCACCTTGATCATATTAGGTGTAATGGTTAAAAAAAGAGATACAACTTTAGTCTGTATACTAGGGATATTTTTACTAAGCATTGTAGCCACTTCTTCTTTGTACCAAGGAATAATGGGTATATTCAATTCATTTATCTATGCCATAGTAGAACTAATGGGCACCATATTGATTATATCCGTAATAGTGGGTATGAGTACCATCTTAACTGAAACGGGAATAAACGAAGTGATGGTTTCACCCTTTACAAAGCTAATTAAAAATCCAACCTTGGCCTATTGGGTAATAGGTATTCTTATGATGGTAATCTCATGGTTCTTCTGGCCATCTCCAGCAGTTGCATTAATTGGGGCAGTTATGCTTCCAGTAGCTATCAAAGCAGGCCTACCTGCTTTAGCAGTGGCCATGACCATGAACCTATTTGGCCACGGTATTGCCTTGTCAGGGGATTTCATTATCCAAGGAGCTCCAAAACTTACAGCTGATGCAGCAGGCCTTCCAGTTGCAGAAGTTATTTCTGCCAGTGTTCCCCTAGTATTTATAATGGGGATTGTCACTACTGTCGTGGCTTTTATATTCTTAAAAAAGGATTTAAAAACTGGAAAACTTAAGGTGGAAGAAAAGCCAACTATACATGAGGTTGAAACTGAAGCCAATAATCAGAAGAAAGTACTATCTTCAAAAACGAAAAAATTACTAGCAATACTAACACCTGTTCTTTTTGCTATAGATGTTGCAGTAATGTTTATTGCAGATTTACAGGGTGGAGATGCTACAGCCCTAATAGGTGGCACAGCTATTTTCATACTAATACTAGTATCCCTACTAACCCATAAGAACAGGGCTTTAGAAGAGATAACTAAATATCTAGTTAAGGGATTTAAATTTGGTTTTGAAATATTTGGTCCAGTTATTCCAATAGCAGCCTTTTTCTATTTGGGAGATGAAGGGTTTCTAAAAGTAGTGGGAGATTATCTACCACAAGGCTCTCAAGGATTAGTGAATGATTTAGGTATAGCCTTGGCTAATACAGTTCCATTAAATGCAGGAGTAGGAGCAGTTACTCTTACTTCAGTAGGAGCCATAACGGGCTTAGATGGTTCAGGTTTCTCTGGTATTTCCTTAGCAGGTTCTGTAGCTAGGCTCTTTGGTACAGCTATAGGTAAAGGAGTTGCTACCCTTACAGCCTTAGGACAGATAGCGGCTATTTGGGTAGGAGGAGGTACCTTGATTCCTTGGGCAGTTATACCAGCAGCAGCCATATGTGGAGTAGACCCCTTTGAACTGACAGCTAGAAACTTTAAGCCAGTAGTCATAGGCTTAGTAGTAACTACTATTATAGCAATGATTATTATTTAACATTAAACCGGGATTAATATGTTAATAAATTAATAAATAATAAGGGAAACAATAATAATAGATTACCTAATTTTCTACCATTGGTAAAATTAGGTAATTTTTT
>JAAYQJ010000184.1 GCA_012519355.1 Tissierellia bacterium | reverse complement strand
CTAATTTATTATAAGTGTTATCAAAGGTAGGGCAGCTAGTAGGTGGGAGTTCAAAACCCTTTGTACTCTCCCTGATATTTTTCAATATATCCATAATTTCTTCAGTATCCTTCTCTACATTTTTTACTCCAGCAAGTACTTTATCCAATAACTCCTTTGAAGGTTTCTTTTCAAAATCTTTTATATCAAAGAATACAGCCCTTTCTTCCTTAATAATATGAGATTCTAGGGTTGCCTTAAGTTGTCCAAATAATTTATGAACTTTCTCCAAAACATCTCCACTATCAAAAAAGTGTACCTTATAAATTGTAAATACTAATCTTTCGATTTCAGGTAGTTCCCTTTTGAAATAGGAGTGATGGTTCTTTAAAATATATTCTATAATTTCAGAATAAGTCTTGTTTTGTAAATTATCCATATTAACACCTCTTTTTGATTATTAGGTTAGATTATTCTGTTTAATAATGATACCCAAATATAGTTTAGTTACTCTAAATAATTTCAGTCATCCCTCAAATAATTAAGCAAGAGAAATTCCCTTGCTTTAATTTTAATGATATAATAGTTCTCTGTCTTCTTTTATGATTACATTATTACACCTGAGGACTTGTTTGGTTCTATCACCATCACCTATGGAATCTAAGTATACTATTTCTTCTGGTACAATTTTTATGACCTTTAAGTTTTGCCTTTCCTTATCCACTAAATATGGGTCTGGGTGTAATTCCTTGGCCTCATCCAATAAAAGGGGATCCATTAAGCTGGTTGTAGCTGTTCCAAAAATTTGTACTCCCTTAATCTGCCTATAATTGATATAATCTGTATTTACCAATAGGCATACATTAGGATTTTCTGATATAGCCTTAAATTTCTCTCCTCCTGCTGAAAATATATAGATATTCATATTATCTCCTACTGCATATTGAACTGGGCTGCTCCTAGGAATATTGTTCATACATGTAGCAAGAGACCCATCCTTGCGTTCTCTTAAAAATTCACCTATAAGAGCCTTTAATTCTTCAGGGGAAATTCTTTTGTTTTTCACCAAATCACCTCTTTATTTATTCTATTATCTATTATTTAACTATTTCTAATAATTTATTCCATTTTTTTCTATCTTTTTTGAAATTACCAATAATTGAAACAAGGTCTAAAGCATGTTTTTGGTCGGCAATTATCAGAAAATGTAATTTGTTTTTTGTTACTGATTACCCTATTAATCAAGTTTTGCATTGACAAAAATTATTTTTTTGTATATATTACCTTATATATCCAAGAGTTAGGTATAATAATTGCTATCAAAAGAAAGGAAAATCTATATGAAAAAAATAATATTAAGTGCAGACAGTACCTGTGATTTAAATGATGAGCTAAAAAATATGTATGATATTAATTATTATCCTTACACTATTCTTTTAGAAGACAAGCCCTATAAAGACAACCTAGATATTAGTCCCAAGGATATATATAAAGTATATAGAGAAAAGAAAATCTTACCAAAAACATCTGCAATAAACGTTTCTGAATATTGTAATTATTTTAAACCATGGGTAGATGAAGGTTATGAAGTAATCCATATTAATCTAGGTAGTGCCCTAACAAGTGCTTATAATAACTGTTGTATTGCAGCCAGTGAATTAAAAGGTGTTTATCCCATCGACTCCTGTAGCCTGTCTACTGGTTCTGGTCTATTAGTATTAAAGGCTGCAGACCTTATAAATGAAGGCTTACCTGCTGAAGAAATCTATCACAGATTAAATGACCATAGGAAAAATATACATATTAGTTTTATTTTAGATACTTTAGATTTCCTTTACGCAGGAGGACGGTGTTCTAAAGTTGCTTCCCTTGGTTCCAGTATGTTGAAGATTAAACCTGTTATAAATGTTGACAACTCCTCAGGAAGTATGAATGTGGGAAATAAATATAGGGGTACTCTAGAAAAGAACATAAGAAAGTTTATAAAAGATAAGCTAAGTAGTTATGACAATATTAATAGTGATAGGATTTTTATTACTCATTCAGGTATGGAAGACAAATATATAGAAGTAGCTAAAAATGCTGTATTAGACATTATTGATTTTAAAGATATATATGTAACAACAGCAAGTTGTACCATATCCTCCCATTGTGGACCAAATACTATTGGGATTGCATTTGAAACTAAGTAATTAAAAACAAGTAATTTTTATCAATGATAAAAATTACTTGTTTTTCTTTGGATTCCTTTAGTTTTCTAAATTATTCTAATGTGTTTACTGCATATTCTATCCTCTTTAGGGCTTCTTCAACTAAGGACCTAGAACAACCAATATTTAATCTTAAAAAGCCCTCCCCTTCCTTGCCAAAGGTTGAACCATCGTTTAATAATACTTTTCCCTTTTCAATCATTAATTTATTCAATTCCTCTTGACTTAGTCCAAGCTCCCTACAATCTAACCAAAGTAGAAAAGTACCCTCTGGCCTTAGAACTTTGATTTTAGGTATATTCTTCTCTATATAAGCTAATGCATAGTCTATATTTCCTTCAATGTAAACAAGGGCTTCTTCTAGCCAGTCTTTTCCATATCGATAGGCTGCCTCTAAACCTTCTACACCAAAAATAGATACATGGCCTATCTCTAGGTTTAATATTTCATTCTCATATTTTTCCCTTATTTCTTCATTTGGAATAATAACCACTGATGTAAATAAGCCTGATATATTAAAGGTCTTGCTAGGTGCAATTAAAGTAATGGTATTTTCCTCCATATCCTTAGAAAGGGATGCTATATTAATATGTTTGTGTCCTTTAAGTATTAAGTCACAATGTATCTCATCTGAAATTACAAAAACATCATTCTCAACACAAAGCTTAACTATCTTTTCAAGTTCTTCTTTACTCCAAACCCTACCTACTGGATTATGAGGGCTACATAAGAGTAGTACTTTAGCAGTTTTTAATTTTTTTTCTAAATCATCAAAATCTATGGTATATTTTCCATTTTCAACGATCAATGGATTAGTTACTAGGGTCCTCTCACTGTTTTGAATTACCCTATAGAAGGGCGGGTATACTGGTGGTTGAATAATTACCCCATCATTTTCTTCAGTTAAGATCCTAATGCCTAGATTAAATCCTGCCACTACTCCTGGCATAAAGAGGATCCATTCCTTTTTTATATCCCAATTATATCTAGTCTTGGCCCAACTTATGATGGATTCATATGTAGAATCAGGTATGTAATTATATCCAAAAACTCCATGGTCAACTCTTTCTTTTAGTTTATTTATTATTTCATCACTTGATTTGAAATCCATATCTGCAATCCACATGGGTAAAATATCTTTACTATCATAGGTCGCATCTAGGGTATCCCATTTCATACAGTTAGTATTTCTTCTGTCCACAACTTCATCAAAATTGTACTTCATCATATCATCCCTTCCTTTAGTAATTGTTTTTAAAATATAAATTTATCTTTTAGTAAAATTTTGCACCATCTTTAGAAAATTTTTCTTTCCAAACCATCTCTAAGATTTCTAGCTCTTCACTATAATCGGTTTTGGATTCATCTTCATCGTATTTCAATTTTTCTAATATCTCTATTGTAAAATCTTCTTCTCCTTGTTCTTTCCAGCTCTTTTGAAGTTCATTATTTGGATGGTTACCAAAGTTTAGTTTAAACCTTGTGCTATTTATTGTAGCTTTCAAATCATGACTTCCTTCTATATAGTATTTATTATTGGACTTAGATTTAATACTAAATACTCCCATTTCTGGCTTCATATTCTTATATAATTCTTTAAGTTCCTTTTTTCTATCCATATCAATATCACTATCCTTTTAATCTGGTTTGTGAATATTTTTAACAATTATAAATCTATTATATAACATTTATATGATGATTTCATTCCCTTTTTTTGATAGCTGTCCTTCTTAGTAAT
>JAAYQJ010000183.1 GCA_012519355.1 Tissierellia bacterium | reverse complement strand
TCTCATATATAATCTGGCTCAACTGATTTTCAAGGGCAATTATATCTTCCATCTTTTCCGCCTTTTCAAGTAGGGCCAGTATTCTTTCTTCTTTAGTTTCCAGTACCCTTAGTCTGGATTCAGTATCCCTATAAGATTTAGTAATATCCAACTTTGAAGTGTTTTCTGAAATAATATTTCCAATTTCCTTTATGTCATCTACAAACTTATCTAGGTTTTCCCTGGGTATCCTAATAGAGTAATTAGAATATTTTAACCTAGATGAATGAATATAATTGTTGTGGGATATATTAGAGCTTTCTACATAGCCCTTGTATTTTTTTATAAGTTCATTTAAATTTTCACTAGTTTGGTCAAATTCTACAGTTTCCATTGTTATAGAAACAGTAGTGATTATCTTATCAGGCTCATAATAGTCATCTACAGGTGGACTTCCTCCATATTCATAGGACTCATCAGCTATTTCCATGCTAGCCCTTCCCTCAGAAGGAGCCACATCCCTAGCTACTTCTGATTTTATTCCTTTACTTGAACTACAACCTGCAATTATACTTATAATTAATATCAAGGCCAAAATAAGGGTTAGTTTTCTATTTCTCATCACTCTCATCTCCTTTAGCTTAATTATATAATAATTACAGGTTACAGTGGTTACAAATCCCTTACAAAAAGGTTAATTATTGACCTTTTATTAGTCTTCTAAAAAAGTTCTTTGGTATAGCCCTTGTAAGGGTTAAGGTGAATATATAGGCTAAGGCTCCCACAGCAATACTAGATATAAGGGCTAAGATATTGGGATTTTCAAAAGACCCTAAGCTAAAGGTAGATATATAAATAGATAAAACCAGAAATATTGACCCAATAAGGGGTTTGCCTATGATGTCTATGTAATTGATATTTAACTTTATTACAGATCTTAAAGTTATAATATCTAAGACTATGGAAGTTAACTTAGATACATAAAAGGCAATGAAAAATCCCTTTATACCAAACTTAGGATTGCCAACTAGGAAGTATATAATGATAATCCTAATGGTCATGCCTATTAAATCATTGGCAGTTGAATTTATCTGCTTGTTTAAGCCTAAAAGTATGCCAGAAAAGGTATGCTGAATAGCCATTACAAGAGCACCAAAGCCCATTATTTTAATATAACTTGAAACTAAGGGGTCATTATATAAGACTACTGCTAAAGTATTGGGAAGGGCCATTAATACAGCTGCTAAAGGCAAGGATATTAAAAAAGCAGCCTTAAAGGATAATTGGATATCCCTTCTCATTTCCCTATATCTTTTTCTTACCTTCTTCTCTGATAAACTAGGTATAAGATTAATAACTAAGGCAGAAGTAACTATAAAGGACAGGCTGATTAAGGGGAAAGTCATACCCATAAGCCTACCAAAGGAAGCAATGGCCTCATTGCTAGTGTATCCAGGTGCCATCAATCTATTAGGAATCAAGATGGTGTTTATAAATCTTAGGATTACACCAAAGGAACTTGAAATAGATAAGGGTATAGACAAAGAGATGATCTTAAACAATAAAGATATTCCTCCTTGTTTATAAGGGCTATAGTTTTCCCTATTGCCCTTATAAAGTCGTCTTTTGGAAAAAAGAGACCACAATAGGTCACAGACCTCTCCAATGCTAATACCTAATATGGCGATTATGGCTCCCTTAATAGGGTCTATTGGCTGTTTATTCCACTAGTTAAATCTGGTGGCACAATTGTTGTTAACACAGATATAGTAGATCCATCTCTAAATACAAGAGATGATATAAATATAATAGAAGTTCCATGTATGACCATAGTAGAAGAATTAAACCATCCTAAGGGAGCTAATATTGTCATGGCAGGAGTTATAGTAAAGGAAACAGGTTACTTTACTGAAGAAGAAGCATTAAATGGAATGAACGATATGTTTAGAAAAAAAGGTAAGGAACAGTTTGAAGAACTAAATACAAAAGCCTTAAAAGCAGGATTTAGTTTTAAATAGGTTTTCAAAATTACTTTTGCCATAAATAAGTGCAGAGGTTCAATTGCTTGTTCCATTGCACCCCCATTATAAAAAAGCTAGAGATTATCTAGCTTTTTTTCTTCTATTTTACCCTTCCTTTACAAAATTGTATAGGGTTTTTACAGGAACACCAGTAGCCCCTTTTGGTAGATATCCATCTTCCTTTCCAGAATAGGATTTACCCGCAATATCTAAATGAACCCAAGGAGTGTTGTTTACAAACTCTCCTAGGAAGAGTCCAGCAGTTATGGCACCACCAGCCCTGCCACCAGAATTTTTCAAATCTGCAAACATTCCCTTTATTTGCTCTTTGTACTCTTCATTAGAAGGTAGTTGCCATACAGGTTCTCCCGCCAATTCTGAAGCTTCTTTAATTTCCTCCATTAAATCTTCATTATTAGTTATGGCACCAATATTTACAGTACCTAAAGCAACCACACAGGCTCCAGTTAGGGTAGCAACATCTACAATCTTTTCTGCCTTTTCAACACTTGCTGCATACCATAGGGCATCTGCCAAAGTAAGCCTACCCTCAGCGTCAGTATTCAATACTTCTATAGTCTTTCCTGACATGGAACCAATTATATCTCCAGGCTTATAGGCTTCTCCAGATATTAAGTTTTCACAGGCTGCAACTATGGCCACTACATTTTTCTCTAACTTAGATTTTCCTATGGACTTCATAGCACCAATAACTGATGCAGCCCCAGCCATATCACCAAACAT
>JAAYQJ010000182.1 GCA_012519355.1 Tissierellia bacterium | reverse complement strand
GAGCCTGCAGAAACCTTGACAATTTTGCCCATATCTATTAATTGCTTAGTCTTTTCATCTCTTGGTAGATTTTTTATATCTATAGCAGATGTTATTCTTGTTTTTCCCCAAACATAGACATCCCCATCTGTTGATGTACCTATACTAAAAGTAGGTCCTACTGATATGTCTTGGATCTTCCCTTGTAGTGCTTGAGGGACTTTCATCATATCAAAACCTGGAGCTATATCTTTTTGAGAAGTCTCAGAAAAAGATAAGTCTATAGGTTTGATTAATGGTCCTATCATAACAGTAGCAAATATCAATAAAAATACAATAAGTCCAGTCATTGAAACCTTATTACTTCTAAATGTTCTTATAACTGTACGCCAAGGGCTTTGAACTTGCTCCTCTTCCAATATGGAAAGTTCTTTTCTGCTTCCAAAAAGGTTTCCAAAGAGAAGGCTTAAGAATGATTTTTTATTTTTCTTGTTCGTATTTTCAGTTGTTTTATTTGAGTTCATTTTTTACCTCCTCCTTATTTATTAACTCTTACACGTGGGTCTACTATACCATAGCTCAAGTCAGCTAAAAGATTACCACTTAAAGCTATAACGATATAGAATAACTGAATAGCCATTACCACGCTATAGTCTTGATTAAATAATGATTCTATAAGTAGCTTACCTAATCCATTTAAATTGAACATTCTTTCAATAATTAAGGAACCGTAGAATATACTCATGAACCAATTTATTAACAATGTAACAATTGGAAGAAGGGCATTTCTCCAGGCATGTGATAAAATAACTACTTTTTCCTTTAGACCCTTTGCCCTTGCTGTTCTTATATAATCCATGCTTAAGGCATCTATCATAGCTGCCCTTACATATCTTGTCATCCCACCAAGGGAACCAATAGTCATTACCATTAGTGGTAATGCTAAGTGCTTAGCATAGTCCTTAAACACTTCCCATGTAGTTCCAACAAAGTTAGGTGTTTTCATACCACTTACTGGGAACCATCCTAATTTAACTGCGAATGCATATATAAATAATAATGCGAAAATAAAGGATGGAATACTATAGCCAACAATTGTGAGAACTTGTACAACTTTGTCGAATCTGGAATTCTTCTTAACGGCACAATATATACCTAAAGGTATAGTTATAAGTAGTCCAGCTATAACTGAAAAGATGTTAATGAATATAGTTGTTCTAAGAGGTTTTTTTATAACTTCATTTACAGGAAGCTTATGTATAATTGAAGTTCCAAAGTCTCCTTTTAAAAAACCCTTAGCCCATTTAAAGTATCTTATATGGGTAGGGTCATTTAAACCTAATCTTTCCCTAGCCAATTCGTATGCTCTTTGATACTCGTCAGGTTGTAGAACATTTCTAAGACCTTCTACCTCAGCTCTTGCTGGGTCTCCTGGAATCATATTATATAGGCCGAATAGTAGTACGGACATTATTGCAAATACAAATATCATGTACATTAATCTTTTAAATGTATATTTAAACATATCATTACCCGCCTTATTTAAAATTGTTTGTTTTCTATATCTATATACTTAGATTGATGTATAAAAAGTTGTAGAAATAGGGTATAAATACCCTATTTCTACTAAACTTTTATATTAAGATTTGTAAACCTTATTATTCTGTTACGTAAGCATATAGTAAAGCTTGACTAATTCTTACTAGTGAGTTCATGTTGTAGTTTTGTAGCTTGTCGTTGTAGAAGTCATGGTAGATATTTGAGTATAATGGTAGGTCTGGTAATAATTCGTTCCATCTTGCTATGAAGTCAACGAATTTCTTCTTGAATCCTTCTTTGTCTTCTGGATCAGTTAATACCATATCTATTGCTAATTGTTCTAATTGTTCATCTAATAAGAAGTTAGTGTTGTATCCAGCTGCTACTTTTGCTGGGTCAGTTGTATAAGTGTTTCTTAAGTCATAAACTGGGCTGAAGTTTGTTGCTAAGTTAAACATTCCATAAGTTGGAACTGCATATTTTGCGTCTTGAGTATCATCACGATATAGGTAGAGGATTAAGTCACCAAATGTCATAACAGTTTGGTTAATTTGGATACCTGCAGCAGCTAAGTCTGGGTTTTCTTGTAATTTAACTACAAGTAAGTCTGAAACAGCATTTGCTTCAGATGATGCCCATTCAATTACTAATGGCATTAAAGTACCATCGTCTAACTTCTTATGACGAATTCCTTCTGTGTATGGATTACCATTTGCATCGTAAATCCAGCCACCTTTTTCAAGAAGTTCTACAGCTGCATCTAAACTATATGGATAATGATTTACTCTGTTGTTGATTTCTTGTCTGTTTTCTTGGTAGAACCACATTGATTCACCATAAGGTCCATTTACTACTGAACCAAATCCGCCAGTAAATGCTCTAGCAAAGTCAGCTCTGTCTAATAGGTGAGCAATTGCTTGACGAACTTCTACGAATTGAGTTGGACCATGGTCACATTGGAATGCTAACTTACCATATCCTGAACGTGGATATGCAGTATAGGAGAATCCACCTTGATCAACTAGGTCAAGACCTTGGTTAATTTCGTCTCCTGAAGCCATACCGGATAGTAAGTCAACTCCACCAGTTGCTAATTCGTCTAAAGCAGTTTCTTGAGTAACTTTCTTGTAGATTATAGTTTGAATTCTTGGTTTTTGTCCTTGATGGTCTCCTATATACTTATCATTAATTTCTAAAACAGCTGTTTTAGCAGATTCATCATAGGAAACTATTTTGTATGGACCAGTAACTGGGAATTCAGTTATACCGTATCTCGCAACATCCCATCTAGATGCATAGTTTTCTGTAGTGAAGTTATCTGTGAAGTAGCATCCTTCACCATCATCTAGTATATCAACTGTTTCGTCTGTCCAGTAGGATAGTTTGTGAGGTCCTACACTTACCATAGGTAATTCATAGAAATATGGAAGTCTCTCAGGGTTGATTGTTAGTGAGAAAGTCATGTCTCCTAAAAGTCTAACTCCTGAGAATACCTTTGATTCACCTTTGTTAAATGCTTCATAACCTAATAAGTCATAGCCATAGGTAGCAGTAGCTCCATTAGCTTGAACTTGAGGTGATGACCATAATAATACAGCAGTTACATAGTCTTTTGCTGTAATTGGACTTCCGTCACCATAAACTAAACCATCATTGATAGTAAAAGTATAAGTTTTTGAACCATCTGGATTTTCATCAACTGTATATTCTTTTACTACAGTTTCGTTTATTAAGTACTCTCCACCAAATGTCATATCAACTGTACCATAGCCTGATATGAAGTTATAAACGTCATAGTCAGCTGCTATATTTGTCCAATATGGTACCCAGTCACCAGATAACTCTGTAGTATTACCAATGATTATTTG
>JAAYQJ010000027.1 GCA_012519355.1 Tissierellia bacterium | reverse complement strand
AGGGTCTAAAGACTGGAAGATTAACTGCAGCATTTGTAACGTTTAAACTTTGTATTGTTTGACTTGCTACCTGGCCTAGAGACTCTCCTGTTATAAGGCCGTCAATTCCTTCTTTTAGAGCTATCTTCTCTCCTATCTTCATCATAAACCTTCTTGACAAGATTGTCATTTCGTTTTCTTTGCATTTTGAGTTTATTTCCTTTTGTATATCTAGTATATTTACACTGTACATTTTAATCTTACCAGTGTACCTAGATAGGATTGAAGCCAATTCCTTTACCTTTTCCTCTGATCTTTCACTGGTAAAAGGATAGGAGTGATAGTGTACTGCAGAAATTTCTACTCCCCTTTTTGCCATCATAAAGCCTGCTACTGGACTATCTATACCCCCTGACAAAAGTAAAAGGGCTTTTCCATTTGTACCTACTGGAAGACCACCATAGCCTTTTATCTTATCTGTATATACATATGCTTTTTTCTTTATATCTATATATAAAAAGGTATCAGGCTTATGAACATCTACTTTTAAATCTTGGAAATTTTTTAGTATTACTCCACCCATGTTCCTAGATAGTTCTGGTGATTTAATAGGAAAAGTCTTATCTGCCCTGTTTGTTTCTACTTTAAATGTCCTTATATCCTTATTCAGCATTTTTTCTTTCATCATTTCAATAGAAGCTTTTTCTATATCTTCAATGTTTTTTTCAGTTCTAATGCATGGACTAATATTGACTAATCCAAATACCTTTCTAAGCCTATTTATCATTTGAGGGAAATCCTCATGATTTCCTTCAATATATAATTTCCCTTGCTCTTTATATATCCTTTGGTAGCCTATGTCTTTAATGGCTCTTTTTATATTATTAATCAATTGGTCTTCAAAATATCTTCTATTTAATCCCTTAAGGGCCAATTCTCCATAACTAACTGACAATATCTTATCCACTAAATCACCTCATAATTATTTGTCTAATCTCTGTTACTGACTCTTTTAACACATCTATTGCATAATCTATATCTTCCATAGTGTTTTCATATGAAAAGCAAATCCTAATAGTTCCTTCTATTTCTTCATTTTTTAAACCAATGCTCTTAAGTACATGACTCTTGTCTGTACCTTTAGAAGAACATGCTGAAGAAGTGGAAACGTAAATATCCTTATCTTCTAAATAATGTAGCAAAACTTCTCCTCTTACATTTCTAAAGGAGATATTTAAAATATATGGGGAAGAGTTATTATCCAGTGAAGTATTTAACCTAATATCATCAATCTCTTCCTTTACTCTATTTCCAAAGTATTCTTTAAGCTTGAATACATATTTTCTTTCTTCGTTATATTTTTTTGCCATTATCCTAACTGCTTCTCCAAAGCCAATAATTCCAGGTAAGTTCTCTGTACCTGACCTTAATCCTCTTTCCTGATTGCCACCAAATACTATTGGGGTAATTACATGTTTTTTATCTATAAATAATCCACCTATTCCCTTTGGACCATGGATTTTATGTCCACTAAAAGAATAAGAGTCAATGCCTGAAGCCTTTAATGAAATATCGATTTTCCCAAAACCCTGGACCCCATCTACATGGGATAGGGTATTTGGATTTACTTCTTTAATAACTCTCTTAATCTCCAATATAGGTTGTATAGAACCGATTTCATTATTAACATGCATAATGGAAACCAAAATAGTGTCATCTCGAATTGAATTCCTTAATTCATCCAATGATATATAACCATAATCATCTACATTTAAATAGGTTACTTCAAAATTATTATTTTCATAATACTTCATTATATTCAATACAGAGGGGTGCTCAATTTTCGTTGTTATTATATGTTTACCCCTCTTTGCCATTTTGTTTACAAAACTCTGTATAGCAATATTGTTGCTTTCTGTACCACCGGAAGTAAAATATATTTCATTACTGTCCACATTTAAATATTCAGCTATATATCCCCTAGCTTCTTTAATCCTCTTTTCAGCTTTCATACCAAGTCTATGAAGAGATGATGGATTCCCGAAGTCATCCATCATACTCTCATACATTATTTTTACAACTTCTTCCCTTGGTCTTGTAGTTGAACAATTATCTAAATAAATCAAATACTAACACCTCTTATTTTTAATATCCCAGTTCCTCATCAACTAAGTATATGTGAATTTGACATGAGTTTGGATTCCTATGTATTATGGTTTCTACTCTACATATTCTTTGTGGCGTATTACAATCATTACATTTGCCAGTAATAGCACATGGAGTGCTTAAGTTTAGTCTTTTAGCATTTAGTGGAGCTGCAATATTTCTAATTCTTTCCCTAGCTTCTTCATAATCTTTACAGATTTTATTCTTCCCAACTATTATATAAACATTCTTATGGCCAAAGAGCATTGCTGCAACCCTATTTCCTGTTCCATCCATATTTACAAGTTTACCATCCATGGTTATGGCATTTGTACTAGTAATATAACTGTCTGTATCTATGGCTTTTTGTAGTGGAGATTCTACGTCCTTTCTCCAATGCCAAATAACTTCATTACCTCTATTTTTTAATTCTTCATAGATCCCCATGTCTTGTAATGTCATAGAACCACCTAGAGCTACTGTTTCATCGATTTTTATTTCATTTAAAAGTTCTTCCTTTGCCTTATTCCCATCTTCAAAAGTTTTGACTATAAATCCATATTTCTCCAATACTTCTTTTAGTTCATTAAACTTCTTATCCATCATATTTCCCCCTTATTAATATTCTCTATACCATTATATATGATTTGCTTTCTAGATAAAAGAGTAATCATTAAGATTCTGGCAAGAAAAGGATGTAGATTTTTGTCTAAAATAATATTTTTTTGAAAAAAAGTGTTGCATAATATGTCGAAGTTTGTTATACTTTAATAGTGGTTATCCCCCTGGTAACCTCAAATAAGATCTCTATTCCCAATACCCCTTTTGAACGGTTTTTACATCCGTTAAGGATGAAGACCCCAAATTATTTTGGGGTCTCTTTTCTTTTTTGTATTTATCATTCCAAATATGTTATATTAAAAGTATCAAGTCATATGGAGGTCTGTCTATGGAAAAAAACAAAGTAGCTATTATTTTTACTGGCGGTACCATATCTATGAAAGTAGATCCAAGAATCCATGCTGCAATCCCTGCACTAAGTTCTGAGGAAATTGTAAGTATGGTTACTAATATTGAGAAGTTTGCTCAAATTGAAATTATTAACTATTCAAACCTACCTAGCCCTCATTTAACTCCTAGTATGATGATGGAAATAGCATCATTAGTTAAGGAAAACATCAAAAGAGATGATATAGCAGGAGTAATAGTAACCCATGGTACTGATACCCTAGAGGAAACAGCCTATCTTTTAGATTTAGTCATAAGTTCAGAAAAGCCCATTGTAGTTGTTGGTGCCATGAGAAATAGTTCTGAGCTAGGATATGATGGTTCCAGTAATCTTTCAGCTGCCATATGTACTGCCATATCTCCTAAGTCTAGAAACAAGGGAGTTTTAGTGGTAATGAATAATGAGGTTAATGCAGCTAAAGAAGTGACCAAAACCAATACCTTATCCTTAGATACTTTTAAATCCCCAGAATTTGGTCCCTTAGGCATTGTAGATAATGATGAAGTCATTTATTACAGGGATATTGTTTCCCACCAGTCTATAGATACAAATAGGCTAGAAGAAAAAGTTGGACTAATTAAGTCTGTACCTGGTATGGAATCGGATATAATAGATTTCTTCATAGACTCAGATTATAAGGGAATAGTTATCGAAGCCCTAGGTAGGGGAAATCTACCACCTGCTATGGTTCCTGGAATTAAAAAGGCCATAGGTAAAAATATACCTGTAGTAATGGTATCCAGGTGTCCAACAGGTAGAGTATTAGATACATATGGATATGAAGGTGGGGGGAAGCATTTAAGGGAATTAGGAGTAATTTTCGGTGGAAATTTACCTGGACAAAAAGTTAGAATAAAATTAATGTTAGCCCTAGGTCTGACACATAATATGGATGAAATAAAGAAAATTATAGAATTCAATACCTTATAATAGAAAGACAAAATATCAAGTCTTCTCTAGGAAACTTGATATTTTGTCTTTTTTATTGATACCTTTTTAGGGTCCTTTTGTATCTTCCCCTGGTGGTCCAAGCTAAAAAGTCCTCAATATTATAAATGCTGGCTTCTATTTCTTTAATTCTATTTTCCAACTCCCCTATCCTTTCTTTTAAGGGCTGTAAAAGTTCATCGTCGTCTTTTTTTTTAATGGGACCTCTACTGCTTTATTTGTAGGACCGAAGCCAAGGAGTTTTATTTCAGGATATATACTGCCAAAGGCATAATCTAAGTGAATTTTCTCCTCTAAGACTCTGGTTACATATTTATACCTAATGAAATCTATATTTCTAGTTTCATTCCACATATAGATGGGTCCCCAAGATTGGCCATTATCCTTGCTACTCCTACTAAATAGCTTATCTAGTTCTAACCATACAATCCACAGTTCATTCTTGTAATATATTATAGTTGGGTGGGTTGGACTTCCTTCATTGGAAATAAACTCTTCCTTAGTCTTATGATAATTTCCATCTTTTCCATTAAAGTTAAAATATCTTACGACCAAGTTTTCATCTATATATTCGCAAAAACTTAGGTGAACAGAGCCATCTAAAAGTAACATGTCTAAAAATAGTTTTTCATTATCTCCACCTATTAGCTTTGTTGAAGTACTCCATTGTAATTCTTCAAGATTAAATGTTTTTAAAGAGATTTCCCTATCACTACTATAATATACTAGTAAGACCTTCTTATCCCTAATGGTTACTTTCATTGGGTTTATAACTTTTTTTACATTAATCTCATCAACTATAAAATCCTTCCATTTACTTCCATCATAAAAATGATGAAATATTAAATACTTATTATCCTTGCCTTTTATAGTATATAGTATATGTATAGATTTATCCTTAACTTCTAAGCTTAGGTTAAATACTTCTGATAAGCCGGTAGATGTTAGGCATACATCTTCCCTCTCTAAACCCTTTATAGTACTTAAAATAAGGCGACCATCTATGTTTTGATATATTAAGTAAATATTATCTCCTGACCCTAAAGCTAGATCATACTCTTCCAAAACCGTTGAAGTCAATACCTCTCTATCATTCTTATCTTCAGATAGCCATTCTAATAAGATTTTTCTTTTGGATTTCCTTACTAAAATTAAGTTGTTTTGATTAATCCTGCCTAAAACCCATTTATCAGTGAAAAAACTCATTTAAACACCCTTCCTTCAAACTATATATGGAATACTTCTTAAATAATAAATATTAGATTTAAGGCAGTTATATTACAGTTTTTAATAGTAACAAAATAATAGACAACAGAATATATTATGAATGAGAAGCAAAACCAATATTTCTTTGAAGGGAGGAAATTCAATGACTTCAAATATATTACCAGAGGATATTCAAGATTTTGGAGATAGATGCTGCGTTGGTACTACAGGCTGTGAGTGGGATGGTACTTTAAGAAGGGTAGTTGCTGAACCCATATTTGTACAAAAGGTTTATGATGCCACAGTTGTCAACCTTCAAGCCCTAAGTACTGTAAATAATGTTAGGTTTACTCCAAATTTACCTCGTGGTTCAAGAATAGTAAGGATAGAGGATATCAGATGTAGAAAGTTCTTTAATCCAAGAAATATCAATGATCCTCGCAACTTAGAGATTGACCCTGAAACTATCCTATCTGGTGGAGAATTTGTTAAAGATGAGAAGGGAAATTTTGTAGAAGTTGTAGGACCAGATGGAATTAGGAATCAAAAGTTAATCTTTGCAGATACTAGTGAGTGTGATGATAGGAGAAGGGGTACTCCCGTATTTGGAACACAAAGAATTGCCTTAAGAGGTAATGTCTTTATAGAACTTGATGTAGTAGTACAGGATTCTAGAGGAAGAAGAACCAGGGTTACTTTATCTGCTAGTGTTCCTATTGCTCCAACCAGTGCACCATTAATATTGACAAATTTCTTTGAGTTATGTATACCATCTGTCTTCGATTCAGCATTTTTCCCAAGGTTCGCAGAATTCTGCAACCTATCATGTGAAACTAGGTTAGCTACTAATAGTATTTCTAGAGATATTACTATCAACCCAGAAACAGGAGAAGTTAGGGTAGATTTAATCATTGCACTATGTATCTCATGTGAGAAGAAAATAGTAGTTCCAGTTCAATTATGTGTACTTTCCACAGGGTTTACTGAAATATCACCAGATATTTCACCAATTTGTTCAACATTCCCAACCCTATTCCCAAGACAAATAGATGAGAATAGTGTAGGTGGAATAGAAGACCCAGGAAAGCCTAGGAAGCCTAGAAGAGACGACTTTAGAGGACTAGGTTTAGAAGAATTTTATGAAGAAGAAATAATGGATGAAGAATTTAATGAATAATGAGAAAAGGTGCTTTTGCACCTTTTTAAATTGTATCTATCTTATCTTTAAAGTCTAGCTTATTTAAAACCCTTGATGCCAGCCGTGTAATAATCACTGCTACCACTAGCCTAATAGTTAATAGAAACCATAGGTTGGCCCCTACAACTACAAATAATAGTGTATCTTCAATGACTGCATGACAGGCTATTAGAAAAATCATTAAGGTATATAAATCCTTCTTGCCTATATTATATTCCTCTGCACTTTCTATAATAACACCTGCCCCATAGGATAAACCAAATATCAAGCCGATAACTAAGGGGAAAATGGCCTCATTAGAAATCTTGAGAAACTTAGCAATAGGTGATAGTTTTTTTGATAACTTGCCTAAAACATTGGAATCTTTAAGAATTTCCATAACCACCATTAAGGGTATAATTATCTTAGCCATGGTGATTACGGAGTTTAATGACCCAGTAAAGCTTTCTTTTATATATAAAGTAAAATCCATATTCTCCTCCTATAAGACCAAGTTTAGAACTAGTCCAGATAATATAGCAAGGGATAGTCTTACAAGTACAACCATAATTAAGCTTACCCCTGTTCTCTTAGCCACAGCTGATTCTAAGAATAAGCTGTGGGAAAAGGATAACATTACTGCTAAGATGGTTATTTGTTTTATGGTTAATGATAAGCTTACAATGGCTCCTATTCCTGCGTATAGGTTAATACAGTTTCCAAGAACTAAAACTAGGGAAGCCTCACCTGGTAAGCCTAACAGCCTCATAGTAGGCTCAAACCAGGCAGAAATAGTATCTAGAGCTCCACTAAACTTCAATAAATTAACAAAAAAATATACGGGAACCACTATCTTTGTCAATTTCCATAAGGTGACAAGTCCCTTTTTAAATCCTCTTTTGCCACTATCCAATATCATATGATCAACTCCAGCCCTTTTCATCTGTAATCCTAATCTTTTACCTCATCTAGTATATAATAAATATAATCTATTATAAAATTGATAATTTCTTTGGAGCTTACCTTAATATCTAGTGAATACTCAATATAGTCAAAGAATTCCCCTATTCCACTAAAGGGCAATTCTATAGAAGATAGTAGGTTTCGCATCCTAATCTTTCTTTCTAAATTCCCCATACCAGTTAATGCCCTATTAATATACTTTATTAAGGAATCACAAGCCTGTTCTAGAAAACTGGTTGTTACTATGTTTTCATTGTCCAAAAATAGGATCTCTTCACTGGTAAAGTCTGTATCATTATAATAGGTAAGTATCCCCTTTGTCCTTTGTAATTCCAGGTTGATTTCATCGTAGTTAAAGTCTTCCCTCTCTAATGCCTCTCTATTTAGGCCGTAGAAGCTTTTCAAATCATTATACATTTTCATCTCAATGCTTTCAATTTTTCCTTTAACTTTTTCTATAAAATCATCTATCTTAGACTTACTTGTTAGGAGTTCCTTCCAATCCCTATATATTTCTTCTATTTCTACTGAGTTTAGATCTTCTCCAATTAATTTGATTACAATAAGCATATTAACTGAAATACCAAGGTCTATTAATAAATTATATATGAAAAGTAATTCATCACTTAAAGCTATTGTATTATCTAGTATATCCCTCAAGTCGTCATGGCCTTTATCTGTTAGTTCCATATTCCTTAGACTTTGAATCTCTCTAAAATAATAGTCAAACTTAGTGCCATATCCATCAAACATTGAACTATCAAATATTTTCTTGTAGTCCCTAATCTTTTTCTCTACCTCATATCTAGTACTCTTACTAAAGTTTCTATAAATAGAGTTTTTTACAACATTATAGTAGTTTTCTTTAACTAATCTCATTGGTAGAGTAGAAATTACCTGGGAAATAATATTGGTGTATTTATTATAGTCACCCCTTACATTGTCTAGTTTCATTTTTATGGTTTCAATCAGTTCATAAACTGCCTTTTTGTTATAATGACTATCTTTATAATCAATCTCTGCAAGCTGCTTTACAGTATAATGATCTATAAGCATACCCATGTAGTTTAATTCTCTGTAATATCCCTCTACAATTGAAGATAATTCTTGGATTTTTTCCCTACTAGCATATAGGTCTTCTATTTTATCTTCTTTTATCTCTTTTAATCCCGATTCAATGATTTCCTTAGTCAAATCTACTATTTGGAATAAATAATCATTAATCAATTTGAATTCAAGGCTATCTCTAATATTATCTAATTCACTAGACTTATCCAGCCTTTCTTTAGCTGTTAGTATAGAATTAAATATAATTAAGAAACTTGATTCTTTTATGTATGATAATTGTTTTTTGTTTGAGTAGATAATTTCATCCTTTAACTCATCATTTGTCTTTTCTTTTAGTCTTAAATCTTTCATATCTCTCTCCTATTTTTTTTGATTTATATTTGTTTTGAATATATAATGTAAATATAATAAGATTATTATATAGGAAGGACTTTAGGAACATCATGGATCTTATAAAAGCAAATATTAAGCATAGTTTGAACATAGAAAAGTATTTTCCCAAGGAAGATACATGTTTTCTTGATATTGAAACAACGGGTCTTAATAGGTATAAGGATATTATCTACTTAATTGGGGTCCTATATTTCAATAGTGAAGAAAACACATGGCTTCTCAACCAATACTTTGCTGAAGATATAAAGGGTGAAAAAGAAATATTAGAAGCTTGTTCATCATTTATAAGGAATTTTGATAAGATTATTACTTATAATGGGGATAATTTTGACCTTCCCTTCATTAAGCATAGGCTAAAGCATCATAAGCTTAATAATTCCTTCGATAATATTAAGTCCTATGACCTTTATCAATATGTTAAAAAATATAGGTTCCTATTTGATTTTCCTAACTTAAAGTTGAAAACTATAGAGAGGGAGCTAGGATTCATTCGGGAAGATAAGTATTCGGGGCTGGACTGTATAAACTTCTATTATGAATATATGGAATCTAAAAATCCCAAATTAAAGGAAAATATACTCAAGCACAATTACGATGACTTAGCCCATATGTTAGATATAATTTCTATAACGGACTTAATAGATAGGAAAAAAGCTTTCTATATAGACTTTAGTGAAGGTAAGAAAAAATTTAGCCTGGAAAAAATCCAAGTATCTAAGGATATATTGAATGTAGAAGGAACAATAAATCCACCCTTAGATAGCAATATAAAGTATTATGATAAAAATTTTGATTTACTTACTGATGCTAAGAAGGTTTTCTCCCTAGCCTTAGAGTACAATATTGGGCTAATTACTAGGAAGAAAAAATGTAGATACATTGATTTAAGGGACGTTGATGGACTAGGGGACTTGAAAAATAGCGAAAACTATAATTTACCTCCAAATATATTTATTTTGAGTATTGAAAATGAATACTCTATAGAAAATATTAAAAACCTCTTAAAGGCGATAATAAAGCCCCTGATAAAGTAAAAAGCAGATCATTAAGATCTGCTTTTTTTATGGTGGGCCTTCAGGGACTCGAACCCCGGACCTACCGGTTATGAGCCGGGCGCTCTAACCGACTGAGCTAAAGGCCCCTATGCAACTTATAGTTGCTAAGTGGACCTGGGTGGACTCGAACCACCGACCTCACGCTTATCAGGCGTGCGCTCTAACCACCTGAGCTACAAGTCCCTATGTAATTTTGGCAGGGGTGGCAGGATTTGAACCCACGACATTCGGTTTTGGAGACCGACGTTCT
>JAAYQJ010000181.1 GCA_012519355.1 Tissierellia bacterium | reverse complement strand
TATCCCAAAATTCTAAAGCTAAATTCATATATCTTACAACATCCTCTCCATTTTCTATAACAAGACCACCTTCCCTTATCATTCTTTTGACAAAATTCCTATCATTAATTAAATAAACTTTTTCACAATAATCAAACACATCCTCAAATAAATTTAAATATGCCTTAAGAGTGTCCTTGTTTGCTTTAGCATTTTTTAATATATACGAATCATCTTTTTGGGATTCTTTTAATAGATAATATTTATATAAATATTCAACAAGGCTATCTGCTCTATCAAGTGATGAGTAAACTCCATTATTCAGGCATACTCCTTTAAAACCTTGCATATCACCTTTAGTTTGCATCAATGAAAAATTAACTAAACTATGGTGTGTGTTTTCACATTCATCTAAAAGTTTTATAGCATATTTTTTCATCCTCGGATAATTAGAATAATTTTCATTTATCATTCTCTTAAATATTTCAGTTTTCTTTTCATTAAAATTAAAATCGCAATCTCCTGATAGATTTGCATTTTCACCTGGATATATACCACCTAACTGATATTTTGTTGAATTATTTCCAGATAATAAATAATATCTATTATCGTATGGCCATCTTTCTTTAGGTTCATTATAATAAGCTTTGTTTTTATAATTGCATAATACTAGGCTCTCCAGGTTTTCCAAAACATATTGTTTCGATATTTTACAAATTCCATTTTCATTAAAATATATTTTATGATAATGTTCCCATGCCTCTAAAGTAGAGTCTGGATGAAAGATTTTATTTTTACCATCTACACTGCCTTCCTTTTCTACTTGTTTGTTAATAAAATTCATTTTTTTATCCTCCTTTAAATCATTTCTGCTTTATCTTAGAACTGTACTTACTACTCCTCCTATGACTTCCATCTTTAGTTTTCACAACGTTACTCCTATTTACCTTTTCTGCCTGCACTGCTTGAAACTTTTCTTTAGAAATAATAGGTGGATGATTGTTTTCAGATACATAATGTACCTCTTGGTCTCCCTTGTCTAAAAGCCTTACAACTCCTATATATTTCTCATTACTTAACATGACATCAATTGTTCTTTTACTCCACTTATCCTTACCTGTTGGAGTCTTTATTCCAAGATTTTCTAACTCTTTGATAATTCCCAGTATGCTTTTACCTTCCAAATACAGGTCAAATATTAACTGGACATTTTTGTATTCTTCTTCATTAATTATTAGTTCACCATTTATATCATTTTCGTAGCCATAGCATTTCCTGTTATTAAGTTTTGAGGTTCCTTGAGCAGCCTTTTGTTTAATGCCCCATTTTATATTATCACTTCTTGACTCATTCTCTGCCTGGGCTATGGATTCAATTATGGATATCATTAAGTCATTATCTGTATTTGCTGTATCTAAATCTTCCTGCTCAAATATTACCCTTATACCAAGCAGTCTTAATTGGTGTAAAGCTTCTAGAACTTCAACTGTATCTCTACCAAATCTACTTATATTTTTTGTTATTATAATTTCAATATTATTAGATTTGCAATCCTTTAACATACGATTAAACTCTTTTCTTGAAGATCCTGTTTTACTACTGGCTATATCTATGTAGGTATCAACAAGTAACCACTCAGGGACAGATGCTACCATCCTTGTTAAGGCTGATATTTGTGCTGTTAGACTTTTTAGTTGATCCATACTATTGGAGCTTACACGACTATAAATAGCAACAGGTCTCTCCCTTTTTGGGGGACGTGCTGGTATAAACTGTACCTTTTTATTGTAAGTCACTTATATCACCTTCTTTTATA
>JAAYQJ010000180.1 GCA_012519355.1 Tissierellia bacterium | reverse complement strand
AGAGGAAGCCCCTCCTGCAGAAGAATTTACACCAGTAGGAGAGGACTACTCAATGGAAGAAACAACCCCTACAATAGACTACATTCCACCAGAAGAACCAACTCCAGAAACACCTCCTTATATAAGAGAGGAAAAGACAGATGACTTTGATGATGACTCTATGGAGCCTGATTATAGAACCCTGGATTATATAAAGAGATTAAACCAAAAGAACCAAACTATAAATTATGTACTATCCATCCTACGATTTTTCCCTTATGCTGAACCCTTCAAGCATAATCTAAAGGGATATAATTGGTGGCTAATAGATTTAGATTCGGACAATGAATATAAGGCATTCCTTCCATATTTTGCCCATGTAGTAGGGGGAAACAACAAGGAATACTATGATAGTAGTATAACCACATGTACCCAATTAATGAATAAGTACCAACACTATCTATTTGGCCTATATAATGAAGGAGAAGAAGTAAAATATTTTCTCTATGGTATCCCTGGAACCTTTACCTTAGATGAACACCCATATAGGGGAGTTAATGGATTTAATACCTGGTATGAGGGACAAAATGTACCTGGCTATTGGGTAATATATATAGACCCAATGACAGGTAAAGCAGTAGATTTGCCAAATCCAATGATACCTATAACTTAAAAAGGAGAATAAAGATGAGTGATAAAACAAGAGATAAACTATTGTGCCAAAGCCATGAGACCAATGAAAAAACCCTTGAAGAAATGAGAAGCAATTTAGGAAATGAAGAAGAAATAAGGGCCCTATCAAATATTTTTAAAGCCCTATCAGACCCAACAAGGCTAAAAATAATATATGTACTGTCAAAGTCCAGCTTTTGTGTATGCGATATTGCAGAGATACTTGATATGACCCAGTCTGCCATTTCACACCAACTAAGGATTTTAAGGGATTTAAAACTAGTAAAATATAAAAGGGAAGGTAAACTGGTTATCTATTCCTTAGACGATGACCATGTACTGAAATTATTCCAGCAGGGTTTAGACCATGTTAGACATTAATAGGCATACAATAGGTTGGTATGCCTATTTAAATTCATAAAATATTGTTGATTAAATAGAATAAGTCTGGGTAATATATGACTATAAATATTGACAACGATACCCCCGTGGGGTATAATATTATTATAAAATTTAAAGGAGGATCAGAGATGGCAGACGTAACTATCTACACAAGTAATACTTGTCCATATTGTGTTGCTGCTAAAAATTATTTAGACGAAAAGGGTGTAGGATATACTGAAAAGAATGTTCAAACCGATAAGGAAGCTAGAAAAGAATTAATGGCTATGGGACATATGGGAGTTCCTGTTTTAGTCATAAATGGTGAAGAAGTAGTAGGATTCGATAAGCCAAGAATCGATGACCTACTATCACTATAATTAAAATTTGAAACAAAAAAAAGCTTGAATTAGTTTTATCAAGGTCTAAATAAAAATTTTGAAAATTGATGAAGGGACATATTATTATGATATGTCCCTTCTTTTTTATTTCAACCAACAGCTATAAGTTAACTTTATAACAAAAATACAAATATAGATATTTACAATATGACAGCAGCAGACCAAGGCTTAGATGTTAGTATTCTTGCTCCAATCCAAAGTGGAGGAGTTGCTATAGTAGCAGAAATAAATGCAGACTATAATACCTTTGAAGAATTAGTTGAATATGCTAAAAAACAAGAGAAACCAATATTGGCTGGCTATCACTCAGCTGTAAGTAGCCCAAGAATTGTTTTAGAATATGCTTTAAAAGATGCTGGCCTAAAAGTAAGTGAAGATACATCAGATTTTGAAGCAGATGTAGTAATGATAGACTTAAAGGGACTAAGCAACCTAATTCCATCCCTTAGCTCTAAGCAAGTTGAGTTATGGGCAGGCCCTGTTCCCCATCCACAAAATGCTGAAGCACAAAATATAGGAAAGATTATTGCAACCCTTGATGAACTACCAGGTGGCAAGTGGGTTGACTTCCCATGCTGTACTATGAATGTCCATAATGATGTAATAAGAAACTATCCAGAAGTAGTTCAAGCCATGGTACAAGTTACTACAGATATCCATAACTTTGCTCAACATGAGAGGGAAGCTACAGCTGATGCCTTAGCTGAATATATGGGTCTTGATAAAGAAATATTGAGGAATAATGAAACAACATATTCTACAGAAATAACTGACCACTTTAAAAATGGTATGCGTGTTTACTACGAAGCTATGACCGGAATGGATAAATTTTCAGGTGAGTTTTCAGGAAAAGAATTTGATGAGATTATAGATAAAGTGTTTGACTTCTCTTTTAGGGAAAATTTATCTAACAACTAGATTATTATTTTTAGAGAATCAAAGTATTTGGACGTCAGGCCAAATACTTTGATTCTAATATAGAAGAAGATTAAAAGATATAGTTATATATAAATGAGGATGATTAATATGTTGGAAAACAAAGTAAAAAGAGTGACCGCTTTCCTATCGCCAATTGTCATTCCTATTCTATTCATAATTCTTTGGGAGCTGTTTGCAAGAAAAGTGGGTAATAATGCTATTCTTCCTCAAGTAACAACTGTTGCTAAACATTTTATAGATATTAATGCCAATGTAATAGGCATAGGTACCATCCCAAAGAATATCCTATATAGTTTAGTAAGGGTCTTCATTGGATATCTTATGGCGATTATTGTTGGCTTGCCCTTAGGACTCCTAATGGGTTACTCCAGAAGGGTTAAAGGGGCATTAAATCTCTTTATAAGTTTATTTCAGCCAGTACCAGCAATTGCATGGAGGCCACTAGTCTTAGGTTGGTTTGGGGTAATGAGTGTAGCTACCATACTTGATTTAGACTATGGGCAAACCTATGCAATTATGGACAACTTTAAATTATCAATGATATTTTTGATTTTTTTAAGTGCATTTTTCCCAATTTGGGGGAACACAATGTTTGGAGTTTCCAATGTTCAAGAAGTATTAGTTGAAAGTGTCTTAGTTTTAGGTGCATCAAAAAAAGATATATTTTTTCATGTATTATTACCTGGTGCAGGACCTAATATTATGAATGGACTAAAATCTGGATTAACAGCTGCTTGGTCCTGTTTAGTCGCTGCAGAGATGCTTCCAGGAAGTATGAGTGGCCTTGGTTACATGATATCCCATGCATATGAACTTGCCAGGATGGATGTAATAGTAGCAGGAATAATATGTATTGGAGTTATTGGTGCCCTATTTGACACAATATACAGTCATATATCTAGTAAGTACTTTTCATGGCAAAGGCTAGTAAGGTGATATGAGATGAATAATATAGTATATAAACTTAATAATATCGGAAAAGTTTATAATGAGAATGATAAAAATGAATTAGTAGTAATAAAAAACCTTAATTTAGAAATTAAGGAAAATGAATTTCTTTGTATAGTAGGTCCTTCTGGGTGTGGGAAATCTACTTTGCTAAGGATTTTATCTGGTTTGGAACTACCAACTGAAGGAGAAATCTATTATAGAGGCAAAGTATTAGTAAAACCAACCAAGGATATTGGCATGGTATTTCAAAACTATTCACTTATGCCTTGGTTGACCGTTGAAGAAAATATAGCCTTAGGCTTAAAGTTTCAAAATATGTCCAAAGAAAAACAGAAGGAAACGGTTGATGAACATTTAGAGATGATAGGATTAAGCAAATTCAGGAATTCAAAACCCTATGAGCTTTCTGGAGGTATGCAACAGAGGGTTGCAATTGCAAGGTCCCTGGCAAATAATCCTGACGTACTGTTAATGGACGAACCCTTTGGTGCCTTAGACGCCTATACAAGAATACAGTTACAAAAGGAATTATTAAGAATTTGGGAAAAACACAAAAAAACAATTGTGTTTATTACTCATAGTGTTGATGAGGCAGTATACTTAGCGGATAGGATAATACTAATGAGCAAAAATAAAGGTGCTATTGAGGTAGATATCCATGTAGATATTCCAAGGATTAGGGATAGGGCAAATCCAAGGTATGCTGAATTAAATCAACAATTATTGGATGCCTTAGAAGAATTAAATAAGGGTGAATGAACTTAAGCATGGTTGACTACCATGCTTTTTTTATGCCTATGGTGGTGAAAAGCCATTAGAGATTAGGAGATGCTAGGTAAGAGGAATTATTATGGACAAGCATAATAAAAGGCTACTGGCAAGTAGCCAATAGCCTCATTTTTGCAACAACCCTAACTAATTAGGAGTTTAATGCTTCCATCAATGTATCTAAATCTAAACCATGTACCATGGCAGCTTCTTCTAAGCTTTCCATTTGGCTAGATGGACAACCAACACAACCCATACCAAATCTCATCAAAATTTCTATGGATTCTGGTTTCTTTCTGATGATTTCACCAATTAACATGTCCTTAGTAATTTCCATGATCTACCCTCCTCAATTTAATCCTTACCAATATAGTAGCATATCTTTTACTAGCTTTCTAGTATAAATATTTATTACCCCGAAATATAAAAAATATTTAACAATTTACTGAATAAAAAATACATATCTTGGAGACTACTATATCAGGAGGTGAAAAAATGGATAGCAACGAAAGAAACAGAGATCACAACAGAGAGAGAGATAATGATTTTAATATAGGCGAAATGCTTATAAGAGTATTAGTCACAGCTATAGTAATAGCTATTGCAGCATATTTTACACCAGGATTTTCAATAGATGGTCTTTGGAGTTTATTGATTTCAGCTGTAGTTATAGGAATTCTCGATCATTTAGTCCAAAGATTCACTGGCGTAAATGCTTCTCCATTTGGAAGAGGGATAACGGGATTTCTGGTGGCTGCAATCATACTTTATGTGACAAGATTTATAGTACCTGGTTTCAATATATCAGTATGGGGAGCAATAATAGGGGCATTAGTAATAGGTGTAGTAGATGCTATTATACCAGGAAGAGCAATGTAAAATTTAGCCATAATATGATAACCAAAAAGCCGAGATTTCTATCAAATGGAATCTCGGTTTCTTTTAATAAAAAAGTATAAAAAATTATCTTCTATGTTTAAGACATACCGGCCCTGGGTATTAGTGTTTTAAGGAAATTAGTAAGGAGGAGTTAGTGTGGTTATAGATTTGACAAATAGAGCATCAGAAGAATTGAAAAAAATATTAGAGTCTAAAAAAACAAGTAAGCCTTTGAGGATTTATATTGCAGGCTATGGTTGAGGTGGTCCAACATTTGGTATAGCTCTGGATGAGCACAAAGAAGGAGACACCGAAATCAAAGTAGATGACTTTGTATTCTTGACAGATGACGTTTTACAAGAGAATTTTCAAAAGTTCACAATTGACTACAATGATGGCTGGTTAAGAAAAGGTTTTACAGTAATTCCAGACGGACTACAACTAGGTAGTTGTTAAAAAAGATAGGGTCTCCTATCTTTTTTCTTTTTGCCATATATCATATGTGCTATAATAAAGAAGCAGTGAATAGTTTATTAATAATGCACAGTTCACAATGCACAATGCACAATTGTGAAGGTTAGGAATCAAGGTCGAAAGTGGCCCAAAAGTTCTGCCCCAATAATTGTGAACTGTGAATTGTAAATTGTGAATTGATAGAAAGGTTGGTGATGAAAATGGATTCTGGGCCTTTGCCTGATTTATGCAGTATATTTCGAAGAAAGAATGCAAAAATAAGAAGAGGATCATTTTCATCTCCGAAAGTGGTTCTCTAGTGGAGGGAGAATATGGATGAAAGAAGATTATTGGAATTAATAGAACAAAAAAAGTATGTAGAAATTAAAAACGAGTTATCACAGATGAATGAAGTAGACGTAGCTGAGTTACTGGACCCACTAGATCCACATATGACATTATTAATATTTAGAATGCTCCCAAAGGATTTAGCGGTGGAGGTTTTTTCATATTTCTCTACAGACCAACAGGCAGGCATCATAAACTCCATTACAGATAAAGAGGTAGAATATATAATGGAGGAGCTTTTCTTCGATGACATGATAGACTTAATAGAAGAAATGCCTGCAAATATTGTAAAGAAAATCCTTAAGTCTGCCAAGGAAGAGGAGCGAAAACTAATTAATCAATTCTTAAAATATCCTGTAGATTCTGCAGGAAGCATAATGACCATAGAATATGTAGACTTGAAGAAGGGAATGACAGTAGGAGAAGCCCTAAAGCATATAAAGGAAACAGGATTAAGTAAAGAAACAATCTATACCTGTTATGTAACAGATAAAAAGAGAAGCCTAGAAGGCATCATCTCCCTAAGAACCTTAGTAGTAGCTGATGAGGATGAAATACTAGAGGATATAATGGAAAGGGATGTAATAAAGGTTAATACCCATGATGACCAAGAGAGCACAGCAGGACTTTTTGTGAAATATGGTTTCTTAGCTTTACCAGTAGTAGATAAGGAGAATAGACTAATAGGAATTATTACCGTTGATGATATTATGGATGTTATTGAACAGGAAGCCACAGAAGACTTTCAATTGATGGCTGCCATGTCTCCATCAGAGGAAGCTTACTTAGATACTGATATATTGACCTTGGCTAAACAAAGGTTGCCTTGGTTATTAATCCTGATGATTTCTGCCACCTTTACTGGAAGGATAATGATAAAATTTGAAAATGTGTTAGCTTCTGTAGTTATCCTAAGTACCTTTATACCAATGTTGATGGATACAGGTGGGAACTCAGGAAATCAATCCTCAACTTTGATCATAAGAGGTTTAGCAGTAGGAGAAATAACAACCCATGATTGGTTAAAGGTCTTGTGGAAAGAAATTAGAATAAGTTCAATAGTGGGTTTTGCCCTTTCAGCAGTTAATTTCATTAGACTTATTTTAATAGAAAGGGTAGAGCTAATAATAGCCACAACAGTGTCTTTTACTATATTGGTGACTGTAATAACTGCTAAAATGGTTGGAGGTACACTACCCTTATTAGCTAAAAAACTAAAGTTAGACCCAGCTATAATGGCAGGACCCTTGATAACAACCATAGTAGACGCCATAAGCTTATTGTTATATTTTTTCATAGCCCAAAAATTACTTGGAATATAAGAGCTAGGTTTTCCTAGCTCCCTTTTATTTTTTGAATATGACCAAGCCCAAGAGAATACTATGTAACGATGAATTAAATTCTTGGGGTGTTAATATGATAAATATTATTTGGGCTGTATTGATTATATTGGGTTTTGTAGTAGGTGCCATAAATGGAAACATAGAACAAGTAACCACAGCTGCCATAGAAAATGCTAAAACTGCAGTAGAACTAGCCTTTGGCCTAATAGGGATTATGGCCTTGTGGCTAGGTATTATGAAAATTGCAGAGGATTCAGGCCTAATTAAAATCATCTCTAAGGCTCTAAAGCCAGTTATGCTACTCTTATTTCCCGATGTACCTGAGACACACCCTGCCATGGGAGCCATGATAATGAATCTTTCTGCCAACATACTAGGACTAGGAAACGCTGCTACTCCCTTTGGCCTAAAGGCCATGGAAGAACTACAAAAACTCAATAGGAAGAAGGACACAGCAACAGATGCCATGGTTACATTTTTGGCCATAAACACATCATCAGTAACCTTAATACCAGCCTCTACCGTAGCCATACTAGGAGCAGCGGGGGCTACAAATCCAACAGAAATAATAGGGCCAACAATAATAGCTACCACCTTATCTACAACTGCAGCCATAATATCTGCAAAAACCTTACAGGGATTGCCAAGATATAGGATAGAAAGGACCAATAAGAGGAGAGATATTAGATGTTACTTAAAATAATAGACTTATTATCTAAATTTGCCATCCCCTTTATGATAGTGGGAATTATCTCCTTTGGAATAAGTAAAAAAATAAAGGTATATGAATCCTTTATTGAGGGGGCCAAGGGTGGATTTACAACGGCCATTAGGATAATACCTTCCTTTGTAGCCATGCTGGTGGCCATAGGGGTTTTTAGGGCGTCAGGGGCCATGGATTTATTTACTAAGGCCTTTAGCCCGATTTTAGAAGTGTTTCATATACCTAGAGAAGTAGTACCAATGATATTTATGAGACCCTTATCAGGCAGTGGAGCCCAAGGCATAATGAGTGAGCTAGGCACCACCTACGGACCAGACTCCTTAGTGGCCCGTATGTCAGCAGTTATGATGGGGTCTAGTGAAACTACCTTATACATACTAGCAGTATACTTCGGATCTGTCTCCATAAAAAAACAAAGGCATGCCTTATGGGCAGGCCTTATAGCTGACGCAGTAGGAGCAATTTCAGCAATTTATATAAGTAGACTATTCTTTGGGGCATAGGACAATTCTGTCAATTCACAATTCACATTTCACAGTTCACAATTATTTGGGTCGAACTTTTGGGTCACTTTCGACCTTGATTCCTAACCTTCACAATTGTGCATTGTGCATTGTGAACTGTGCATTACTTAAACCCCAAAACTTTACCTAAACAATTGTCCACTGTCCATTGTCTAAGACCCTGAAGCCCGACCTCAACAACTATTCACTCTTCACTATTAGTTTTTCACTAAACAATGTATTTCTCCAAATCCTTGCTAAACTCCTCACTTACCTTTTTAAACTCATAAATACTTTCAGTCATCTTTCTAATTTCCTCAGTATAAGACTGTACATTGGCGGCTACTTCTTCAGAAGAAGCAGAGTTTTCCTCTGCAATAGCTGCCAAAGCCTCTATACTTTCAGAGATAGCACCTATATTTTCAGTTTCCTTAGTGAGCTCCTTGCTCAATTCTATAATTAACTCAGCTACTTCGCCAATGGAAAGAACAGAATCTTGGTTTTCCTTAGCTATAGAAGTAAGCCTTACATTTTCATCCTCTATAATGGAATACTGTTGTGAAATATCCGAAACAAAGCTATCTATATCTCCAATAAAGGATTCAAGAATACTATTGATAGTATGAACTGCCTCCCTAGAACCTTCAGCCAGCTTCCTAATCTCCATGGCAACTACAGTAAAGCCTTTACCATATTCACCAGCCCTGGAAGCTTCTATACTGGCATTTAAAGCCAATAGGTTAGTTTGCTCTGCAATCTTCTCAACTGTATTTACAATATTCCTAACCTCTTGGGCCCTATTTTGCAGTCTTTCCCCTGTAGCCTGTACTTGAGAGAATTCCTTTAAGACTTGGTTTAAACTCTCCAAAGTAGCACTTAAGTCTTTAAAGCTATTATTTATCTGCTTAACAGCCAATTCAAGTTGGTCTTTACCTGTATCTTCCTTTTCTACTACCTCATTTAAAGAAAGGATGGAATCATTTAATTTTCCAGCAGCTAGGGTAGTTTCTTCTGCTTGGTTAACAGCACCACTGGCAACCTGCTCAACTACATGGGATATTTCCTGAGAAGTAAAACTCATATTCTGAGAAATCTCTAGGAAGTCATTGGAAAATACATTTAACTCATCAGTAGTAGCCTTATAACCTACAAAATCAGTTTTCATACTGTCCTTCATCAAATTAATCTTTTCACTGATCTCTTCAAAGAAGTCCTTAGTGACTATACCTTCCATTATGGATAAGTCCTTGTTTATTAGTTTGTCCAAAGTAGACTTGATAGCTTCAAGAGGTTTAAAGAGCCCCTTGCTAACTACAAAAGGTATAATAGCTGATAGGCCTAAAACTAGTGGTATAGATACTAATGGAGAAAGAAATCTAATCCCTAAAGCAGAAGGAATACCAACAAGGAGCAAGGAGGCCAAGGCCAATTTTCCTTCCATACTTTTAATAAATCCAAAGGACAGTAAATTATTTAGGAAAAATTTCTTCTCATAATAAATTTCTTCAGAAAAATTAATGGCGATTTTTGTAAAATTATCCTTTTTTTCTAGGATTTCTATTTTAATATCTTCCTTATAGAAATTAGCTGCACCCTCCACCATTCCCATAAAGTATTCAAACATTTTCCTTGGGGAAGAATAGGTCATATGGGCAGTATACTTGTCCACTGGAGTAATACCTAGAATTGGTGGTTTGGCTCCAGGAATCCTCTTCATCACAACAACGTGAATATCATACATGGCCTGGAGAAAGGAGTATAAATTTTTATATCTAAAAAAGGCGGGATAAATTTTTGAATAGGTCAAGATATTCTGAGTTCCCATGCTTCTCCACAATTCTTCAGGTGCCATACCCTTCTTAGTAGCAACATAATCAACTATTCCCCTTGCTACCCTATCTTCAACATCTTCTGTAGGCTTAAATATCTTATTTGGACTTATATTGTAATGTGTTAACGCTTCATTAGTTACTTGGTCCCCATGTAATATCCTACAGGTCTCTATCCATGCAGCAACAATAGTACCCTTCACAGTTTTCACTCCTTACATTTGATATATTTATTATATCATAGCTGTAGGAAATAAACCATTTTTTTACAATTACATCCAAAAAATGTCAAAAGTGCACAAAGGGCTACTTTTCAATAAAATTTGTAATTATGAAAAAATTTCTATTTTTATTGACAAACTTAATAGCTTTGTAGTATAATTAATTATTTATTTGACATAAGTACCTATATATGGTATAATATGTCCATGAGTGTCCGAACACTCCTTCTGCCCTCAAGCAAGGGGAGCAAAAAATGGAAGGTGGGTTGCTTTATAGAAAAAAATATTTTAGTTAGGATTCGAAAGGACATCGAGAAATGCATCGGGAAGACAGTGATATTGAAAGCAAATAAAGGTAGAAAGAAGACAGTAGTCAGAGAAGGAATATTGGAAGCAGCATACCCAAATCTATTTATAGTTAAAATAAACAATGATTACGATAGCCCAAGGAAAGTATCCTATACCTATTCAGACGTTTTAACTGGCACCGTAGAAGTGACCGTTTGCTCACAATCAGAACCTGAAGAAAAAATATCTTAAAAATAACTGTACATTCAATGTACAGTTATTTTTTTAGACAAGCCTAAATATATATTATCCCATTATGCCATTTTTATTCATTATTTCAGACTAAATGGCATATATATCTTCATAGGGTATATACAAGCAAATAATAGGGGGGATAATATGACCATAGAGTTGATAAAGGATGTACTTAAGATTGAAGAGCTAAGGGGGAAGGAAGAAACCCAAACATTAGTGGATACTGAAGCCTATCTTAGTCCATCAAAACCTAATATAGAAAAAATACTATGGACTGATGCTCAAGTAGAGGTTCTATCTACTAAGGTAATTAGGGATAGGGTAGTCATTTCAGGAGTAGTTAAATTTAAAGCAGTCTACAAAGGAGAGGAAGAAGAAAACATCTATACCATAGATGCCAACGAAGACTTTAGAGAAGAAATAGAAATAACAGGAATTACAGAAGACATGTCAGCTACAGTTAAAACAAATGTTGAATATGTGGAGGAAGAAATCCTAGACGAAAGAAAAGTATCACTAAGGGCCTTGATCAGCATAGAAGGCAAGGTGGAAGAGATAAATTCCTTGGAAATAATCAAGGGAGTAGAAGACAAGGATGATTTACAAATCTTGAAAGAAACTGTTAAATATAAGGAAGTCCTAGGCAGGGAAACCTCCTATGCCATAGTAAAGGAGGTATTTGAACTAGGGGAAGATAAGCCTAGCATCCAAGAAATCCTAAAAGTGACCATACAAGCCTATGACAATGAATCCACAGTAGTAGAGGATAGGATAATTATATCTGGAACAGCTATTGCTAGGGTAATCTATTATGGAGAAAATCAAATAGCTACAGTAGAGCAGGAAATACCCTTTAGCCACTTCCTAGACCTACCAGGAGCAGTTGAAGAAGCCCAATCGGATATAATGTTAGAAGTAGTAGAAGGGGGCTTTGAAGTATTAGAAAATGAAGATGGAGAATTTAAGGTATTAGATTTGGAAGTTAAACTAAGAATATCTGGCTCAGCATATACAGAGAATGAAAAATCCTTAATAGTAGATGTTTACTCAACTAGGGAAAAGATAAAGATTGAAACTAAGGAAGTAAATCTAATAGAAAATATAAAATCCTTAATCCATAAGGAAACCATATATAAGGATTTAGCTGAATATAGCATTAAGGAAATATATGACTTAACAGGTTATCCAACCATATTGGACACTAAGATAGTAGAAGAAGGAGTGAATATAGAGGGTAACCTTTCCCTACAAGCCATATACTTAGAAGATTCAGGAGATGTTAATATCTTAAGGGAAGAAGTCCCATATAAACTCTACTTACCTGTAGATAATATTAGCAGCAATTCCAATATTGAATTAGATCTGGACCTAGAAGCCATAAAACCAAATATATACAAGGATACTTATAGTATTGAAGCGGTACTCAAACATAAAATCAATGTAAATAGGAATAGGCTACTTAAGGTTATCAATGAAATAGATGAAACTGGGGAGTTAATAGATAAGAGAAGCCGCCCAAGTATTACTATCTATATAGTTCAAAGGGATGACATCTTGT
>JAAYQJ010000179.1 GCA_012519355.1 Tissierellia bacterium | reverse complement strand
GTCTGGCTGGAAAGTAGCCAGATACTATACCTATTAAGGCTGAGAAGGCCATAGCTACTAATACTAACCATAATGGTATTATTGATATTCTTGTGGCTCCATAGGCCCCTAGGGCTTCACCGAACTGGCCACTGAACTTATTTATGGCAAAGGATAGTGAATAGGAAAATCCAACTCCCAGAATACCGCCAAATAATCCTATTAGGGCAGATTCAAATAGGAAAAGTCTCTTAATATCCTTAAGGGAGGCTCCTATTACCTTCATAACCCCGATTTCCTTAGTTCTTTCGTATATACTCATTACCATGGTATTGGTAATACCTATGGCTGCTACTAGTAGGGAGACCCCACCTATACCACCAAGTACTGCTTGAATTGCAGCTGCTTGTTTCTTGGTGTATTCCAATTGGTCGTTTAAACTGTAGGCTTCATGACCCATGTCCTTGATGGTTTGTTGAACATCTTGGACATTATTAATATCATTTACCTTTACATTGACCCTATCATAGCCAGTGGTATCATTTCTACCTGGTCTTTGGTTTTCGGCTTTTTCCTTATCCTTAATCATCTTTTGGACTTCTGCTATGGGCATATAGATTCCGTAACTTGTTTCCCAATCTCCTTCAGCTAGGACCCCGGCAGTTTTAATCTTATATTCCTTGTAATTAGGTTTGTTTTCTCCTGGCATAGACCAGCCATAACTAGGATCAAGGGTAATACTCATTTTATCCTTCATTAGGTTTACATTTATTTCCCTCCATACCCTAGCCTTTGGGTCATAGAAATTATATTGCATACTGGATCCAAAGACAACGGTTAAGGCATCTGAAGAATTTAATAGCCTTCCTTCAACTACTTCAAAGCCAAAGTCTTCCATGGAAGCAGGGTCTATCCCCCTAATAGGGGCATGGGCAACATACTTTCCATTGATAATTGCACCATAGGTTTCAAGCATTGGGCTTACAGCTACTACATTGGGTAAGGTCTTAAAGGATTCTACAGCCTTATCATCTAAGGCAACATCTTTTTTTCCTGGTATAGAACCGTCATTCCAGCCCTTATAAACATTTATAATAGTTAAATCTCCCCATTGGGCTATTTGTTCTTCAAAGAAGTTACTTAGGCCAAAGCCAAGGCTAAGCATTACTATAATGGCGCTGGTTCCAATGATTACTCCTAGGACTGTAAGGAAGGTCCTTAGTTTTCTTCTCCACAGGTTTTTAATACCCATTCGAAATAGATCTATACTACTCATCGAAGGCCATTTCCTTTGCTTTTTTCTTTTTTCTATAGAAGACTATTCCACCAACTACTGCTAAAACTACAACTAGGCCAATCCAGGTCCACTTGGATTTTAGCATGCCTTTTATTCCACCTTCATTAGGGTCGAAACCCTCCATTGGTGGCATATCTGATGGGAATTCTTCCATAGGAGGCATCTCCATTACATTTAGGGTAAACTCTTTTCTTACTTCCTGCATTTGACCTGTGGAGTCTTCATAGGTGAATACAACTGCTCCATTTACTTCACCTGGTGAATAGGGGATTACCATACCTTCAAAGTATTCACTACTTCCGCTGGCAAAGTTGCCTACATAGTAGCTACCATATTCTGTTTGGAAATCTCC
>JAAYQJ010000178.1 GCA_012519355.1 Tissierellia bacterium | reverse complement strand
TTAGCAATATAGATGAAAGGTGATTATTTTGGAGATAAGATTAAATAATTTAGAAGAAACAGAGGAATTTGGGACAAAACTTGGGAAAATCCTAAAAAGTGGCGATATAATATGCTTAAACGGAGATTTAGGAGCAGGTAAGACTACCTTGACAAAATCCATAGGCTTAGGCCTTGATGTTAAGGAATATATAACTAGTCCAACTTTTACTCTGATTAACCAATATAGGGGAAGGCTTCCAGTCTATCATTTTGATGAATATAGGTTGGAAAATGCTGATGAACTCTATGATTTAGGCTTTGACGAGTATTTTTATGGCAATGGAGTATGTATTATTGAATGGGCCGATAAAATTGAAAACCTTCTACCTAAGGAAAGGCTAGTATTAGATATAAAAAAGGGTAAAGATATAGATGAGAGGGTAATAAATATTACAGCCTATGGGAATAGATATATTGAATTACTTAAGGAGATGGAGGAAAATTGAAAATATTAGCTTTAGATACGTCTACTATGATGGCAACTTGTGCAGTTTTAGATGAAAATCAAGTATTAGGAGAATTTTCTTTAAATCAAAGCGAAACCCATTCGGAGAATCTAGTTCCAATGGTTAAGGAAGTTTTGGATAATTTACATCTAAGGGTTGAAGATATTGATATCTACGCTGTGGCTACAGGTCCTGGGTCTTTTACGGGACTTAGAATAGGTGTTGCCACTGTAAAGGCCTTTGCCCATATATATAAGAAGCCAGTAATAGGCATTTCCACCTTAGAAGCCTTAGCCTATAATTTACCCTATAATAAGACAGTAGTACCAATGATAGATGCTAGACGAGATAGGGTCTATACTGGTATCTATACATGGGAAGATGGTACAACCAAGACTCTAATGGAACCTACAGTCTTAGATATAAGCCTCCTATTAGAAATACTTGAAAAGGATTATGAGGAAGTATTGGTAAATGGAAATGGTTCTATACTTCATGGAGATACAATTAAAAATAGGCTAAAAGATAAGGTAAAGTTTTCAACCATGGGAAATAACTTCTGTAGGGCAATAAGTGTTGGAGAACTGGCTCTTAATAAATACAAGAATGGAGATGTTGATAATTTCTATACTATTGTTCCAGAGTATTTAAGAGAGTCCCAAGCCCAAAGAGACCTAAGAAAAAAGGAGCAGATATGAGATGGAGATTGCCCTTCGCAGGATGGATAAAGATGATTTAGACAGGATAATGGAAATAGAAGTTGAATCTTTCACTACACCTTGGCCTAAGGAGTCCTTCATACTTGAGATTACTAAGAACCAATTGGCCAGATATATAGTAGCAGTAATAGATGGACTAGTAGTAGGCTACGGTGGAATTTGGCTTATAATAGATGAAGGACATATTACCAACATAGCTGTAGCAAAAAACTATAGGGGTCTAGGGGTAGGAAAGAAACTGATTGAAGGCCTTATTGAATTATGTGAGGATAGTGGCATAACTGCCATGACTCTAGAAGTTCGTAAATCAAACGTAATCGCTCAAAAACTGTATAAGACCTATGGTTTTGTTGAGTCAGGTATTAGACCAAATTATTATGCAGATGATAATGAAGACGCCATAATAATGTGGAAAAAATTAGGAGATAGAGGTGATTAAATGCTCACACTTGCAATAGAGACTTCCTGTGATGAAACCTCTGCTGCTGTAATAAGGGATGGCCGTGAAGTATTATCCAATATTATATCTTCACAAATAGAAATCCATAGAAAATTTGGAGGCGTAGTACCAGAAGTTGCATCTAGAAAACATATAGAAAATATAAATCAAATAGTTCAAGAGGCTTTGGATTCAGCCAATGTTACTTTTAAAGATATAGATTTAATAGGGGTTACCCAGGGACCTGGTCTAGTGGGTGCTCTTCTAATAGGTATATCCACAGCCAAGGCCCTTGCCTATGGATTAGAACTACCCATAGTTGGAGTAAACCATATAGAAGGTCATGTTTGTGCCAACTATATAGACCATAAGGATTTAGAACCACCCTTTACTTGCCTTATAGTATCTGGTGGCCATACCTATTTAGTTCAAGTAAATGGCTATACAGACTATGAAATAGTAGGTAGGACAAGGGATGATGCTGCAGGAGAAGCCTTTGATAAAGTAGCTAGGGCCTTGGGACTACCCTATCCTGGTGGACCTGTTATTGATAAATTATCCCAAAGTGGGAATAAGGCTGCAGTAGACTTTCCTAGGGTCATGCTGGAACCCAACTCCTACGATTTTAGCTTTAGTGGGTTGAAAACAGCAGTATTAAACTATTTAAACCAATTAAAGCAAAAAGGTGAAGAGATCATAGTTGAAGATGTGGCAGCCTCTTTTCAACAGTCAGTCTTAGATGTCCTTGTGGAAAAGTCCTTTAGGTTGGCTAAGGAAAGAGGTATGGACAAGATAGTATTGGCTGGTGGAGTAGCGGCTAATCAAGGTCTTAGGACCATGATGGAGGAGAGGGGCAAAAAAGAAGGAATAAAAATATTTTATCCCTCTAGAGTATTATGTACCGATAATGCTGCCATGATAGGGTCTGCAGCTTACTTTAACTACATGGCAGGAAAGCTAAGTGACCTCTACTTAAATGTGGAGCCAAATTTAGATTTAATTTGATATTTTTTAACATTTTTTTCCACATAATGTCCACAGAGCTATTGTGAATTGTTCGGGATAACTCTGTGGATAATGTGGAAAATATATAGAATTCTTTTAATTATAGGCCTTGTACTGTGGATAAGTTTGTGGGTATTGTGTATAAATTGTGAATTTCTGTGGAATTATCCATCAGTAAGCATAATCCATCTATTATATAGGTCCTCTATAGAAAGTTGAATTTCTTCCCTATTTCGTGTTATTTCTACAATTTTTTCAGGAGTTTCATATATTTCTGGATCACAAAGTAGCTGGTCTAGTTCTTCTAGCTTAAGTTCCTTTTCAGCTATTCTTTTTTCTAATTCAGCAATTTCTCTTTTCCTATTTCTTTCTTCTTGTAATAGTTCCTTTTCTTTTTTTCTTTCTAGTTTAATCTGAGTCTTAGTTTTACCTAAATCCTCATCTTCCTCATCTATGACTTCATTTTTCTTCTCTAAATAATAGTCATAATTTCCTAGGTATTCCTTAATACCTTCTTCAGTTAATTCTAAAATTTTATCTGCAACCCTATTTAAGAAATACCTATCATGGGAGATAACAAAGACAGTTCCATCATAATCTAATAAGGCTTCTTCCAACACTTCCTTAGAATCAATATCTAAATGGTTAGTTGGCTCGTCCATAAGTAGGAAGTTTGCATTGGACAACATGAGCTTTAATAGTGAAAGCCTTGCCTTTTCTCCACCACTAAGACTTGAAATCTCCTTAAATATGTCATCACCTATGAACATAAATTGGCTAAGTATTGTACGAATTTTATAATGGTCAAAGCTTGGATTTTCATCCCAAATTTCATCCATTACTGTCTTATCTAAATTTAGCCTAGACATTTCTTGGTCGAAATATCCTGGTACTACATGGTGGCCAATAATTATATCTCCT
>JAAYQJ010000026.1 GCA_012519355.1 Tissierellia bacterium | reverse complement strand
TATATCTACCTACTTCTTCCCCTACTTCGTCTAGGGCCTTTCTCATCAGCCTAAAGTTTTCTTGGGTTGCGTAGGTTCCACCAAAGCCTTCTGTTGTTGGGCCGTAGGGAACATAGTCTAATAGGGACTGTCCAGTAGTCCTAATAACGGCTATAACGTCTGCACCCTGACGGGCTGCTGCTTGGGCTTGGATTATATCTTCGTAGATATTTCCTGTAGCTACTATAACGTATAGGTATGGTCTTTTTCCTTCTCCTAGGGTTCTTATATATTCATCTCTTTTTTCCCTATTTCCTTTGATTCTTTCTACTGTTTTCTTGGCTATTTCATATACTGTTTCTCTGATTTTTCCTTCATCTTGGGCTGGAAGTCTTGTAATATCTATTTCTCCTGTTGCAATTTTTTCTGCTATTTCTTGTGGTGTTAGACCAGTATTAAGTATTGCATTTCCTATCCAGTATGCAGCACCTCTTTCTAGTCCACCACCTTCTTTTATATTATCTACAACTACGTTTGGTAGGGGTTTGTCTATTTCGTCTACTCCATCAACACCCAATAGCCTTACTATGGTTCTTTCTGTTGCAGTTGTAGTATGTGCGTCGATGAATTTTTGTACTTCTTCTGCTATATTTTTGGCTGCATTTCTTGAACGATCTATTAAGCTTTTATCTAGGTTTAGTTTGCTCATAACACATAACCTCCTTTTTTTAGTGAATAACTAATAGATACATAATAAGTTAATAACTAATAGTTAATAGTGAATAGTTGTTGAAGTCTGACTATGGGGTCAAAGATACTTCGCTAATGCTCAGAATGACAGAGCAGTTGTACTATTCACCCTTCACTATTCACTCTTCACTATTCACTAACTCATCAAATATCTTTCCGCCAACTCAATAATTTCTCTTTCCAGCCCCATAATTGTGGCTATGTTGATGGCGTCTTTGGGTATGGGGGTATCCTTATCTACTACTCGAAGTCTGTAATCCATATATTTATTTATGATTTCCATTTTATTATCCGTATCAATTTCTTTAGCCAATTGGTCCATATCTACCTTAGATAGTCCTATTACCTGCAGATGTACTACATTATCTAGGTTAGCTACATTGTCATAATGGGTAGTGAGTACTGTGATGGAGTTTTTATCTTTCAAATAGGATACTATTGCTTTAGATATGGCATAGCCCTCTTCTGGATTTGTCCCCCTTGCCAATTCATCTATTAGAATTAGTCCCCTATCATCTGCTTGGGATATGGCCTCTTGTACTATTTTTATTTCTCCACCAAAGGTAGAGAGTCCTGAATCCGTAGACTGCATATCTCCTATAGAGGATTTTATAAACCGATTCAAACCATATTTCATAGATTTTGCCGGGACAAATAGTCCATATTGGGCCATGGCTGATAGTAGGCCAATTAGCTTTAAGCTAATGGTTTTACCACCCATATTTGCTCCTGTAATACAGGCCACTCCTTGCTTTAAACTTACAGATATGGGGGTAAAGTCTAAGCCCTTTGATTTTAATAGGTCTGATATCTTAGGATGGATACCTTCTTCTATTTCTATAATCCCTTCATCTAATATCTCTGGTTTTATTCCATTGATTTCTAGGGCAAATTTAGCCTTGCCTAATAATAAGTCTAGTCTTCCTATATTTGCCATATTTCTGAATAGGTCTTTTCTTCTTTTACCTATCTCTTTAGATAGGTCTTCTCTGATTCTTAGCTCTTCCTTTTCTTCCTTGTCCTTAAGGATGGCTTTTTCTCCTTCTAGGGAAGCTAATCTTTCAGTAGGTTTGATGGCGAATTTTATGGTCATATAGGTCTCAGAGTTGTATATTAGGTAGGGATAGTTTTGGACTTTTTCTATTAAATCTTTATCATCCTTAGTCAAAACTACTGTTGAGTCAGGCCTAAGGTCAAGATTTAATTCTTCTTTAATCTTTTCCTTAATATTCTTTTTCTCTAATTTGATTTCCTTATCCAGGTTTCTTTTCCGGTCTCTTATATTTCTTAATTCTCCTGAATAGGCATCATAGATATAGAATGTTGATATGCCTGTATTTTCAGGGTCTAGGGCTTTTTCTAAACTTTCCATAGGTGTAATCCTTGTATCTGGAAAGGTAGGAATACTATGTTCATTAATTAATTTATATAGGTCTCTTATTAAAGAAAGGAAGTTTTTTATCTCAAACAACTCTACTTCTGTCAGGATAAAGCCTTCCATTCCTCGCCTAACTGAGTTTCTCAAATCTTTAATATGGCTAAAGATATTGTCAAACTCCTTGATTATTTTCTTGTCCTTAACTATTGGTATAAATACTTGAATCTTATCTAGTTCTTCCTTTAACTTATCTTCTTCTCCCAATGCAAAGGCCTTAAGCCTTTTTTTATACATTGTCCCATAAGGTGTAAGGGTGTTTATCTTATTTAATATATATTGAAAATCTAAGGATTCCTTTGTCTTATTATCCATAAATAACATATTATTCACTTCCTAACATTAAATCCATTACTGGTATGTGGGAAATATAGGATTTCATTTTTGATAGAAATTCTTTAGGTTGGAAATAATAGCCGCTTGGTGCATAGGGGTTGATGGTTATGGCTATTAGGTTGATTTTATCTAATACTTTTACTTTAACTCCCTGCCGCATAAATCTTAACCAATCCTTAGATTCTATAAATATCTTTGTTCCGTCCTTAATGATTATTTCTATATTCTTATATTTTCTTGTAGACTGGATCAGGTCTTCTAGGGTGCTTTTAACTAAGGAGCCTGGCAATACTAAGTATTTTGAATTATCCCTTATATATTCTCCAATTATATATCCGGCATTTAAGGCTGTTTTAATAGGTATGATTTCCACATTATTATCTTCATCTATAACTCCTATTTCATTATTATCTATGATTTCCCTTGCTATTTCTCTGACTCCTTCATCTTCTATCTGTTGAAGGCTTAAGGTATTTACTGTATGTAAGGTTTCTTCTATTACCTTGTTCATATCCCTTGATAGGACTGCTCCAGTTGATAGGATGGTAGCCTCTGATATGGTTGGAGCTGCTTGGGATAACCTGTCTAGGGCCCCGTCTATGATGACAACTTTAGCTCCTAAGCTTAACATCATATCTGATACTTCTTTGACTTCAGATAGGAGTTGGGGGCCTGCTATTTGAACATAACCCCCATCCTTTACCCTGCCTATAATTATCTCACCTAGAGGAGTTCTATATTCTGTTACTGTAAGGATTTCTATATTGGCATCACTTTGCTCTAGCATCTTAGTAGAAGTAGCTATTAAGGTTCCTTCTTCAACAAAAATTGAGGGTTTTTCTGTTTCTGTAACTATATCTATAGAT
>JAAYQJ010000025.1 GCA_012519355.1 Tissierellia bacterium | reverse complement strand
CCTTGGACATATACTGATATATGGAAAAAGGGAGGTGTAGAGCTTGGCTAATGTATTGCTGCTAATTCTCAACATAATTTTGAAGCCTTTCGTTGTTCTTTGTGGGTATATGATAAATTCTAATTCTTTTCCTCAACCCTTAACTAGGGAAGAAGAAGAAAAATATTTAGAACTATATTCCCAAGGCGATGAAAAAGCGAGAAATATATTAATAGAGAGAAATTTGAGGTTGGTAGCCCATATAGTAAAAAAATATAATAATACGGGGAAGGAAACAGATGATTTAATATCCATAGGAACCATTGGTCTGATAAAGGCTATATCCACTTATGATTCCACAAAGGGCACAAGGCTAGCTACATATGCAGCAAGGTGTATTGAAAATGAAATCCTTATGACCATTCGATCTACAAAGAAAACTAAGCTAGAACTATCTTTACAGGAGCCCATTGGAATGGATAAAGAAGGTAATGAAATAAATTTATTGGATATATTGGGTACTGAAGTGGATAAGATAATTGATGAAGTGGATTTAAGGTTTCAGATTAAAAAATTATATCGAGCTATAAATCAAGTTTTGAAGGATAGAGAAAAGGTTATTATAGAATTGAGATATGGTCTTATAGATGGTAAATGTAAAACTCAAAGGGAAATTGCTAATTTACTAGGCATATCAAGATCCTATGTATCGAGAATAGAGACAAGGGCACTAGCTAAATTGAATAAAGCATTAATGAATAAAAATTAAAAGAACTAATCCAGGTAATTTACCTGGATTAGTTCTTAAACATCTATCGAGCAGGGGTTACAGGAGCCATTATTCTTCGGATGATATCTTCAACTTCATCAGCAAAGCCAGATATAGGGTTACCATTATTCATTTGAGTACTTAGGGTTCTAATTCTAGTCATTAAAGTGGGGTCAGAAGTAATAGAAACTGTTTTTATATTCTTGTCAGCAGCCTTAACTGCTGCCTCAATCCTATTTCTTAGGTTAGGATCGATTGTATTTGTAAGGTCTCCCCTTACGTCACAACCTACTACAGCCCTATCTCCTTGAATTAAAACAGAAGCCCTATTTACTTCAGGTAGTGCTGCTACTCTTTGAGCTATCCTATTTGCTCTATTGGCAATATTAGTATTTCCTAGGTTGTTGCCATTGATACCATTGTTTAGATTGGTATCATTTCTAACCATTCCATTATTCAGCCTATTATCAATACCGTTGTTTAAATTGGTATTCAGCCTATCCCTATTATTGAAGAGCCCTTTATTGTTCATCCAACGATTATTAATATTATCATTTATCCTAGTTTGGGTACCTAAGTTCCTCATATTTGTATTAGTTGGACTACATCCAGCAATTGCAATTAATAGTATTAGAGACAAACCTATAATCTTTACTTTATTTTTTTTCAAGTCATCCACCTCCTACAAATAGTCTTGCACATAATAACTTTTTTATTTAGACTAGTTTTTATCCAAAATGTATAAAGAAGCCAATATTATAATTTTTTTGTTAACTGATTAATTTTACCTCAGAGATTTCATAATATATTTTCAAAGATTAAATAAGGAAGAAGAATGATGATTATTTGAAAAATTATAAAAATTTTATAATATATTTTAAAAAACCATGTAAATTTTTGTAAAATAAATTATAATTATCATTAAAGGTCAAAAATTGCATTACTATTCCTTTTAT
>JAAYQJ010000177.1 GCA_012519355.1 Tissierellia bacterium | reverse complement strand
TGTCCATAGTTATATACTACCATCATCTATCGTCAATAGCGATGCTAAATCTTTTGCTTTCAACTAAATTAAACCAAGTTAGATAGTTTTCTAAATATTTACTTGCAACTCCATTGAATCTTGCAATCCATTTTTTAAGTCTACTATGATATGAATTTACATTTTGGATATGGTATATACTTTTAACCTTGTGATGACCTTTGCTTGCATTAATAATATAATGTTCTATTCCCTTGTTAAAAGCAAAAGTTTTATAGGATTTCCAAGCATCAGAACAAAGAATCGTATCTGGGGTGATATGATTCCCAATGACTTTATCAATCTTAGTAGTGTCTATTCTTCCCATACAAACAGGCTTAGAAATAGTATGTTTAGACCTATCTCTTGCAACTAAAACACAAACTTGTTCATGGCTTATGCCTCTATATTTTGAAGCACCTCCACGCTTTCTTGCTTTTCTACCCCTAATACTCTTATTGCCTTTTTCAGAATACAAAAAATATGTTTCATCAACTTCTAATATTTTATTAAACTTATCAAATTTACCTTGTTTTAAAGCAGATAAAATTTTATGCCTCCAATAGAATAAAGTTACCCAAGTAATGCCTCCTATGACCTCAGCAGATTTTCTAAGGGACATACCCCTTACCATACAATCCATAAATTTAAGCCATTTATCGGCTTTATGCGTATAAGCCATAGGTGTCGCAGTTAAATCGTTAAAATATTTTCCACAGGACTTGCATTTATATTTTTGACGACCTTTATATTTGCCCCATCTGATAACATATGTATTTTCGCAATGAGGGCAAGTTAATCCATCATCAAACTTGGCATCTCTAACTTCTTCAATAATTTCATCATGATACTTTGTCGGAAATATGGACTCTTTTAGTTCTTGATAGATTATCTCCTTATGTGAATCATCCAGCGTGTTTAAATACCTAATTAGTTTATGTAGATTTAAAGCCATTCATATCACTCCAATTAGTCTTTAATTAATATTATTATCTCCTATTTTTGAAGTGATATACAATTACCAAATAAACTTTTTAACATAGCCATTTAAAAAATAACCCAGAATATTAAAAATCAATCCAATCCCAACACATAACATATGAGGAAATACCAATGCTGTTGCTATTGCAACACCTGCTTGCTCAGCACCTGTAGTGCTAGTTATGCCCCCTCCAAAATGAGATATCAAATAAATTAAATACAATAAAGATAGTATCCATGAAACTAATGCTAGTTTGCTTTTTTTCTTTTTAACTACTTGTTCACTCATTCATATCCCCCTTATCTTTATTTCAGCTCCAAATTTTCGGCTTTATACCAAAATATTTTACTCAAATGTTACCTCTATTAATTGAGTGTCAAAGTAAGTGTCCCAACTATTACTGTCAAATATATGGAAACTTAATTCCATAATATCTATAGATTTAATATCATTATCTGCTAAATCGCTTTCAAAAAAAGTAATAGTATCATAAGCTTTTTTGCCTGATAAGACATCACTTGAAAAAATGGGATCAATCATAAAACCATTTATAGATACATCTCTTGCTTGTATAGTTACATCCTTATCTGAATTATTTTCTATATACACATAAACATCTGCACCCCAAAAGCTCTCTGTGCTACTTACTCTTTTCATTACTATTTTTATGTCTTTATCATCTAGTACTACCAACCCACTGTCATCATAGGCTTGTACATAAGATGGGTCAGCTGTTGTATTTACTGTTATTGTATCTGAGTCTAGGATTACATCCCATTTGTCTGAGTCAAAGATATGAAATTTAAATTCAATATTTTGTATTGTTGCAATACCTGATTGTTCAAAATCAGTTCTCATAAAATTAATGCTATCATTTGCTTTTTTCCCTGCAGCTACATTACATGAAAACATAGTTTCAATCATAATATCATTTACAGAGGAGTCACGAGTTTGTACAATAATTGATTTATCAGAATTATTTTCTATGAGTACTTTTAACTCTGGTCCATAAAATCCATCAAAATCAAGAGATTTTAATGTAATCTTTATATCATCTTGATCCAATAATACCTGCTCTTCAACAGTCTCTCTTATATTATTATCCTCTGTTTCAAGTGCTACTTCCTCTGATTCATCAGAATCTAAGATATTAGTTACATTTCTATCTAGATTTGTTATCTCTTCTTCTGTATTGCTCGATGGCGTACATGCAGTAATAAATGTTAACAACAAAATAATCATAATAGTTAGTGACACTTTTCTAAGATTTAACATTACTTTTCCCCCTTTTCTTCTCTCAACCTACCTCATCAAATAATCCTGCTGTTCCTCTGCTGCCACATCATACTCTACTTCTTCCATATACACATTACCACACATTTTCTCTGCCTGCTTCATAACAACTTTTAGAGCATTTTTAGCTTCCTCTGGTGGATAGTCGTATTTAGCAAGAAGCCTTTTTATTATTCTCCTCATGCCTGCTTGTGCCGATCTTCTTATGCTCCAATCAATGGTGATGTTATTTCTAATAGCTTGAGTTAATTCTTGGGCAATCTTCTTTAAGATTTCGTCATCC
>JAAYQJ010000176.1 GCA_012519355.1 Tissierellia bacterium | reverse complement strand
GATATGTGACCCCAATAGAATACAGAAATGAAGCAGTACCAGAAATGGCAGCATAAATGATGTTTAAAGAGTAAGGTTTTGTTCGGAATAAATTTGTTCAAAAAAGGGTTGCCTTTCCATTCCAATAAAAAACAACTAAGAATCTTTTCCTAGTTGTTTACAAAATTTAATGATTTTCTGCTAAGAATATATTTATATCAAACTCTCCAATATCTGTTCTTAAGGGTATAAGTAAGGATTTTTTATTAGCCATTGAAAGAGATTTATATTCACCGATGATAACTTGTGGAGGCACGATATCACACATATAGTTGTAGCCAGTTAAATTAGTTACCGCATTTCCACCAATAATATTTGCTACTTCTCCTAAGGCAGAAGAAACAAAGTTATCTATAGTTCTCATCTCCATACCTGACATTATACGAACCATTTCCAAAGTCATATCTTGAGTAAAGCTAAAAAGTATAGAACCTTTTAAATCTCCTGTAACTCCTAAGATTACATTGGCATTTCTACTACTAACTAAACCTTCTATTACTTTAATATCACCTCTTTCAACACTCAAATCAAGCATTAAATGAAACACATCTTGAGTTGCTCTATAAAAGGCGTTTATGCTTTCTGCTTTCATTATGCCTGTCCCCCTTTTTCCTTTACATATTCTCCGATTTTTTGGTCCATTTTTCCTACATGCATAATTAACCATGCCATTAATTTTGCACTAAATTCTTTTATTTTATCCTCGTTAAACTCTCCTTGGTCAAAAATCTTAACATAGTTATTTATTGCTTCTTTAAATTTAGTATGGGCTTCCCTATGTATATCTAGCTCTGGATAATTTATCTCTTCTTGATACCTTTCTTCATCATCAAAATGATATACAACATAATCCTTCATAAAGTCTAATGTAGTCTTCACTTCATCTAGCTTGTCTTCCCATGCAATATCATTTTGTACAATCTGTATAAAACGAGACAATCTATTGAAAAGTTCTTTATGCTGATCATCAATTAATTCAACCCCAATACTATACCTTTCTTTCCACATCATATAATTTTCCCCCTTTATGTTTTATTCTTTATACCCAAATATTAGGTGAACTAACTATTTAATTCCAAGGCAAGTTTCTTTTCATCATCTAATTCCACATCTCCATGTTTCACTATACTCATGCATATTAAAGCTATAACAAAGGAAATTACGGAATAGAAGAATAATATACCATAACTACCTATTAGGTCCTTAATAAATCCAAACAAAATTGGACTTAGTACTGCAGAACTTGCGGAGAAGAAGTAATAATATCCTGTATAGGTCCCAACTCCATTTTTAGGTGCAATTTCCACAACCATAGGATAAGAATTAATATTGATTAAAGCCCAGAAAAATCCTCCTACTACAAATAAGACTGATATTAAGGGCACAGTTTTAATAAAAATTAATGGTGCAAAGGTTAAGGTCACCCCTGTTACTCCCACTAAAATAGTCATTCTTCTGCCAAACTTTGTCCCAATATAGCCAGATGGAATAGCAAATATTAGGAAAGAGGCTGAGAAAATGGATAACAAGATACTAGCCCTAGATGGGTCTATTTTTAATACATACTGGGCATACAATGAAAAAAATGTTTCTACTGCATTATAGCCTGAAAACCAGAAGAATACTGCCAACAATAAGAATATTAAACTCCTGGTTTTTCCTACATCCTTTCTCTTTTCTTTAGCTTTCTTCTTTTCTATTGTGAAATCAGTGTTTTCCTTTATAAAAATAAATAGAATGAATAATGCCATTATCATAACAACAGAGGATAGATGGAAGGGGTAACTAGGATTCTTCCTATATAGGAGTCCACCAAATAGGTATGCAATAACAGCAGCTAGTCCACCCATGAAATTTATGATTCCATTGGCCTTAGATCTTAAGGGACTTGGTGTAATATCTGGCATCAAGGCTACTGTAGGAGCCCTATAGATACTCATAGTAAAGTTCATAATAATTATGGTTAGCATTAAAGCACCTAACCTATTAGTATATGGTATTACAGAAAATAAAAGAGCTGAAATGGGCATCCCGATTAATATGTAAGGCATTCTTCTACCAAACCTATTTTTTGTCCTATCACTCATAGCACCGAAAACCGGTTGAAAGACAACAGCAAATAAATTGTCTATAGTCATTATCAGTCCTATAAGAGTTGCTTTTGTTGTATATTGCTCCAACATAATTGGAACGAAGGCATTATGTACTGGCCATAAAAGATTTATCCCAAAAAAACCTAGACCTAAGATAAAGGTTTTCCTCATATCTAGTTTCATAAATTATTCCCCCTAATAATAGGAATAGGGACTTTAGAGTCCCCTTTTACTCTATTATACCTAATTTCCTTAGTACTAAATTGTAGCCATCAGCACCATAGTTTAATGCTCTATTAATCCTACTTATGGTTGCAGTGCTGGCTCCTGTTTCTTCCTCTATTTCATTGTATGTTTTATTGGCTTTAAGCAGTTTTGCTACTTCAAGTCTTTGGGATATGGCTTGTATCTCTTTTATGGTACAAATATCTTCAAAAAACCTGTAGCACTCTTCCATATTCTCTAAAACTAAAACAGCCTCAAAGAACTCATCTACTGCCTTTGATTTTATTCTTGAATTATATTCCATTTTAACCTCCTATTTATTTTTACATTATTATATTAGTGCATGCAAGTGGAGTTTTGATAATAATAGCTGGGGTTTCCCCAGCTATTATTTAGAATAATCCTACTATTTCTCCACTTGGTAATATATCAATCTTGTTGGCAGCTGGAACTTTTGGTAAGCCTGGCATTGTCATTATGTCTCCAGTTAATGCTACTAAGAAACCTGCTCCATTTGATACTTTTACTTCTCTAACAGTGATTGTAAATCCTGTAGGTCTTCCTAGTAGGCTAGGATCATCTGATAGGGAGTATTGAGTTTTAGCCATACAAATTGGCTTCTTATCAAAACCTAATTTTGCAATTTCTGCAATTTGTTTTTCACAAGCCTTAGTAAATTCTACTCCATCTGCACCATAAACTTCCTTAGCTATCTTTTCAATCTTAGCCTTAATGGATTCTTCTACATCATAAATTGGTGCAAAGTTGGATTCTTTAGTTTCACATACTTTTACGACTGCTTCTGCTAATTCAACTCCACCTTCTCCACCTTTTGCCCATACTTCTGAAAGTACAGCTTCTGCTCCTAATGCCCTACATTTTTCAAGTACAAAGTTTAGTTCTGCTTCAGTATCAGTTGGGAATTTGTTTATAGCCACTACAGCTGGTACACCAAACTTATTAACATTTTCTATATGTTTCTCTAAGTTTGCAAATCCTTTAGCTAAAGCATCTAGGTTCTCATTACCTAGTTCATCTTTCTTAACTCCACCATTATACTTGAGAGCTCTTACAGTAGCTACTATTACTGCTGCATCAGGTTTAAGTCCTGCAAATCTAGCCTTAATATCGAAGAACTTCTCAGCACCTAAGTCTGCTCCAAATCCTGCTTCAGTAACAGTGTATTCAGCTAATTTTAAGGATAATTTTGTAGCTAAGATGGAGTTACATCCGTGAGCAATATTTGCAAATGGTCCACCATGGATAAAGGCAGGAGTATTTTCTAAAGTTTGAACAAGGTTAGGATGGATTGCATCCTTCATAAGTACTGCTACAGCACCTTGTGCATTTAAATCTCTAGCAAATACTGGTTCTCCATCATAGGTATATGCAACAATAATATTTCCTACTCTTTCCTTTAAGTCTTCTAAGTCTTTAGATAGACAGAATATAGCCATTATTTCGGAAGCAACAGTTATGTCAAAGCCATCTTCTCTAGGTACTCCTTGTGATTTTCCACCTAGACCAACTACTATATTTCTTAAGGCCCTATCATTCATATCCAATACTCTCTTCCAAACAACTCTTCTTGGATCGATGTTTAATTCATTTCCTCTATGGATATGGTTATCTAATAAAGCTGCAATTAGGTTGTGAGCAGTAGTTATAGCATGGAAGTCTCCTGTAAAGTGAAGGTTAATATCTTCCATTGGAACTACTTGGGCATATCCTCCACCTGCTGCTCCACCTTTAACTCCAAAACTTGGTCCTAAGGATGGCTCTCTTAATGCTGTTATAGCAGATTTGCCAATTTTATTTAATCCCATTGACAGACCTATATTGGTAGTTGTTTTTCCTTCTCCTGCAGGAGTTGGGTTGATGGCGGTAACTAAAACCAACTTTCCATCAGGCTTATCCTTTAATTCTTCTAAAAGATCTAAAGATACTTTTGCTTTGTACTTACCGTAGTGAATTAATTTGTCTTCACTAATTCCTAATTTACTAGCCACCTCTGTTATAGGCAGCATTTTTGCTTCCTGAGCAATTTGCACGTCAGTTTTCATCTAGATTCCTCCCTTGTTCTTATTATATACTAATTATTATTTAAAATTATTTAATAATTATACTGAATTCATTTATGCCATATATTATGCTCAATTTTATATATACCCATTAATTAATCTTTAATCTTTTTTATTATTTGGATATATTCTTTTCTTCAATAATGCTTTATTCCGTTATTAAAAGCTATTGATAATATTTTATCAAACTTCCTTGCTTAAATCAAGTAGACTCTATTGTATTATAACAGAAGGTAAGATTTTTGGAAATAATTTTCAATAAAAAAAGCAGGTTTTATCCTGCTTCCTATGATTATTACTTATTTATAATAGTTTTACCTATATCTTTTCTATAATACATACCATTAAAAGTAATTTTATCTATATTAGAATATACCTTGTTTCTTGCCTCTTCAAGGCTTTCTCCCAAGGCTGTGACAGATAAGACCCTCCCACCATTGGTTAGTAAATTATTTCCCTCATACCTTGTGCCATTGTGGTAGAGAATAATATCTTCATCTAACTCTTCTATACCTCTTATCTCAAGGCCTTTTTTGAATTCCCCAGGATATCCCTTAGATGTAATGATTACTGTTAAACTGGATTCTTCTTTCCATTTTAGATCTGCTTCCTCTAATGAACCATCTATTGTCTTCTCAAATAAGTCTATAATATCCACATCTAATCTAGGCATTAGTACTTCAGTTTCTGGGTCTCCAAATCGCACATTGAACTCTAATACCTTTGGCTCCTCTCCAACAATCATTAATCCAATAAATAGTATCCCACGGAAATCCATCTTTTCCTTATTTAATCCGTATATTATATTTTTTAGTATATCTTTTTCTATTCTTTCCCTTAATTCCCTAGTAAAAAGTGGACTTGGGGAAAAACACCCTACACCACCTGTATTTGGTCCTAGGTCATTATCAAATATTTTTTTATAATCCTTGGCTGATTCCATAGGAATGATTCTATCCTTAGTTACAAAACATAAGAGGGAAGCCTCTACCCCATCTAAAAATTCTTCTATAACTACCCTATCTCCCTCTTTTCCAAATACCTTTTTCCCCAATATATCTTCCAAGCTAGCTAGGGCTTCATCTTTATTATTACATATAACTACTCCCTTGCCAGCACATAGGCCATCAGCCTTAATTACTAGGGGGTAGGAAAAATCCTTTAGCCCTTCTTTTGCCTCATTTATATCTGTATAAGTCATGTATTTAGCTGTAGGTATATTATACTTTTCCATAAACTTTTTAGAAAAGTCCTTGCTAGCTTCTAGCCTTGCACATTCCTTATTGACTCCAAAGATCTTTAAACCCTTTTCTTGAAACCTGTCAACTATACCTAATACTAAGGGTAATTCAGGCCCCACTACAGTTAAATCTATTTTATTTTCCATAGCAAAATCCAATAATTTATCTAAGTCATCTACATTTATATCTACATTTTCCGCCACTTCTCCTGTTCCACCATTTCCAGGAGCGCAGTAGATTTTACTTACCTTAGGACTTTTGCTTATTTTCCAGCATAAAGCATGCTCCCTACCTCCGCTACCTATAACTAATACTTTCATCTTATCCCTCCAAACATTAATGTTTGAAATGCCTAATTCCTGTAAATATCATAGCAATCTTGTCTTTATTTGCTTCCTCTATAACTTCTTTATCCTTAACTGAGCCACCAGGTTGAATTATGGCTGTAACTCCAGCATTAGCAAGAAGTTCTATGGAGTCAGTAAAGGGGAAAAATCCATCTGAAGCAAGTACTGCTCCCTTCACCTTATCTCCTGCCCTATTTATGGCATTTTCCACTGCCCATACCCTGTTCACTTCTCCTAGACCAATACCTATAGTTCCCTTATCCTTTGCTAAAACTACTCCGTTGGACTTCACATTTTTGGCTGCCTTCCAGGCGAATAGTAGGTCTTCCATTTCCTTTTCTGTAGGCTTTTTATTGGTTACTATTTCAAAATCATCCTTTAACAAAATCGAATCCCTATCCTGGACTAAAATTCCACCTAGGACCTTCTTCATATCTAATTCCTTATAGTTTTTATCCATTATATTATCTAACTTTAAAATCCTAATATTCTTCTTTTGAGTAAGTATTTCTATTGCCTCATCAGTAAAGGAAGGAGCAATTATTATTTCTATGAATATCTCATTTATCCTTGCTGCCACATCCTTATCTACTTCCCTATTGGCAGCAATTATACCACCGAAAATAGATATCTTGTCACATTCATAAGCCTTATTATAGGCTTCTAATAGGTTTTCTCCACTTCCTATACCACAGGGGTTTGCATGCTTAACTGCCACTACAGTGGGTTCATCAAATTCCTTTAATATTTCGATACAGCCATTGGCATCATTAATATTGTTGAAGGAAAGCTCCTTCCCATGAAGTTGAACTGCCCCAGCTAAAGTGCCTTCCTTTTTACCTACTTCCTTATAAAAGGCGGCTTCTTGATGAGGGTTTTCTCCATACCTTAGCTCCTCCTTTGATTTATATGCTAAAGTCAACATTTCTGGGAATCTTACTCCCTCTATATCATTGAAATAGTTGGATATTAAGCTGTCATAATAGGCTGTATAGTTGAAAACCTTCCTTGCTAGGTATCTCCTAGTTTCTAGTTTAGTTTCCCCATTTTCTCTTAACTCTTTTAAGACTAATTCATAATCCCTAGGATCAACTATTACAGTTACATCCTTATAGTTTTTAGCCCCTGCCCTTATCATTGAGGGGCCACCAATATCTATATTTTCTATGATTTCCTCATGGCTTACATCTGGTTTCTTTATGGTTTCTTCAAAGGGATATAGGTTGTTTACTACCATATCAATTGGCTTTATTTCCATATCTCCTACTGTCCTTACATGGGAGGGGTTATCTCTTCTAAATAACAAGCCCCCATGTATATATGGATTTAAAGTCTTTACCCTACCATCTAGTATTTCTGGGAAATTAGTTACATCCTCCACCTCAATGATATCTATGCCTGCTTCCTTTAATATCCTTGATGTGCCACCAGTTGAAATTATCTCCCAACCTAATTTCTTCAGTTCCTTAGCAAATTCCACTATACCTTCCTTATGGAACACGCTAATTAATGCCCTCTTCATTTCCTCACTCCCATTTTATAATGACTTTTCTTCCCTCAATAGATAACCTGTTTTCACAATACAACTTAACTGCTTGTACCAAGATTTTATGTTCCACCTCTAAGACCTTTTCCTTCAATGTATCTAAGTTATCCCTATCCTCTACTTTTACTGCCTCCTGCAATATAATGGGGCCTGTGTCTGTACCCTCATCTACAAAGTGTACTGTAGCTCCAGTTATCTTCACTCCGTAGTCTAATACTGCCTTATGGACCCTTTCACCGTAAAAGCCCTTGCCACAAAAACTTGGTATTAAGGAGGGATGGATATTTATAATTCGACCACTGAATTCTTGTATAAAATCCTTAGACAATACTCTTAAGTATCCAGCCAAAATAATTAACTGGACATTTTTCTCTTTAAAGTTTTTAACTAGTTCTAAATTATATTCTTCTTCTCTTTTAAATTGCTTTCTATCTAAGTATAAAGTATCAATATTTGCCTTTCTTCCCCTTACAAGCCCATAAGCATTTTCTTTGTTGGAGATTATTAATTCTATCTTCCCATTAATATTCCCATCTTTTATATTGTCCATTATAGCCTGTAAGTTTGTACCCCCACCAGAAATCAAAACTCCTATTCTTGTAGGTTCCATAGGACTACTCCTTCGTTTCCTCTTTTTATTTCACCAAGGATGGTAAATTCCTCTCCTATTTCTACTAAATAATTTGTAATATCTGCTAGTTCTTCCTTACCTACTGCCATAACCATGCCGATCCCCATATTAAAGGTACCGTACATTTCATTGGTTTCAATCTTTCCCCACTCCTGCAATAGCTTGAATATAGTAGGTGTTTTTATTTTCGAAATATCTATGTGGGCAGTTAGGCCTTGAGGTAACATTCTAGGAATATTTTCATAGAAGCCACCACCAGTTATATGACTTAAGCCCTTTATATTGTATTTTTCTACTAGCTTATAGACTGGATTAGTATATATCCTTGTAGGTTTTAATAGCTCCTCTCCAATGGTCATGCCTAATTCATCGATATAGTCATTGACATCCATTTTTTGCTTGTCAAATACTATTTTTCTTACCAATGAAAAGCCATTACTGTGGACTCCACTGGAAGCTAAACCTATAATATAATCTCCTTCTTCTATCTTAGACCCATCTATTATCTTTTTCTTATCCACTACTCCTACACAAAAACCAGCTATATCATATTCATCTTCTTTATAGAAACCTGGCATTTCTGCTGTTTCTCCACCAATTAAGGCACAACCTGCCTTTATACATCCATTAGATACTCCCTCTACAATACTTGCCATCTTCTCTGGTATAAGCTTACCTGTTGCTATATAGTCTAAGAAAAATAAGGGTTTTGCTCCTTGACAGAGGATATCATTGGCACACATGGCTACACAGTCTTCACCTATGGTATTGTGCTTATCCATCATAAAGGCTATCCTTAGTTTTGTACCAACTCCATCAGTTCCTGATACTAAGACTGGTTCTTCATAGGCTTTTGTATCCAACTGAAATAAACCTGCAAAACCACCAATATCTGACAAAACTCCTGGTACATGGGTCTTCTTTATCATCCACTTAATTAATTGTACCTGCTTGTATCCCGCTTCCTTATCTACTCCTGCATCTTTATAAGTTAAACTCACCTTTCACCCTCCTTATTTTTAGTGAATAACTAATAGTGAATAGTTATTAAGATCGAACTCTCGGGTTGAGGATCCTTCGCTGGCGCTCAGGATGACAATTTGTCATTCCGAGCGAATGGGAGGAATCTTTTGACATCGAAGGCTCGACACAAAAAACTCTCCACTTTTCACTATTCACTTTTCACTATTAACTCTTCACTAATATCGTCCCTTCTCCTACTTATGGGATAATGGCCATTTAAGCAACCTGTACAAAATTCATTGCCACCTGCTGCCTTTAACAAGCCTTCCAATGATAAATATACTAATGAATCCGCCTTAATTAATTTCTTAATTTCTTCAACTTCCATTTGGGCTGCAATTAGGTTCTTCCTAGTAGGAGTATCCATACCTAAATGACAGGAATGAAGTACTGGAGGTGAAGAAATTCTTACATGAATCTCCCTTGCACCTGCATTCCTTATCATCTCAATAGTCCTTTTAATAGTAGTTCCCCTTACTATGGAATCGTCTACTAAGATTACCCTTTTACCTTCCACATTTTCCTTCAAGACATTTAGCTTTATCCTGACTCCCTGTTCCCTTAATTCTTGAGTAGGTTCTATAAAGGTTCTTCCTACATACCTGTTTTTAATCAAGCCTTCTGCATAGGGGATTTTAGACTCTTCTGCATAGCCTATGGCAGGTATAGTTCCAGAGTCAGGAGCTCCTATTACTATATCCCCATCAATATAGGCTTCCCTTGCCAATTGTTTTCCAGCCTCTATTCTGGCTAAATAAATACTTTTGTCATCCAATTTGCTATCAGGCCTTGCAAAGTAAATTATTTCAAATAGGCAAAGCCTTTTATCTGTCTTCTCTTTTCTTATGGACTTTATACCTTCATCACTTATAAAAATAATCTCTCCAGGTTCAATATCCCTAATAAACTCTGCTCCAATAGTATCAAAGGCACAGGTTTCTGAAGCCAATATATAGTCATCTCCAAATTTACCTAAGGAAAGGGGTTTAACTCCAAAGGGATCTCTGGCTCCAATTAGCATATCTGTTGTCATCATAATAAGTCCATAGGTCCCCTTGATATTGTCCAAGGTCCTTACTATGGCATCTTCTATATTGTCCTTATGGTGTCTAGCTATTAGGTTTGCAATGACCTCTGTATCTAGTTCAGTTTGAAATATGACCCCATCATCTTCCAAACTATCCCTAAGACTTTTGAAATTTACCACTGCTCCATCATGGGCTAAAGCCAAGGCCCCCCTTTTATAACCTACAACTAAGGGTTGAGCATTGGTTATAGTGGCATCCCCAGTAGTTGCATATCTAACATGGCCTATGGCAATATTTCCCCTAAGCCTTTCCATGGTTTCCTTAGGGAATACCTCATGGACTAAGCCCCGGTCTTTGAAATAATCTATAAAACCATTGTTATTTACCGCAATACCTGTACTTACTTGCCCCCTATGTTGTAGGGCATATAGGCCATAGTAGATTATCTTTGATACATCGTTTCTAGACTTGCTATAAATACCTACAACTCCACTCAAGACTACACCTTCCTTCTAATTGGAGTTTAACTCTAAATTCATCTTTTCTACCTCTCTTGCCATTTCTTCCTTATACTCTTTAAAGCTCTCCCTTAATTCAGGATACTTTACAGAAAGAATTTGAACAGCCAATAAGCCGCCATTTTCTCCACCATCTATGGCTACTGTAGCTACTGGAACCCCCTTAGGCATTTGCACTACAGAAAGAAGGGAGTCTAGTCCATCCATTGTAGAGGATTTTGCAGGAATACCAATTACAGGAATTGGAGTTACACCTGCCAATACTCCTGCCAAATGGGCTGCCTTGCCTGCTATGGCTATAATCACTTCAATTCCATTTTCCTCTGCCTTTTCAGCATATGCTATGGCCTTATAGGGAGTTCTATGGGCTGATATTACCTTCATTTCATATTCAACTTGAAACTTATCCAATATATTGGCAACCCTATCTGCTATACTCTTATCCGATATACTTCCCATTACAATACTTACTTTCATTTTTCTCCCCCTAATCAAAGTATTTTATCCCTGATTGGAAAATCTTGTGTTTGCCTAAGCTTTTAGTATTCTTGTATAGACCTTCTCCAACCCTATCAATTGATGTGATAGTACCTAATACCCTACCATCTAAGCTAGTCATGGATTCTATTCCAAAGGCTGACCCAGTTGGGTTTTCACCATCAAATTGGCTAGCTATCTGTCCATTATCCATTGAGTTAACTAATATGATTTTTCCTTCCTTTGTAGCCAATGGGACTGAATACACCTCTCCTACCTTCATATCATTAAACCAAGGAGATAGGTTTGAGCTAACTCTCACATCTACCATGGTAGATATAAATTCTCCACTTTCATTGGCTGTAATATAGGTAGATGGACTAATAAGTCCTAGTTTGATCAAGGCAGTAAAGCCTGCTCCGATGCCTAAAATCAATCCATCTTCATTATTTAGGTGATTATCTAGGGCTTCTCTTACATAAGGATTATTAAATATTAATCTTAACAACTTTCCACCAGCCTCTGGTTCATCTCCCAATGGAGACCCATTTGGTAGGCCTAGGATTTGACATTCCTTTATTTTCTTTGCCAATTCCCTATATGAAGTTTCTAAATCATTTAGAGATAAGGTTTTAAAAACAAGAGTCTCCACATTAGCTCCTGCTTCTTTAAAACACTCCTCCATGGTATATTCACCATGGGATCCTGTGAATATTGGAATTAAAACCTTTGGTTTTGCTATTTTTACTTTTCTTGTAATCTTACTTCCCTTAGTGTAATCAATATTTTCAAAATTATCCTTCCCCTTATATACTGGGAATACTTCATCTAAAGGCTTTTCATAGGCCTTGATTAAAGCATCTAATTCTATACTTCCACCAGCTATTTCTATTGCTTCCTTCTCCATGGTAGTACCTAGTTCAATCACTGAAGTTAAGTCTCTTTCCTTTACTATCCTAGGCATTTGACCATTAAACTCAACTAGTATAGAGCCAGGTAATGGCCTAAATAAGTCTTCTTTATCAATTTCCTTGAACTTAAAGCCTATTTTATTGCCCAAGGCCATTTCTCCTATGGCTCTTGCAATTCCACCATATTTTACACTTGTTGCAGATATTATCTTGCCTTCATCAACTAATTCCTTTATTAGGGAATAATTGGCCTTCAATTGGTCAAAGTCCACCATTCCCTTTTTGTCTATATCTAGCTTTACTAGGGCTACTGTGGAATTAGGCTTTTTAAACTCAGGTGAAATAATATTTTCCACCTTAGCTGTTGTCACAGCAAAGCTTACTAGGGTTGGTGGCACATGGATATCTTCAAAGCTACCACTCATACTATCCTTACCGCCTATACTTGGGATATCTAGGTTCTTCTGTACTAAAAAGGCTCCCAGCAAGGCTGCAAAGGGTTTTCCCCATTTGCTTTCATCTTGACCTAATCTTTCAAAATACTCTTGGAAAGTCAACCTAATTTTTTTGTAGCTGCCACCCATGGCTACAATTTTCCCTATGGATTCTATAACTGCATAATAGCCACCGTGGAAAGGACTCCATTTTGAAAGCTTAGGTTCAAAACCATAAGTCATTAAGGAACAAGTATTAGTGTTTCCATTTAGTACAGGGATCTTAGCTACCATACCTTCTGCAGGAGTTAGTTTATATTTTCCACCAAGGGGCATTAGAACTGTACTTCCTCCTACACTATGGTCAAAGCCTTCTATTAAGCCTTTTTGGCTAGCTATATTTATATCCTTCATATTCTCAATAAAGGCTTCCTTTATATCCTTATCTTTAAGATGGAGGGGTATTTCTTCTAAATATGACCCATCTATAGGTTCAATAATATTTACCTTGGATTTTTTCCTTATCCCATTGGTATCAAGGAAGTCCCTTTTAATATTGACTATAGTTTTACCCTTCCATACCATCTTTAGATTTCTTTCTTCAGTTACCTTGGCAACTACTGTGGCCTCCACATCTTCTTCCTTACAATAGGATAAAAATCTTTCTAAGTCCTTTGAGTCTATGACTACTGCCATCCTCTCTTGGGACTCAGACAAGGCTATTTCTGTACCATCAAGGCCTGGATATTTTAAGGGAACCTTGTCTAATTCAATGAATAGGCCATCTGCCAACTCTCCAATGGCAACAGATACTCCACCAGCACCAAAGTCGTTACATTTTTTAATCATCTTAGAAAGTTCAGGCTTCCTAAAAAGACGAACTATCTTTCTTTCTACGGCTGGGTTTCCTTTTTGTACCTCTGCTGAGGAAGTATGCAAGGATTTTTCAGTATGTTCCTTAGATGAACCTACTGCACCTCCAAGTCCATCTCTTCCTGTTCTACCACCAACTAGAATAACTAAATCTCCAGCTACTGGTTTTCCCCTATATACTGCCTCCCTTGGTGCTGCTGCTACTAAGGCACCTAGTTCCATCCTCTTGGCCACATATCCTTCATCATAGATTTCCCTTACATACCCTGTTGCAGCACCTATTTCATATCCATAGGAACTGTATCCTTCCTTAGCCAGCTTGGTTATTTTCCTTTGAGGTAATTTACCTGGCAAGGTATCCTCATATTTTTGTCTTGGATCCTTGGCTCCTGTAATCCTCATGGCTTGATGTACATAGGCCCTTCCAGACAAGGGGTCCCTAATAGCCCCACCAAGACAGGTAGATGCTCCCCCGAAGGGTTCCATTTCCGTTGGGTGGTTATGGGTTTCGTTTTTAAACATCAGTAACCATTTTTCATTTTTTCCATCTATATCCACATCTATTTCAACGCTACAGGCATTTACTTCATCTGTTTCTTCCTTATCATCTAATAGGCCCTTTTTCCTTATTTCCTTCATATTTATTGTGGCTAAATCCATTAAGGAAATTGGCCTTTCCCTATCTTCATAAACATATTCCCTGGACCTTATATATTCCTCTATAGCTTTTTGGAATACAGCCTTATATCTTCCTTCTTCTAGGCTTATATCTGTTATCTCTGTCATAAAGGTAGTATGTCTACAGTGGTCTGACCAATAGGTATCTACTAGCTTTAATTCTGTAATAGTAGGATTTCTCTTCTCATCATTTATAAAATACTCTTGGCAGAAAATTAAATCATCTAAGTCCATGCCTATACCATACTGGGACTTAAAACCCTCTAATTCTTCTTTGTTTAAATCTATAAATCTATCTATTATTTCAACATCCTCTGTTGTATCCTCATCCGATATAAATTCAAAACTATCTAAAGGAACTTCCTTCATTTCAATTGGATTTATATAATAAGCCTTTATCTTCTCTAAGTCTTCATCTGTAATATTTTCTAATATAATAGCCTTTGAATTCTGTACCAAAATATCTTCTTTATTAGTTAAAATCCTAATTAATTGACTAGTAGAATCTTCTCTTTGATTGTATTGACCCTTGTGATATTCAACCCTAAATACTTTTTCATTCTCCTTAATAGGAAGCTTGTTCTCATATAGGTTATCCAAAGCCTCTTCGAAAAGTATTTCTTTAACTATGCTTTCCTTCTCTTCTTCTGTCACATTGATTAAATCATATAGATTTACAACCCGTACCCTTGTTAAGTTATGCAAACTTAAGTAATCCCTAAACTCCTTTAGTAAACTCCTAGCCTCAGTGTTATACTCTTCCTTCTTCTCTATGAAGATCCTTTTAAAATTCACATTAACCCTCCTCAAAAAGTTAAATTAAGCCCAGTTGGGTAGGCGAAGCGAAACCTACCCGACTGGGCTTTTATCCCTTCGGTGTAATACTCTAGGCATCAAAAAATGCATAGGGTATCTGTACCGCTCGGTCCTGCAGGAGTTTTCCTCGGATCCCTAGGTACACTTTCACTCATAGTTAAATGATTTTCGGTCATTTAGTAGATACGCCCCAACCATATTATGGGACTTATATGAGTTTTTTATTCATAACTCCTTTATTCATATCTATTTCATATTAACAGTGACTTTCACCAATGTCAAGCCTTCTTTTTTTGCCTATAAGGTAAACTTCACTATTAAAGTAGGGTCTAATACTCTAAAGGTAAAGGACTCAGTAATAAAAAATCTCACCTTTTCATTTGTATGGTGTTGATAACCAATGGAAAAATCCCTACCAATTGTAAGCTCTAAATCATCATGGTCAAAGGGTAGTAGATAGGCACCATTTACCACATGGCTATAGACTATTTTTCCACCAATTAGTTTTTCAATCCTTTCATCTAATGGATAGGAAGTTTCCTTAGATAAAATTCTCTTATAAGCTTCTTCATTAACTACTAAGCTGAAGGGGCCTCCTTGGTAGTTTTCCCTAAGGGCAATTAATCCTTTGGTAATAGCCTCCATTATAGAATTAGGGTCATTGCCTAAAGCTATAGGCTCTAATTCAACTACATTGTCAATACCTTTAATAAATGCCTCTTCTAAACCATTATAAATAGCATTTTCCTCGAATAGTGCAATTTCCTTCACAGCATTTTCCAATGGTTCATAATCAACATCCTTAGCTCCTCTTTGGATATTATCCAACTCCCATCTGTCCATTTCAAATTCTGTTCTAATTTCTGTTAGGGGTAAAATATTGTAATTACTATAGCCTATATTCCCTTCTGTCTTGATTGGTCCTAGTCTACCTTCACTAATTACATTGAAATCTAATCCCCTTGGTCCATTTACCTTAACTACTTTTCTAGCAGATAAATAGGATTTTAATACTTCCTTTGCCCTTTCTTCTATTTCTTCCCAGGCACTGGCTGAAACAGGGGCTAATTCTCTTATAGCATATTCTCCCTCCTATTTTAAATCTCCAATATTTAAGCTTGATGAATCCTTCATTATTTCATCCACTTTTTCTTCTAAATGAGAAATAGGTCCATCAGTAAATAAGTAGGTTCTAAGTTCTTCATCCCATTTGTCCATATTTCTTCTCAGCCATTCGATAAGCATACAGGCATGCTCTATTTCCTCATCCCTATTATGCGCCATTATTTCCCTAAGCTCAGGATCATTTGAAGAAGCTACCCTTTGATTGTACCAATCAACAGCCTCGACTTCCTCCTTTAGACTGTTTATTGCCCTTGAAATGTTCATAGTCTTTTCATCCAATTTTTCCACTGGTTCATGGTATTGACTCATATTTCTTCCTCCTTTTACATTTTATCCCATTATAAGTTTACCCCTATGAAAGTTAATTAAAACATTAACAAACACTATTTTATCCTACTGGTCCTAGAATATTAATCCCTTTTCCTATTAATTACATATTTAGTTAAAGTAAATGTTAATTTATTGTAACTTCTTTGTTACACATGATGACATATTTCGTTGTATAATATACTTAACAGAAAGGAGAGTATTATGATAAGAAAATCAATTAAACTTATATTTCTAGCCTTAGCCTTAATAGTGTTAACCTTAGGTTGTTCTCAACAGGAAGCCCTACCAGAAGTTCTATCTAAAGAACAGTCCATTAAAGAGATTATCTTATCTAAAGGAGATAACTATAATTTCCTTAAGGATGAGTTATATATAGAATATATGAATAAATTGGGACAAGATTTAGTAGTAAATAAAGAGGCATCTCCACCCCACTATGCCATTGGCAATTTGGATGAAGATAATATTCCGGAACTAGTGGTTTTTAAGGAAAGGGACCCAAATAATAAGGAAGATGAAGGCTCATTGGAAGTTTATAAATTCATAGGAGATAAGTATTCCTTATTAGATGAGACCACCATGAATTATGATAATACTAATTATCAAATAAAAATTGGAAAGATTTCAGAAAGTACCAATGGCATCCTTCTAAGCAATAGTGTTGGAGCCAATTCTGGTATAACCTATGGATTTGTTTTAGAAGATAATAAGTTAAAGAGTATATTCAACGAAAGTAAGATATCCTTAATATCTATATATGCAAAAAATGAGATAAAAGATATTGATAATGATGGGATACTGGAGTTTAGCATATTTACCGTAGACCCAGAAACAGAAGCTACTAGTATAGAAGATTCAGGCAAGATGATTCTCTGGTATAAATGGAATGGCAAGGACAGCGGAGATTTAGTAAAGGTAGAAAGAGAAGGCTATTCAGAGACAATTACAGAGGAAGAAGTATTTAATCAAGGCAAGAGTTTGATTAATGAAAATTTCAATGAAGCATTAGGATTTATAATGGAAAACAAAGACCTCTTATCTAAATATGAAAATGTAGAACTTATAAAGGAATATATAAATAAGCTAGGTGAACTATCCTTTGATAAAAGTATAGAAGTTGACAGCCTCTTCGTTAAATACCAAGAGGGAGAAAACTTCGACCACCTTTTTAGAAAATACGGACTTTCAATGGAAAAACTAAATAGTTTGGAATATCTAAATAGGGAGAAGACCCTAAAGGATGAAGGAGAATTAAAGGAAGATTTAATCGAAAACATAAGCTTAGGATATAAATTAGCCACTTCTGAGGGAGTCTACTATTATTTAATAGATTATCAAAAGTTTGTAGACTTACTAGGTGATAGGATAACAAATGAGTATAAAGATTATCTAAAGATTTTAGCCCTAGATAGCAATGAACCCTATATGCTTGATGGAAGTCTTGTTATATCCATGGAAAAACTAGCTGAGAGAATACTACAGGTAGAAAGCTTTAAGTTTGTTTACCCCTATTCAGATTTACTGCCAGAAGTAAAGGATATATATTTAAGATATGCAAATACCTATTTCTTTGGAGATCTTCACACTCCCAATTATGATGAGAAGACTTTTGTAATGAGAGAAGAAGCACTCCAAGAATTCCAAAGGGCCTTAGAAAATTATTCCTACACCAATTTCGCTGATATTATTAGAGGTTTTATGAAAGACTTAGAGGATAATAACAATATAATCGATGATAGTGTACGGAACAAACTGGCTGAAAAATTAAACTAATCACATAATCTTCCCTTCATAATATTATGTATTGAGTAATATTATTAATGAGGGGGGGATTTTTTTTGTTATCAAGAAAAGATTATATCCAAGATTCACTAGATGCCAATTTGTTTTTTCAAAGAATTATGAAAGAACATCTATTTTTTATTGAGGTAAATCTTAAACCAGTAGATGAGACCTATATTGCAGAAGCCAATATTTTGAAAAAATCCTTTGAAGATTTATTAGGTGAAACTGTAATATTTGCAAATCATGCTGTTAGAGAAGAGCTACTTAAATCCAATGAACTTGTGACTAAATTCACTTTGAATGCTGAAAAGATAACATCTAGATTAACTGGAGCATCAATAAACACCAATATTACTGAAGCAGAATATGCCTTGAAAGCCAAACCCAATTTTGAATATACGGATTGGTTAGAGATGAAGGTTCATGCTATAAACTGCAGGTCTCTAAACCTATTAGAAGAAGTTATAGAATTTAAAAAGAAACTTTTGGAACTCTTTTTAGATTGTGAGATCTTCATGGGCATATATCCTGAAATGCTAGACCATTTGATCCATGAAGCCGACCTATACCGTGAAATCCTAAAGGCCTTGGTTAATAGGACTTTACCTAAAAAGCCTATTTGTGATGAATTAAGATTTTGGAATCATATAATGGAAGACCATGCAGAATTCATAGATGGAATGCTAGACCCTTCAGAGAAGGACTTAAAGGAAAAAGCTGAGGCTTTTGCCAAAGAGTTTGAGAAATTAGTAGAGGAGTCTATCAAATGCCATGAAAAACAACTTATAGAAAAAAGTAAGGCAGCAACAGAAGAAATCAGGGATTTCAAAAAAGCAGCCACTGAAGGTTTGTTAGATTGTGAAATTAAATCAATTATTCCCCCACTTTTAGCTGACCATGTCTTAAGGGAAGCCAATCACTATCTAAGAATATTGAAGGAAATGAAAATCTGATGGAGAACCATCAGATTTTTTGTTTTCTATCTACCCTGTACCTTTTATATACCCTTATGCCTATAATTAATAAGGAGTAAATTGGAATAATCAAAAGCAAGATCCCAGAAAGGTCCCTTTGGGCTGAATAGGATACCCCTGTAAAGCCTTTAATAAAGACATGGCTTATACTATAGGATAGGGGTAGAAGGAAGACCTTCTCCAATATGTTTCTAATCCTCTCATTTTTTCTAAACATAGAAAGGAAAAACCCACTTAAAACAGTCAATAAGATGGATAAAATGAGATAATATCCCAGGACTAGCCTTGGCAAAGTCCTTTGACCACCACCAGGGTTTGGGTCAATTCCATAAATCAGTATATCCTCTTCCCCATCTGTAGTATAGTAGTAAATGGACTTGACATCTTCCCCCTCTGGATTTAATACAATGCTCCTTTTATCATTCTTTTGAATATACTTATTCCATAGGGAAGACCATGCAGTCAATGAATAGGAATCCCCATACCTATTAATATCATATCCAGCCACTTCTTCCCTAAAGGTAATGATAACCTTTCCATCCTCGTAGCCTTTTATAGACATTATATCTTCTGAATAAGGCAAGTATTCTGGTGCAGTTATATAAGCCATGCCTAGGATAGCAAAGGCCAAGACCAATAGGCCAGTAAACACAATGGTTTGAACCTTATCCCTAAGTAGTTTCCTTTCTATTTTCTTTAAGGGCCCTATATTTGTATCCATTGGGATTTCCTTAAACTCCTTCATAGATTCCAATTCAACTTTACAATTTGTACAGGTCTCAATATGGCCTTCTACAAGTTTCCGACTATCTTCACTGGCTAAGTCCTCTAAATATAAGGGCAACAAGTCCTTGATTACATCACAGGTTACCTTCACTGAAACCCCTCCATTTCCTCCTGAATTTTCTTTCTAGCTCGGTGATAAGTGACACATGCCCAGTTTTCAGTTTTCCCAAAGATACTGCCAATCTCTTTGAAACTCAACTCTGCAAAGACCCTAAGGGTAAATACCTCCTTATAGGGTTCTTTAAGGCCATGTAGTATTTGGTGAATTTTCATAGCATCCTCTTTTGAAGTCAACTCCTGTTCTATATTAATATCTTTTTGCCTTTCCTCCACCATATCTATAAATTCTAGTCTTTTGTTTTTTCTTAAATAGGAAAAGTAGGTATTCTTGGCAATTTGACATAGCCAAATCCGAATATCACAATCCCCCTTAAATGACCCTATGGACTTAATAGCCTTTATGAAGGTTTCAGAAGTTATATCTTCAGCTATATGGGCATTTCCCGATAAGGACTTTATGTAAAGATATACATCCCTGAAATACATCTTATATAATTCTTCCAGGTCTGTCACTTAATCACCTCCTCTATATATAAGACTCATAACTTTCTAATATCTTACACAAATTCTTATTTTTTCTTCATCTACTATTATATCTGTAATTAGAGAAGAAAAGTTACATTACAACCTCCCCATAGGTAAAATCTTTTCTAAACCTTTGGCTAAAAGGCTAGGTTTAGGTATAATTAAATTAATATGGCATTATTAATCTATTATCAAGAGGAGATGGTAAGATGAAATTTCTATCCTATGAGTTAGGGAAAAAGGAAGGATACGGTATCCTAAATGAGAAAAATTATATGGTAATCCCAATGGAAACTCTATTAAGGGAATTGAACAAGGATGTACCTAAGAATTTACTGGATTTCATCAGAGCTTATTCTGATAGCCTAATTGGGGATTTAAAGGAAGTCCTTGAAAATATAAAGGATAAAGGCATTCCTTTAAAGGCTGTGAAGATTACAGCCCCTATTAAATATCCAAGACGAAATGTCTTTTGCCTTGGAAAGAACTATGCAGAACATGCTAAGGAAATAAAAAGCTTACCTAGCGGCGGCAGTCTAATCCCTGATTATCCCATATATTTTTCAAAAATTGCTGACCCTGCAATAGGTCATATGGATAAGGTCATAATACCTAAAGACTATAGCCATAATTTTGATTATGAAGTGGAGTTGGCAGTTATAATTGGAAAAGACGGAAAGGATATCCCCTTTGAAGAAGCAGAAGATTATATATTTGGCTATACTATTGGAAACGATATAACTGTCAGGGATATACAGAAAAAACATATACAATGGTTTAAGGGGAAAAGCCTGGATACATGTACATCCATAGGACCATACATAGTTCATAAATCAGCCATACCTTTCCCTGTAGACCTTGATATAAGCAGTAAAGTAAATGGTGAAATAAGGCAAAAGTCAAATACTAAAGACTTAATATTTGATATACCAACTATAATCTCAGACCTGTCTAAGGGTCTTACCCTAAGGGCTGGAGATATAATCCTAACAGGGACACCAGCAGGAGTTGGGGCAGGATTTAAACCGCCTAAATACTTAAAACCTGGTGATATAGTGGAATGTTATATAGAAAAAATAGGAAGCTTAACAAATATTATAGAATAGGTGGAGATTTTAAAGTCTCCACCTATTTAAATTTTCCTTTCAAGGCTAAATATTGGTCAAATATAAGTCTACTTACCTTCCCCCCAAACCTATAGGATTCATGGTCATTATAATATAAATTGTCTACAAAATCCTTAGTAAATAAAGCTATAACATATCCACCATAAGGGGTATATACTATTCCTCCATCATTTCTACAAGCATCCATGCTACCGGACTTTGATGCTATGGAGAATAATTCTTCATCCCCAGTATTCTCTGAGTCTAGGAAATACTGAGGTAAATCCCTGGTTAGGATTGTATTATAATGTTGCTGCTTAAATATTTCTATCATCTCTTGGCTTAGGTCTTCACTCCATAATTCCTTTTTATAGATCATTTCAAATAATCTGCCATAGTCCTTAGGAGTTGTAGTACCTAGTTTTGGATATTTATCAAAGTCTATTTTGTTATGTAAAACAGTATCCTTTAGCCCCAAGTCATTACAGGTATTGTTGATATTATCAATCCCTAGTAAATCTATCATCATATTGGTAGCTATATTATCACTAATAATAATCATTAAGGTGGCAATGTTTTTTACTGTCATCTCTACACCATAGTCTAAATGCCTAAGTATACCGCTACCTACTACAAAATTCTCTTTTTCATACTTCATCATTTGATTTAAGTCTACTTTCTTTTCTTTAACCTGCCTAAAAAGCTCTGCCAATATAAAGGATTTGATTGTACTAGCAGTTTCAAATTTTTCCCCTGAATTAATCTCTATTATATTCCCTTTAAAGTCATTGGCATATAAGCCAATTTTTCCACTAAAGTTATAAACCTCTGCCCTAATCCTTGATTCTAAAGTTAATTTATCCACCTCTTCGCCTCCCCTTTATTTTACATCCTCTATGTTCAATAATATTATCCATAGAACTTACCTTTATTTTATCAAATTCTATTTATATTTTTATACTTTAATCTTAATTATTTCCCATTTTTTACATATATCTTTTTTATAGGATAAAATCATTTACATACTATTTACATTTAAATAATCTTAGAAATATAAT
>JAAYQJ010000175.1 GCA_012519355.1 Tissierellia bacterium | reverse complement strand
CGGAGATATTTCCTCCTCCTTGGGCATTTAAGGCTTTTATTCCCAATATGTTGGCTTTTGGTGCTATACCTACATACCTACCCCTTGAAGAGAAACCATTTCCCGCAATAATTCCAGCAACATGAGTTCCATGACCATTATCGTCATAGGGACTAGTTCTGTTGTTAACAAAATCCTTAAAACCAACTATCCTGTTGGTAGGTCTAGTTAAATCATAATGGGGAGCTACTCCTGTATCTATAACAGCTACAGTAATCCCTTCCCCTTCAAGAGACTTATCATGGGGAAAATTAGCCTCCATAGTAGGGGCAGCAATATCTAATAGTGCATATACTTGAGAATCAAAACTAATGAACTCAATTTCTGGACTTTCAATAATCCTATATATGGTTTCTGTACTCATATAACCAGCAAACCCATTGATTAAAGGCAAATTAGCCTTAACTTTTGTTACTAAGGAAGAAATATTATCAAGCCTACTAGGTGAATCTCTAAATTGTAGAATTACAGGTACTTCTTCCCGAGATTGGGACATAATCTTTGAACTTAGAATAGGACAAAGCTTAGTATTAATTATTTTCCTCAAAATAACCACCTTCCTTGTTCTATTCTATGCTGCAAAAAAATAAAATGTGCAAAAAAAAAGCCCGAAGGCTTTTTTATCATTATGCTAGATTTAATTATTTCTTGCTTTAAATACTAACTTGCTTAATTCACCAACTACTAAAGGTATTATAGCAAATCCTAGTATTACAGACCAATCATTTAAGCCAAGGGCCGTAGTGTGGAATATTGGCTGTAAGAAAGGTACATAAAGGACCACTAGCAATAAGGCAAATGAAATTAGGACTGCGTATACCATGGTCATGTTGGTAAAGAAACCAATATTAAATAAGGTATATTTTTGTGACCTACTTGAGAAAGCACGAAGCAATTCTGCTGTAATTAATGTTGTAAAGATAAGAGTTCTAGCTTTTAGCAAATCTCCACCGTAAGTTAGTAAACCCCATCTATAGGCTAATAAAGAAGTAACTGCTATGGCCACACTTTGAAGAACAATTCCCCTAAGCATACTCTTTGTCAATATAGGTTCCTTAGTATCTCTAGGTGGAATCTTCATTATATCAGGGTCACCCTTTTCAACACCAAGGGCTAATGCTGGAAAACTATCTGTAACTAAATTTAACCATAATAGCTGGATAGCTAAAAGAGGTACTGGTAGGTTTAACAATATACTAGTAAATACTAGTAATATTTCCCCTATATTACATGATAGTAGGAAGGCAACAAATTTCTTAATATTGCTATAGATTATCCTACCTTCTTCTACAGAAGAAACAATACTGGCAAAGTTATCATCGGTTAAAATCATCTCTGCAGTGTTCTTTGCCACATCGGTACCGGTAATACCCATGGATACACCGATATCTGCTTTCTTTAATGCCAAGGCGTCGTTTACACCATCACCTGTCATGGCAGCTATTTCACCATTTTCCTTTAAGGCAGTCACTATTCTTACCTTATGTTCAGGTGATACCCTAGCAAAGACATTAACTCTTTTAACTACTTCTTTTAACTCTTCATCTGAGAGTTTATTTAATTCATCACCCATCATGGCTTCATCTCTGGTTTCAGCCATGCCTAGTTCCTTTGCTATGGCAAAGGCAGTTTCCTTGTAGTCACCTGTAATCATTATGGTTTTGATTCCAGCTTCCTTACATTTTCTAATGGCTTCCTTTGCTTCTGGTCTTGCAGGGTCAATCATACCCACTAGACCTACAAAAATCATATCTATTTCGTTATTTTCAGGGGATATATCCTTTGGTAATTCATCATATTCCCTATAGGCCAAGGCTAATACCCTTAGGGCATCCTTAGAGAAATCACTGTTAACTTTTAATACTTCCTTTTTCATTTCATCATTAAAATCTAGTATTATACCAGATCCTTTTATTTTGCTACACCTATCTATGACTATATCAGGAGCTCCCTTTGTGAAGGAGACTATTTTACCTGGTAAGTAGTTTTCATGGAAAGTAGTCATCATTTTTCTACCAGAATCAAAGGGAATTTCTTCAATTCTAGGATATTTTTCATTGGCAGAGGATTTATGGATATTTCCCTTGCCAGCTAAAGTAATCAGTGCACCCTCTGTAGGGTCTCCAATTACCCTATATCCCTCTGGAGTCTTTTCTAAATCAGCATCGTTGGCAAGTACTGCTATGTTTAGGAAAGTATCTAAAAAGTCCACATCATCAATAGGTTTATCATCTAGCTTAAATTCACCACTTATATCATAACCTGTACCTGTTACATCTATGACTTTACCATCTGTAAACAATTTAACCACTGTCATTTCATTTTGGGTTAGGGTACCAGTTTTATCTGAGCATATAACGGTAGTTGAGCCTAAGGTTTCAACGGCTAAGAGTTTCTTTACAATGGCATTTCTTTTAACCATTTTATTCATACCTAGGGCCAATACTATAGTAACAATAGCAGGTAAACCTTCAGGAATAGCTGCAACAGCTAAACTAATTGATACCATAAACATCTCTAAAACTTCTCTACCTTGGAGTAAGCCAATTAGGAAGACCCCAATACAGATAATAATAGTAGTAATACCTAATACTTTTCCAAGGCGGTTTAATTGTTTTTGTAGTGGTGTTGTTTCATCTTCATAGGATTGAATCATAGTTGCAATCTTACCTATTTCTGTATTATGACCTGTTTCCACTACTACACCTTTTCCCCTACCATAGGTAATGGAAGTGCTCATATAGGCCATATTCTTCCTATCACCTAAGGAGACATCCTCTTCAAATACAATATTGCTATCCTTTTCAACAGGAACTGACTCTCCTGTTAAGGAAGCTTCTTCAACTTTTAAATTTGAGCTTTCAATTAACCTTAGGTCAGCTGGTATAATATCTCCTGCATCTAGGGCTACAATATCACCAGGAACTAAGGTACTTGCAGCTACCTCTGCAATATGACCATTTCTAATTACCTTAGCTGTGGGCGAAGACATTTTCTTTAAAGCCTCTAAGGCCTTTTCCGCCTTACCCTCCTGGTAAAGACCTAAAAAGGCATTTAATACAACGATTGCCAAAATTACTATTGCGTCTTTACCTTCACCTACTATAAAGGAAATAACAGCAGCGCCAATTAATATTAGTATGAGAAAATCAGAGAATTGAGCTAGCAATTTAGAAAAAAAACTCTTCTTTGCTTCTTCTCTTAACTCATTTGTACCGTACTTATTTATCCTTTCTTTTACATCATCTTCTGTTAATCCAACATCAGGATTAGTTTTTAAAGTAGATAATAAATCTTCTTTACTCTGCTTATACCATTCTTTCAATTTTGATCCCCTTCCTTAAAATCTTATTAATAATATCTCCAAAACATATGAAATAAAACAAAAAAACCTTTGTTCAAACAATAAGAATTGTTTAAACAAAGGTCTTGCTTCCTAAAAAACTAGGTAGTTAGCCGGGATTTCCGTATTGACGACTAACTAATTATAAGCTACTCCCCTTACCGTTTCTATTATATATTACAATTAATTGGAAATCAAGACAAAAGTTAAAAAACTTATGATTTATTTATGATTTGACAAGAAATATTCTTTATTAGATAATCATATATGAAGAGTAAATAGGTGAAATATATTAATGGAGTGATTTGATGGATAGCAAGATATTGGTTATCGATGACGAGAAAGCTATTGCCGATATAATTAAGTTTAATCTTGAAAAAGAGGGATACAAGGTCAGCACAGCCTATGACGGAGAAGAGGGTGTACAAGCTGTTGAGAATATAATTCCAGATTTGGTTATATTAGATATTATGATGCCAAAAAAAGACGGATTTCAAGTACTTAAAGAGATAAGGATGAAACATAAATTCCCAGTAATTATGCTTACTGCAAAGGAAGAGGAAGTGGATAAGGTCCTGGGATTAGAACTGGGTGCGGATGATTATATTACTAAGCCCTTTAGTATGAGGGAGCTAATAGCTAGGGTAAAGGCAAATTTAAGAAGGGTTAATTATTCAAATAATTCTAATTCAGAAGACAACAACTCACTAATTACTTCAGAGGATTTAGTAATAGACTTAAACAAATATGAAGTAAAAAAATCAGGAAGTGTTATAGAATTGACTTTAAGGGAATTTGAATTACTTAAGTTTTTAGCCACTAGTGCAAACCAAGTATTTTCTAGGGAACAACTACTTGAAGAAGTATGGGGATATGAGTATTATGGAGATATTAGAACTGTAGATGTAACCATTCGTAGGCTACGTGAAAAAATAGAAGATGGTAACGGAGAATTTAAGTATATCATAACAAAAAGAGGAGTAGGATATTACTTCAGGAGGGCATAATTATGTTTTCTACTATTAAATGGAAATTCATAGTAGTATATTTTTTGCTAGTATTTATCGCAATGGTTATAGTAGGTATATTTATTATTAGTAAACTAGAAACCCAGCAAATAGCAAATATTACTAGTAATATGGAGCAAAGAATTGAAACAATTTTAAGATCCTCCTCCTATTTAGCTGAAGATGATTGGTTAAATGTACAGGATGAAATACAGGAAACAGTTAATGAATGGAGATTGGGAACTAACGAAACCTTATATGTTATATTTGGAGATGAAGTTCCTACAATAATAGCTAGTACATCTAGAAGCAATCATAGATTAATTGGACAAAATGCTTTATCTTCTAAATTAGACCCTACATTAATATTAAAAGCCTATGGTGGAGATAAGGCTAATGATACTAAAAGGGACCCAAATGAAAATATTAGGGAAAACCATGTGGTATACCCTGCTTTTACTGGAGTAGGTAAAGTAAAGGGTGTAATTTACATGGTTTCTGACCTTGAGAATGTTACTATTACAGTTAATGAATCTAGGAGAATATTAACAAATGCAACCTTGATTGCCCTTTTGATTACCGTATTTTTAGGCTACCTAATAGCTTCCAGTATTACTGAACCCATTAGGGATGTAACTAAAAAAGCTGAAGAAATGGCCATGGGCAACTTTGATCAGTTTGTTGAGGTAAGGTCTGATGATGAAATTGGTCAATTAGCCAGTATGTTTAATCATTTAACCTTAAAATTAAAGGAAACAATCCAAGAAATGGACCTAGAAAGGTCAAAACTAGATACCATTTTTAGCTACATGGCAGAGGGCGTCATTGCAGTAGATACAAATGGTGAAATGATACATGCCAATCCTATTGCCTTAGAATTGATGAATTTAAAGAGATTAGAACTTGAAAAATACATTGAGTTAGATAAGGCCCTTCCATTACAGATAATAGATATTAAAGATATAGATTATAATGATGAGAATACTTTAGAGGGAGAAGCAAATTTTGAAATCGATACCCAAGTGTATAAAGTAAAATATGCCCCATTTAAGAATGAAAAAAATGACATTGGTGGCCTTATAATAGTATTTCAAGATATAACTAAGGAGCATAAACTAGATAATATAAGGAAAGAATTTGTTGCCAATGTATCCCATGAACTAAAAACCCCTATTACCACAATAAAATCCTATACTGAAACCCTAATGGATACAGAAATAGATAAAGAAATATATATGCAGTTCTTATCTGTTATTAACAATGAATGTGATAGGATGGCTAGGCTTGTAAAGGACTTATTACAATTATCAAACCTAGATTACCAAAAGACGGTTTGGAAAAAGGAAGAGGTATCACTAACTAAGCTATTAAAAGAAGTTTTACAAAAACTAGACTTTGCCATTAAGGATAAGGAACATGAATTAGTACTAGATATAGAAGAAAATTTACCAGATATTGTAATTGATAAGGATGCAATTGAAAGGGTCATAATAAATATACTTTCTAATAGTATTAAATATACTAACAACAAAGGGAAGATTAAGGTATCCTTAAAAAGCTTAGATGACTTTATGTGTATAAAAGTAGAAGACAATGGAATAGGGATTCCTGAAGAAGACAAAAGGAGAATATTTGAAAGATTTTACAGGGTTGAAAAGGGAAGAAGTAGAGATTTAGGGGGAACTGGCCTAGGCCTTTCAATAGCAAAGCAGATAATCGAGGCCCATGGTGGTGAAATTACCCTTGAAAGCATATTAGAAGAAGGTACTAGTGTTGAAATAAAATTACCATTTAAATATGTGTAATTCAAACTTAATGCTACTGTAACAGTTCTGTAATATATTTACTATATAATATTAATAACCAGAAATATAAGTAAAGGAGGGTATATGGATGTGGAAGAAAATTATAGCTGGTTTAGTCATTGGCATTGGTATTATAGCTATTAGCTCATTTAGCTATGCTCATGAAGTAACTGATGATTTGGAAGTAACTGATGATTTGGAAGTAACTGATGATTTGGAAGTAACTAATAATGTTATAGTAGAGCAAGAAGTGGACTTATCTAAATATCAAATAATTAAACCTGAGAAAAGATCTTATTCTATTGAAGAAAAAATAGAATTTATTAATGGTATAGCTCCACCAGGAACTACCATTACTATAGAGGTTTATGGAACTACAGATCTTACTAGGAAAAACTTTAATCTTTTGACTTTACCTACTGAAGATGATTATATTGAAGTCTTCACAGATACTATTGTGTCAGGCAATTCTGGTACCTTTAATAAACAATTGGAATTAGTGACAGGTATCAATAAGATTGTTATTAAATTTGGTGTGGAAGGTGTACCTGATGAAGAGATTATAATTTTTGTAAATCCTAAAAATACCAAGGAGACAAAACTGCCAAATAAGCTAATAGATATTCTAATTCCAAATTAATGCTTACCTATGATATTGGAGTTGATTTAAGATGAAAGAAAGACTTAAGACTTTACTATTAATATCATTAGTAAGTATTAGTTTGTTGCTTACTAAAAGGCTATGGATAGAATTGCCAAATGAGATATTTAATGTTTTTAATAGCAAGGATGAGGCTTATAGCGCATCCTACTTATTATCAGATATGATAATGCCAAATAAATATTTATTAAACTTCAATGAAAAATATCACACTATTTTCTATGATGATTCCAAGCATGGACTTTGGACAAATACTCAAAAAATATTAGCAACAACTCTAGGATCAGAAGATATAAAGATTGCTGATTTATCTAATGATGACTTTTCAACTTATAATAGGAAGCCTTCTATTGTTTTTTATTTTCCAGAAAAAATAAGTACCTATATTTTGGCCAAGGCCCTAGATGTTAAAGATCCAAACATTATAGTAGATGCAATATCTAATGTGAGAAGTATTTATATTTATTTAGGCACAGGGGAAGCTTTTTTTGTTTTATCTGATGACGAGAAACATAAGGTTATTTACGATAACTCTATTGATAGGGAAAGGTTAAGAGGACAATTTCTTGCTATTGAGCAGGATGCAATAAACCAAGGCAAGGGATATAACTTTTATTATTCCTTGAAGGATACTTATGGTGCTGATAAAGATATCTATGTACCATACGAAATGAATGGTACTGTACCTATGGTATATGTGGAAAATCAAATTAGAAACTTAGATATTAAGGATAAGAGGGAAATTGCAGAGAAGTTCTTCGAGAAGAGTATAGATTATATAAGAGAAATAGTAGAGGGAAATGAATCAACAATATATGAGTATAATCATAAAGTATTAAAATTAAATGTAAATGGTACTGTGGAATATTATCATCCTTTAGATGAGACAGTAAAAAAGAGAAATTTATATGAGAGTCTTAGTACTGCAGCAGATTTTATATCTAAAAATGCAGGCATTACAAAAGGGATGTACTTGGATAAGTTTGAAGAAATTAAGGTTGATGATAGCGTTGGATATAATTTAACATTTAAATATAGAGTAAGAGGTTTACCAGTTATCCTTGGGAATGAAGAGGTCGTTGACTTTATTGAAATAGAAGTATTTAATAACCATGTAAGGTCATATAAACATTTTATTAGGAAAGATATGAACAAGGTAATAAGTAATATACAAGAAGGCAAAAAAATGTTACATTCCTTCGACATAATTGATATGAATTATGATTTTTTAGTTGAGGAATATTTAAAAGAAAATAACTCCATAAATGTTGAAGAAGTAGCTTTAAATGAAGTCTTGTCCTTTATAGAAGATATTAATTTATCGTACTTCGACCCATGTTTAAAGGATATTGAAGATGAGCTAATTCCAGTATGGGTTATTAAAACGGTTAATGGATTATATGCCTTCAATGTATATAATGGCTCTTTAGTCTACGAAAAAACTGGGAAATGATGGATGGTGAAATAAATGGATTGGTCGAAGGCAAAAACCATCTTAATAATTGCATTTATAGTGACTAATATTCTTTTAGGATATGTTTTATTGTCTAGTGAAAAACAGGTGGAAACAACTTTAAAGGATAGCTTTGTAGAAGATGTTATTGAAATCCTAGGAAGAAAGGAAATCATAATCAATACGGACATACCTCGTGAAATACCAAGTTTAAATACCTTAACAGTGGAATATGAAGCTATAGAGCCCTATGAGGCAAATAGGATCTTTTTCAATGGAGAAGGTAAGGTAGAAAACAAGGAAGCTGGAGTAATTGAAATAGTATTTGAGGAAGAATATTTAACAATTACAAATAAGAAGTACCTTTCATATACCAATAATAATATGAAGGAAATGTATCCAGATTTAAACGAGGAAAAGGCTATAGAATTAGCGTTAGACTTCCTAGAACAAAGAAAATACAATGTTTCCGATATGAAACTTTCCTTTATAAAAAGATATGAAAATGGCTATAATTTGGAGTTTACCAAATTATATAATGATAGATATTTAGAGAAATCAAATACTTCTGTGGTTATAGATAGTAGTGGAGTAAAAAAGATGGAAAGAATGTGGCTCAATCCAATTGAGGAGGGGGAAAAGTATATTTATATAAATACTGCCCCTAAGGCATTATTAAGTCTTTTGAGTATAGAAGAAACCCACGGTAAGACCATAGAGGAAATATCATTATGTTATTATTTTGACCCAGCAGAACAGGATTTTATAGACAATCCCAACATGGCAATTAGAGGGAAAACTATACCTGCTTGGAGAGTATTGTTTGAAGATGGAATAAAGCTTATCATAGATAATTATTAAAAGAAGAATTCGCTATTCTTCTTTTTTTGCTATAATAGAAGAAAGCAAATAATTGGAGGAAAAGAATGGAGCTAAGATTTTGCTCCCTATCAAGTGGGAGCAGTGGAAACTGTCAATACATAGAAACAAATAATACAAGATTATTAGTAGATGCTGGTTTTTCAGGTAAAAGGATAGAGACCTTACTTAAATCTATAGATGTATGTCCAACTTCTCTAGATGGGATTTTGGTAACCCATGAGCATATGGACCATATAAAAGGTGTAGGAGTTTTATCAAGGCGATATGATTTGCCCATATATGCAAATAAGAATACTTGGCTTGAAATGGGAAAGTT
>JAAYQJ010000174.1 GCA_012519355.1 Tissierellia bacterium | reverse complement strand
TATATGTTATAATACTATAACATATATATTGATATTTAAATTTTATTGTTATATAATTATTGCAAGGGAGGAGTATTCATGAGTTATGCAATTGGTAGGAGAATAAGGGAACTACGTGAAAACCACAAAATAAGTCAGGAGCAGATGGCTGACTTATTAGGAACAAGTCGCCAAAGATATTCACGCTTAGAAAAAGGCCAAGTGGATATTTCTTTTATTATGATTAAAAGGATAGCAGATTTTTTAGGAGTACCAACATCTGCAATAACAAGTGCAGAGGAAGAGAGGAAGGAACTAGTCACATTATTTATAGAAAAGTCCAATGCAGAAGATATAATACCTTTAGTTTCTAAAGTTGAAGAAATTTTAAAAGTGTTTCATGCACACGAAAAACTATATTACCAAATGAAAGAGCGTGATAGTTTTGAGAATTGATACTACAGAGATTGAAGATAAGGCACTAAAGGTAAGACAAGAACACAATGTACAAACCTATGGCATCAAAGATATCTTTAGCCTTATAGAGCAAAGAGGTATACATTTAATTAGGTATCCCTTTGGCAAAGATACAGTTCTAGGATTTTCTACTGTCTTTGAAGGTAAAAAAGTTATAGTATCAAATTCATCAGAGATATTGTCTAGAGAAATATTTACAATAGCACATGAGCTAGGACATATATTGTACGATTTCGAAGATAACAATCAAGATATAAAAATAGACATAAATATTGAGGATATAGATGAAAGTATTTCGGAATCAAGAGCTTACCACTTTGCTAATTGTTTTTTAATGCCAGAGGAAGAATTGAATAAGTTTATAAAATATGAACTGAAGAAAAAACCAAAAGAACTAAATGCAATCGATATAGTTAGATTACAAATCGAATTTCAAGTAAGCTATGCAGCAATGGTAAAACAACTTTATGAAATAAACTTTATTGATTATCATAAGAAGAACGAATTATTTAATGATAGAAACAATAATACTTCTAAGTATCTGTTTAAAATGATAAATGCTGATGAAAGGCTATTAAATCCAGCGGAAGTTATTAAAGTGCCGTCAAAATATTTAGAATATGTAATTAGCAATTATGAAAATGGTTATATTCCATATTCAAGTTTAGAAAAGTCCCTGGCGCTTCTTGGAATAGACGCAAGCATTTTCAAAAAGACTGATAATAATGAAGGTGAAGAGCTAGATTTAGATGATATCTTTGAGGAGTTTGAATAATGGAAGCATCCTTAGATACTGATATTGTAATACATTTATACAAGAGTAATAGAAGAGATTTATTATTTTCATTATGTGATAAGCTTTACATGCATGAATACCTATTAGAAAATGAGCTTAAAAAGAAATCATATTCTGTCTAGGCTTCTTAGCTTCATCCAGTATAAATTCTACTCTCTGATAAATCCAGCCTATTGACCCATCTGGTTTAATAAATCTAAATTCTAAATTAAATGGATCCTTAGGAGGACATCCAAATAAATCATGAAAAATAAATAGATCATCTGGATGGACAATTTTCAAAAATCCTTCATAGGTATTATCAAATTTTTCTGGATTAAAACCATAGATTCTCATGGCTTCATCTGAAAAAACTAGGTGATTACTTTCTATATCCATTTCCCAACTGCCTATATTGGCAAGGGCTTCTGCCTGTGCTATGATATTATAACTTTTCATAAGCTTTTCTTCTAGGATTTTGTTTTCTGTTAAATCCTGTACTATCCCAAATATTTCTACTACTTGGCCATCTTTATCATATCGGGGCTCGCCCTTGACCAGGACATACTTATAGGAGCCATCTTTTTGTATGACCCTAAATTCTATACTAATGGCATCTCCCATAGTATATTTTTTCATGGCTTCTATGACCCTAGGCCTGTCCTTAGGATGGATTATTTTCATTAAGTCTTCAAAATCCTTTTTCATATCCTCTGGTTCAATATCATAGATGCGGAATAACTCATTGGTGCCGTAAAATTTCTTTTCCTTAAAATCATATCTCCAAGAGCCTAGGCCTGAAATTCTATGGGCATTTATCAAATCCTTGCTGAAGGCCCTTAGATTTTCTTCTACTACTTTAAATTCTGTTATATCTTGTATAATGCCTATTATCCTACTGGCCTTTTTTTCCCCATCTAGGATAACCCTTGTCCTTTCCCTTAAGTACTTTATCTTGCCCTCATCATCAATGATCTTAAATTCAATGTCGTATTCCTTTCCTTCCATGGCATAGCTTACATATTCTGCTACTTTTTCAAGATCTTGTGGATAGATAAATCTATAGAAGTCTTCTAATTTTCCCTGTAATTTTTCAGTATCTACTCCCAATATCTTGTAGATTCCCTCTGACCACAAGACTTCATCTCTGTCAATTAAGTAGGTCCAAGTCCCAATATTTGTTAATTTTTGGACATGCGAAAAATTGTCCCTTAATTGGTCTAAATCTTCCTCTAATAATAAGGTTTTCTTAGGTTTAGGAGTCCATTTCCCTTGGTTTTTACTTAGAAAGCTCATTGCAACACCCCGATTCTACTTTTGTTAGTTTCATCTTTCTTTTTATCTCCTGTTTTTGGCAGTTCCTGGAAACTAGCCTGCAATCCCTATTGTTTTTATAAAATTAGGTCTTAAGTCCTATTATATATTATTTGACAATATATAACAATATCTATTCCAAAAAGAAAAATAGCACCAAGATTGGTGCTATTTTAACAAGCTTATTTTACTCTTTCAATTATATCATTTAAGTCTTCTACTGGTTTAAAGTTTTCCCACATGGTTCCATCATGGGAAATCTTTAATAGTGACATGGACTGGGTACCTAATCTCTTGCCTTCAGCATAGTTTA
>JAAYQJ010000173.1 GCA_012519355.1 Tissierellia bacterium | reverse complement strand
ATTATTACTCAAAGGGGTTTTCAAGCTAACTCTAGGATAATAACTACTTCCGATGAGCTTTTACAGGAGTTAGTCAATCTTAAACGTTAATTATTAAGTGGGGAGGGGTTTCAGCCCCTCTTTAACCCAATTTCTGGAGGTTAATATGATCAAAGTTACTCGTTTTCAAGGAAAACAATATTATTTAAACAGTGAATTAATAATGAGTATCGAAGAAACTCCAGATACGGTGATAACTCTTATCAATGGAGTGAAAATAGTTGTTAAAGAAGACATGGATGAGGTTGTTGAAAGAATTAAAAATTTTCGTAAGGAAATCAATTATCCATCTACTATCACAAAAATGGACTAGAAAAGGGGTGTGAATTTGGATATTGCAACTATTGTAGGAATAATATTCGGAATTGTTTTAATGATAGGAGCTATATTAGCTGAAGGTAGTTTACTTCCCTTTTGGAGCTTTTCATCGGTCTTGATAGTTTTGGGAGGAACAATGGCAGCAACCTTGATTAATTATTCCTTATCTCAGGTAATTGGTACTATTAAGGTACTTCGGATAGCTTTTGTAAATAATGTCTCTGAATCCCCCGAAGTAATTCAAACTCTTGTTAAATTTGCAGAAAAGGCCAGAAGGGAAGGTTTACTGGCTTTAGAAGCTGAGGCTGAAACCTTAGAGGAACCTTTCTTAAAAAAGGGTATCCAATTAATAGTGGATGGGACCGATCCAGAATTGGTCAGAAAAATATTAGAGACAGAATTAAGCTTTATTGAGGATCGACATCGTCAAGGGGCAGAAATGTTTGAAAATATGGGGGCCAGTGCTCCTGCCTTTGGTATGATCGGTACCTTAATAGGACTTATTTTAATGTTAAGAAACCTAGATGACCCTTCCGCCATTGGACCGGGAATGGCTGTGGCCTTAATTACTACCTTTTATGGGACCCTATTGGCCAACTTACTATTCTTACCCATTGCTGGAAAATTAAAGATAAAAAGTGGTGAAGAAATCTTAAATAAGGAGCTAATGTTAGAAGGTATCCTTTCTATACAAGCAGGAGAAAACCCCAGAATAGTTTCTGAAAAGATGATGGCTTTCCTAAATCCTAATGAAAGATTAAAGTTGCAGGGACAGGATAAAAGAGATGATGGTGAGGATTAATGGCGAGAGGTAGGAAAAAACAAAATGCCCCAAAAGGGTCCCCATTATGGATGACTACATATTCCGATATGGTTACATTAATATTGACCTTTTTCATCCTATTATTTTCCTTTTCCAACTTAGATGTTTTAAAATGGCAACAGGTAGTAGCTTCAATAAGGGGATCCTTAGGGGTAATGGATGGTGGAACAACTTTAAATGAATCAGAACTTATAAGAGAGGGAGAAATCAATAGCAGTTATAGACAAATCTTGGTATCGGAAGACATGTATGAAGCCTTTCAAAATTTACAAGAAGAAATGGAAGAATTAGAAAGACTAAAAGAATATCTTAGTCAAATTGTTTCCCAATTGGATGATCGGATAATTGTGGTACCAGATGAACGGGGAATCATTTTAAGATTTCAAGATAGAGTATTATTTGAAAAAGGTAAGCTGATATAAGGCCAGAGGCAAGACTATTGTTAGTTAAGGTGGCCGAAACCTTAAAAGAGCTGGATAACCAGATTAGAATTGAAGGGCATACCGATGATTTAGCTATTAATACTCCTCAGTTTCCTTCTAACTGGGAACTTTCTACTGCCCGTGCGACTAAT
>JAAYQJ010000172.1 GCA_012519355.1 Tissierellia bacterium | reverse complement strand
TTCCTTTATAATCCTCTGTAATCTTTGCTCCTAATTCTGCTACTCTTTTTCTTATTTCTTCTTCTTCAACTAGTATTTCTTTTATTAAATGCTCCATTTGACTCCTCCTTATATTATAATAGCAATTTATATGATATTGATAGAATCCTCTTTGTATCTTGGGTTATCTTATATAATTCGCTTATTCTATAACCTACTACCCACATAATATTTTCATTATCTACTACAAGAGGAATCCTATCCCTTAAATCCCTAGGAACTTTTTCATCTATGAAGTAATCCTTCAGCTTTTTACTTCCTTTCATTCCAAAGGGTATAAACCTATCCCCATCTCTCCTATTTCTTATCCTTATGTTCCCTTCTACCTTGTCATAATCAAAGTATTTTACGTTTTTCGTTTTTTCCATTACAAAGTCATTATCTTTAGTAAATATTTTAGTTTCTAGACAATATCCATTTTCTAAAATAATGGAACCAGGAACATCAATATCATATGAATATGCTATTTTTTCTCTTTCCCTGGATTTTTCAATGATAATTTCATCATAATTAATCCTCAATATTATATCGTTGGAAAGGTGAAATTCCTTTCCCGTTTCTAGGTTATTCACAAGGTTTACAGCACCTGCTATTTGTCCTTCACTTATACCTTGCAGGGATTTGTTTAACTCTAAAATAGCGTTTCTTATAATCCTTTGTTGGATACTCCTATCTTCAACTAAAAATTTGTCTCCATGTAAGATTATACTATTTTTGTCATGACTTTTCAGCATATTCTTGAACTTTATCTTAGTATGTTCTTCCAAAAAATTTAAATCTAGTGAAAAAATCCTAGACATTCGCCAAAGTGTAGTTACTATATTAGGATTAAAATTTTCTTCAATATAAGGAATTAACTCTAGTCTTACCTTGTTTCTACTATAAATGGGTTGTAGATTTGTCTTATCTAATACGGTTTCTATTCCTTTTTGCCTAATATAGTCTTCAATTTCCTTTCTATCTATACCCAAAATGGGCCGAATTATATCATCTGATTTATAGTCCATTCCCTTAAGGCCATCTGGCCCAGTTCCTCTCATAATCCTCATCAGTAGAGTTTCAGCTTGATCATTCATATTATGGGCAACTGCAATTTTCCCCCTACCATGCCTCTCTAAGATATCTCTAAAAAAGCCATATCTTAGTTCTCGGCCTGCTTCTTCAGCAGTAATCCCCCTCTCCTTTCCATATTCAATCATATTAACATTTATAGTATAATATGGCAAGCCTAATTCCTTAGATATTCTCTCTACAAATAATTGATCACTTCTTGCTTCCTCTCCCCTTACACCATGGTTTACATGGGCAATATGGATACTAAAGGGAATAGTTTTCCTAGCCTCTAATAGGCAATATAATAAGGCCATAGAATCTGGCCCTCCAGATACCCCTACAACAATATGGTCATTTTCTTCAATTAATTTATACTCTGTAATTGCATCCAACACCTTTTTTTCCAAAATAATCACCCTATTGTTTATTTATATACATATATTTATTATAACTTAATTATAAACAAATTTTTAGGTTAATTTTATATTATTTGCACATTTAATAGGGTCGACAATTAATCGACCCTAAAGAGGCGCACATTTTTATTTGTTACATTGACCTAACAAATGTGCACTAATAGGTTAAAGAATAAATTTTAAATAAGACTCGACTTTGGAAAATTTGATAAGAAGTATCCACTAAGTAAAAAATTTGATAGAGCTGCACTGTTTGAGCAAAGCGAGTTTGCAGCTCTAATTTTTTATGTGTGGTCATACTTCTTCAAATTTGGAATGGAGAGGTGGTTTAAAATTTATTCTAATATCCTAATTGTGAATTGCACATTTTGCATTGTTTATATATTCTTCCACACTTTAGTTACTAAAACCGTCATATCATCCTTATTAGATGTTGGATTAGCCTTAGCTATATTTAAGATATTATTGGCTATGGTCTCAGGATTGATGCTGTCTAAATTCGTTATAATCTCCTTCATCCACATCTCCCTATTCCCCACATCTCCACAGGAATCCAAGACACCATCGGACATCATAATGATTATATCTCCATCCTCTATATATTCCTCATAAATGTTAAAATCTATTTCCTTTAACATGCCTACAGGTAGAGAACTGGAGTTGATTACTTCTACCCTATCCTTCTTTTTTATAAAGGTAGCTGGAGCTCCAGTTTTAATCATTTGAAATTTACCAGTGAATAAATCTATAAAGCCTAAATCTAGGGTTGTAAAGACTTCTTCACTTGATTTGGCCCTAAGGACAGAATTAATTGTCTTTAAAGTCAGCTCCTTATCTATATTAGCCTCCATAAGCCTTTCTAATAGTGTAATAGCTATTTTACTTTCCCTATTGGCTTTGGTGCCTATGCCCATTCCATCACTAATTGCTGCAAAATGTATGTTTTCCATCTCCCCAAAGGTATAGCTATCGCCTGATATTTTGTTGTCTTGGCAGGCAGCCAAGGCTGCCTTAGTTACTGCACTGAACCTGTTCTGTCTAATTAGCTTAAATCTTAACCTCTTTGTATTGGTATTTTGATTGTCTCCTACAACTGGTACTTCCAAGGTTTGAGATATTATCTTCTTAATTCTTTCATCTGATTTTACAGCCCTATTTAAATCTACAAAAATATCTAAATTTTCTTCCCCAATTTGGGCTACAGATACTTCACTAATATCTATCCTTTTATTTTTTAGCTCTTTATAAATATTTTGCTCTAATTCCTGATTGAAGCTAGGTTTTTCATATATATCTAATATTATATCCCCTATTACCCTACTAAAACCCTTTAATTGTTCTGATAGGAGAAGTCTATTTTCCTTTAGCTTATTTTTCCAACTTTCATTTAGCTTTAACCTCTCTACGGCCCTATCTACCTTATCTAATATCTCCATAGGCCTTATACAAAACTTGTCTATCTCAGAATAAAGGCTTTTTTTATTTCCACCTTTTATTTCTGCTAATCCAATAATATTAAAGAATTGTTGATAAGTTCTGTAGTAGTTTCTACTCCAACAAGAATCGTATTTTGAACAATTTATGCATACATCATTGGCTATATTGTCCACCATTCCATAGACTTCTCCAGTAGAATACCTGCTTCCTTCTTCTGCTGTTTCTTTAAAAGTAATACTTAAATTTTCAAACAGGTCCGCCATTTTATGTAGTTTTTTCGCAACTATTTTATCCCTCTTCTGATTATAATCCTTTCTCAAATAATAATTTACTGTAAAGATTTCAGAAACCATTTCATTGATCTTCTTTGTAGTCATTAGAAAAATAATTGAAGCCACTATAAGCTCTTTATAGTTAATGAAGCTTGTCCCTAGTCCATTTATATAAAAGGATATTATTCCATTTCCTAATAATAAGCCTAAAATAGTTCCTACTTTCCCTAAATCCTTGAAAATCCCAGATAATAGGCCTCCAACTGCTAATATGCTTATTATAAAGGGCATTTCTGGATGAGAAATATAGGATATCATCCCCAATACTATCCCAGTGATACCACCAAAAAATGCTCCTTGATTGAAAGATAATAACAATATAATAACTATACTAGTCAAATTCTTAATTTGAATACCAAATATGGCTAATTCCCTAATACCAGATAAGACCAAGGCTAAAGTAATAAAGGTGCAAATAGTCTTTTCATTCCCTATATTGGTCCCCCTAACTTTCTCTATAGGGAGGCTAAAGGAAAATATATAGCTAAAGGTAAATACTATAACAGTTTCAAAGAAAACCATAAGAATATCATAAATAAATACTGTTTTTCCAAAGGCTAGTCCCAGAGCTCTGGAAACTAAGAATATTGTAGATGTAACTATAAAGGCTTTAATCAAAGAATAGGCCTTTTCTTCCTTTATAATAAGGAATAAAATATAAACTAATATATAAGCAAATATATATCCTAGGCTCTGAAAACCATTTGAGCTAATGGTTCCAATAGCTATAGAAAGTAACAAGGGTAGGTTCAAGCCCTTGGATATTATATATGCACTGAAAAAAGCAAAACCAAATGGGGTTAGTTCCTTAAATATGCTTGCCCTAGCTAAGGCAAAGCCTATAAAAATTGTCAGAATCGTCTCCTTTTCAACCCTAAGCCATAAATCATACCAATTTTTCTTGCCAATTAGAGATTCTACCTTCATCATAATTATCACTCCCATTGTTTTTATCAATCCCTTTTACAATGTTGATACTAACAAAGAAGTGAAAAATAATTTGTCAAACCATCGTTCATAAAAAAAGAAAATTAAGACATAAATCAATTCCATCTTCTATAACCTTAAGTTTTCCTTAGGATAAGTTAAACTTCTTAACTTTAAATTGAAATTAGTTTTTTTCAAAGCTTCTAAGCTTAAGTGAAATATTTTCTATTAGATGTAGAAATTTGATAAATCATAAAGAAAAAGGAATAAAAAAAACCGGTCTTACCGGTTTTAGTAATCAAAACTACTATTTCTTCTCTGCTTATAGCTGCTTCTTCTATTATCCCTAGTCTTTAGTTGATCATGTTTTTCACTACTATCCTTTAAAAACTTGTTTAACTTATCTTCAAAGGACATAAACTTTTGTTTTTCATCTACTTTATTCCACTCAATTTCAACAGGTTGAGAGTTTTTTGGCTTTGCTTGCCTAATGGATAGGCTGATCTTTCCATCTGGTGAAATTGATAGAACCTTGACCTTAACTTTTTGGTCCTTTTTAAGACAGTCAGATACTTTCTCTACATAGTCCTGAGATATTTCTGAGATGTGAACAAGTCCACTTTTTCCTTCTGGTAGTTGGATAAAAGCACCAAAGTTAGTTATCCCTGTAACGGTGCCATCAACCACTTCTCCTACAGATAATGGCATAAACTAATAATTCCTCCTTAAAAATTGTTTTCTAGAATCAGTATATATTAGAAATCAATCCTTGTCAATTAAATCTATTTTTTTCTAAGTACAAAAAATGGCTTTTTAATCTTGTTTTCGTCTATATAAATTACCTCCCTAGGCTTTACCATTCCCAATTCATCTCTGGCTATTTTTTCTATGAATTGTAATGAATCACTATTCTCTATTTCCTCATTTAACTCATCAATATCTGACTTTAGGCTTTCTATTTCTAAGCTTATTTTTTCCTTTTTACTATTCAATTCATTCATTAGTTTCCTTTGATTGAGAAGTATAAGGCCTATATATAATATGAAAAAGAAGAATAGCAACCTTCCCAGCTTCAACTTCCGCCTCTTTCTTCTTTTGGTCATAATATCACCACCTAGGTATATTATTCTACATAAATTCAAAAACTCCTTTATTTTTTTGAAGAAATAATTTTTTTATGTTTTTTTATTTCTTTAACCATTTCCACTGGAATTCTTTTAATCTTCTTGAATATTGGGCTGGTCTTTTTAAGCATCTTAAAGGGATAAAAAACTATGGATAATAGCTTGCTTAAAAATTCCTTTAATACTCTCCCTACTTGAAGACAAATAAGATAGATAAATCTACTAAAGGCTTTATTATATATTAATATACCCAGAAAAAATCCAATTAGTGTATAACCTCTTACCTCACCCCAATTATTTTTTATTAAAATAATAAAAAATATTGAAGCTGTTATTGTCCAAAATAAAAGGTCTCCCAAATAGGTTAAGAACTTCCTAGGCTTGGAAAAATATCTAATCGTCCTATATATATCATATATAAAGCCAGCGATCAAGCCACCATATATAGTAGATAAAAAGATGTGGACTTCTAACAATAATGTAGTATCCATTTCTACTCCTTAATTACTTAAATAGTTTTCCCATAATATTTTTGGGAGTCTCTTTATTGGAATAGTTTATCCCATTTATCTTCCCTTGTATTTTCACATTTCCATCATCAAGGTTCAACTTTGAAATGTTTAAATCCTCTCCTTTAATTATCATTCCACCTTTTATTGTAGTTAATACTATAGTATTTTCATTAAAACTTTCCACCTGCTCTACTCCCGTAACAGTCATATTCTCTCTATCTTCAACTATTATGTTTTGATTTCTATATCTAACTCTGTTTTCAGTCATTTTTATCCCCCCTTATCTATTAATATTTATGTAAAAAAAAAGACTTTTATTACAAAGTCTTAATCAAGAATTTTATATAATTCCTTTGAATCCTCTTTCTTTACATTATCTGATACATCTAGGACTTCAATTTTCAAAGGCTTGTTAAAGTTAATTTCGATTATATCTCCTACTTTAACTTCATCACCTGGCTTGCTTTGCTTGCCATTAATAAAGACTATACCTTGATCACAAGCTTCTTTAGCTATGGTCCTCCTTTTAATAATCCTAGAGTTCTTCAAAAATTTATCTATTCTCATGAATTCCTCCTATTAAAAAACCAGGTCTAAGACCTGATTTTTACTTATTTACTATTTCTTTTAATGATTTTCCTGCTTTAAATACTGGAGCTTTTGAAGCTGGTATTTTTATTACTTCTTCTGGATTTCTTGGGTTTCTACCTTCTCTTGCTTTTCTTTCTCTTACTTCGAAGGTACCAAAGCCAACTAATTGTACTTTTTCTCCCTTTTCTAGTGATTCTTCAACTGATTTAATGAATGCATTTAATGCAGCTTCTGCATCTTTTTTAGTTAAGTTACTTTTCTCAGCTATACTAGCTACTAATTCAGCTTTGTTCATAATTGATTCCTCCTCATTGTTTATATTATTAATTATTAAAATTAATAATTCGTTTGTTAATAAAACCCACTGTCCTAGCGAATTTTATGTAACTTGGATTCATCCCACAATTTATCCATTTCCTCTAAGGTCATGTCCTCTAGTTTTTTACCTGAACCTTCTAGGGCCTTTTCCATAAATTCAAATCTGGAAATGAACTTATTAATTGTCCTATTTAAAGCTATCTCAGGATTTATATTTAAAAACCTAGATAGATTGACTATAGCAAATAGTAAATCTCCAATTTCATCTTCGATTTTTTCATGACCTGGTTCAAATTCTTCCATGGCTTCTACTACTTCTTCATATTCTTCTTTTATCTTATTTAAGGGCCCCTTGATGTCTTCCCAGTCGAATCCAATTTCTGCTGCTCTTTCTTGAATCTTATAACTAGTCATTAGGGCAGGAAGTTTTGGTATATCATTTAGTTTGTCAGTAAACTTAGTAATGTTCCTTTTTGAGTATTTTAACATATTCCAATTATATACTACTTCATCAGAATTTTCCACATCTTTTTTTGAAAAAACGTGAGGATGTCGGTAAATTAATTTATTCCCTAAGGATGACATTACATCGTATATATTAAAATCTCCTTCTTCCTCAGCTATTTGGCTATGGAAAACTACTTGAAGTAATACATCACCTAGTTCTTCGATTAGTCCCTCAATATCACCATTATCTATAGCATCCACTACTTCATATGCTTCTTCAATTAGAGACTGACGAATGGACTTGTGGTCTTGCTCAATATCCCAGGGACATCCATTTTCAGACCTTAGTAATTTCATTATACCTAATAAATCGCTAAAATCAAATACTTTCTTGCTTATTTTATCCACTTTTGGGACATATATACTAGTTAAAGCCGTTGTTTTGCTATCTCTGTCCAATTTATAGACAGGAATTTGGTGTATTTCTTCATCATCTTTAACCCCTGCACTATGGATTAGATATACTTCATGTTCATCTCCATATATTTCCGATAAGGTTATCTTTACTTCTGATAGGATCCTTTCATTATATACTTGAGTAATTAGTAGGTCAGTATTAATATCAACAATTAGACTGCTAAATTCTGCCCCATCCACTAATTTTAGCCCATTTATAGGGTCTCTACGGACTAATTCTACTACTGGCTCTATAAAACTCATACCACTTATTATTTCTAAATCTAATCCCTTCTCCATTAATAACTCTACTGTCTTCTCCGCTACAAAGGGATTCCCAGGTACATAGTAGTTAATGTCCCCATTCTTTGATTCTTCAATTAGCTCATCAACTATTTTTTCATATACCTGGTTAAAGTGTTCCTCACTTTCATATAGATAATCATAGGACTTATAAGGAATCCCCTTTTCTTTAAAATATTCAACAGTAGGATGTTTCTCGGTTCTTAAAGAATTCTTATCTCCTGAATTTATCCTTTCAACTGCTCCTAAGGTCAAGGAATCAATGCTTCCTGGTCCTAGACCTATTATATAGATTTTTCCCATATTACTACTCCTTATCCAGCTTACTTTATTAATTTAAATCTTTCAAGTTTCTCTCCTAGTCTTTTACCCCTTGGCAAAAGACTTAAATCTTCAGATGTTATAGCACCAGTAACAATTAATAAAATCCCATATATGATAACTCCAATGAATACTGCTACTATTGTAGCAAGTTTCCCACCTATTATATTCATCAGGAATGAATAGCCTAAAAATACTACTATGGCCATGCCCACAGCTGAAATAAATGGCTTAATAAATATATCCTTTATACTTAATCTAATTTTGGCATGTTTTTTTACACTAATTAAGTCTAGTATGGCCGCCGTACCGTATGCAACTACAGTAGATATGGCAGCCCCATATATATTAACTTCAGGTATAACTGTTAATGTATAGGATAGTATAACTTTAAATATTGCACCTATAAATAGGTTAATAGCAGGAATTATCGGTTTACCTAAGCCTTGTAATACTGCTGATAAAGCCTGCACTAGGGTCAAAAATATTACTCCAAAGGATAGTATGGATAAGAGATTACCTGTATTTATTATAGTTGCCATATCATTTTTGTAATATAATAAGGCTATTATTGGCCTTGCTAGGACATATAGACCAAAGGCCGAAGGTAACCCTATTAATAAAGTAATCCTTATACCTGAAGAAGTGATATTTTCAATTTCTTTCCTATCTCTCCTGGCACTTGCATTTGCAATTGCAGGAACTAAACTCATAGATATGGCCACTGAAAGAACTTGAGGAAAGTTGATTAAGGTAGATGCCATCCCTTTTAAATTGCCATATAGGGCATTGGCTGCCTGTTCAGTATATCCAATAAGTTGAAGGCGTCTTAATACTATTGGCACATCTATGGAATCCATAATTGGCACAACAGCGGCACCAATGGTAATTGGAATGGAAATCGTTAACAAGTCCTTAATAATGTCTCTTATTTCATATTCCTCTGTAATTTTACATTGGTTTACTTCCTTCTTAATATCCTGTCTTTTTTGGATAAAGATTAATGCTATTACAATTAAACCTGCTAAAGCACCTGCTGACCCACCAAAAGATGCACCTCCAGCTGCAACTGGAATCCCCCTATTTAATAACAAAATTGTAAGGCCTAAACCAACTACAACCCTAAAAAATTGTTCTGCTATCTGGGATATGGCTGTGGGTACCATTAGTTGGTGTCCTTGATAAAAACCTCTAAAGGCAGACATTATGGGTACTAAAAACAGGGCTGGAACCAAGGCTATTAGGGAATAATAGGCATTGGTATTTCCCAATCTTTCAACAATACTTTCCGCTCCAAATAGGACAAATATTGATGTAAGTACGCCTCCAATAAACAATCCAGTTAGAGCTACTTTAAATACCTTGTAGGCATTTTTGTAATCACCAATAGCTCTCCTTTCTGCTACTAGTTTAGCTATGGCTATAGGAAAGCCTGCTGTTGAAATAGTTAATAGCAAGGTATATAAAGGATAGGCAGTTTGGTAATAGCCCATACCTTCAGATTTTATTATATTTGATAGAGGAAGTCTATATATGGCACCTAGTATTTTAACTATAATACCAGCTATTCCTAATATTGCTGCTCCTTTTAAATAATTCTGATTTTTTGTCATAAACAAGTCCCCCTATATCATAATCTTTAATATTATATCACTTTGTTTTGCAAATTAATACTATAAAAAGATAAAACCTACCCTCAGGGGTAGGCAAATTTAATTCTCCATTTGCTTTGATAAGAAACCTGCAGCTGTTTCTGCTAATTTTACTTCTAATTTTCCCATAACTACATCTGGCTCTTTAGATACAAGTATTACTGAACCTATAGGATCCCCTTGCATTACTATGGGAGCAATAACTTGAGCTGAATATTTTTCTAAATTTCCATCCTCATAAGTTATTTTCATCGGTTTATTATCTTCGTCAGTTGAAAACCCATTCCTATTTTCTATTAGTTTCTCCAGTTCAGGACTTATCCTCTTATCCAAGTATTCCTTTTTTGAACCTCCTGCTATGGCAATTATAAAATCCCTGTCAGATATCATAGTTGTATAGCTGGTGCTCTCATAGAGAGAATCACAGTACTCTTGGGCAAATTCACTTAATTCCCCAATAGGAGAATATTTCTTAAGTATTATTTGACCTTCTCTATCTGTAAATATCTCTAAAGGATCCCCTTCTCTTATTCTAAGAGTCCTTCTAATTTCTTTAGGAATTACCACTCTACCAAGCTCATCTATCCTTCTTACGATTCCTGTAGCTTTCATAGTTTACCTCCTAGCGCAAAATTTAGTAGTATAATTATTATTCAACTAAGAGGGAAATTTTATACATCTTAGTAAGTATCGGTTAATGTGAATACATTAAGAAAAAAGAGTGATAACTCACTCTTTTTACATAAATATCTTAACCTTGGCAGTCTCTCTTATTTCCTGTAGCTTATCAT
>JAAYQJ010000171.1 GCA_012519355.1 Tissierellia bacterium | reverse complement strand
TCCTTGGAAGATGATTTAATGAGGCTCTTTGGTGGAGAAAGAATAATGAACTTAATCGATACCTTGAAGATGCCTGAAGATGAACCTTTAGAGCATAACATGTTAACTAAGTCCATAGAAAATGCTCAAAAGAAAGTAGAAGGAAATAACTTTGGTATTAGAAAACATGTATTAAAATATGATGATGTAATGAACAAGCAAAGAGAAGTAATATATGGAGAGAGAAGGAGGGTATTAGAAGGAGAAGACCTTCGTTCTCATATCCAAAATCAAGTTAGAAACCTAGTAGAAGAAGCAGTAAATATTTATACTGGCCAAAGTAAGAACCATGAGGAATGGGATGTTCCAGGCTTAGAAAACTATATCACCAACCTATTCAGTGTAGAAAGATTTTTATCTACTTTAGATATAAAGAAATACACCAGTGAGACCTTAGTTGAAAAGATAATGGAAATGGCTGAAGAAAAATACAAACTTAAGGAAGCAGAGTTTGGTGAAGAAAGGTTTAGGGAAGTAGAAAGGGTAGTACTACTTCAAGTTGTAGATAGTAAATGGATGGACCATATAGATGCCATGGATCAATTGAGACAGGGAATTGGGCTTAGGGCTTATGGCCAAGAAGACCCAGTAAGGGCATATCAAAATGAAGGATTTGAAATGTTCAACGAAATGACCCATAGTATATGGGAGGATACTGTTAGGTTCTTATACCAAGTAGTAAATCCTGAAAATATTAGGAGAAGAAAAGTAGCTGAGCCTACTGTAACTAGCAGTGATGAAGTAAATAAGCCTGTGAAAAAGGAAAAGAAAGTAGGAAGAAATGACCCATGCCCTTGTGGTAGTGGAAAGAAATACAAAAAATGCTGCGGACAATAAAACAAATTGTCCATTGATAAAATGGGGTGATGTATTGCAGGATATTTATCTAAATGAAGAAAAACTAAATGAAATAAAGAATACTGTTATAGAATTAGGTGTTTCTCTTTGACATTGAAAAGATGCAGATTAAGCTAAGAGAGCTAGAAAAAGAATCCTATGAAGAAGAGTTTTGGCAGGATATTTCTAAAGCCCAGAAGATTATGCAGGAGATTAAATCCTTAAAGGGACAGATTAAGGAATATGAGGATTTAATGGCAACTATAGAGGACTTAGAAGTCCTAATTGACCTAGTACTTGAAGAGGAGGACCTTGAAACCTATAGGGAAATAGAAGAGGGATTGAAAGATTTATCAGAGAGGGCAGATGAATTTAAATTAAATACATTGTTATCTGGTGAATATGACAAAAACAATGCTATCCTAGCTATACATTCTGGAGCTGGTGGCTTAGAAGCCCAAGATTGGGCAGAAATGCTTTTAAGACTATATAGACGTTGGGCTGAAGGCAAGGGATTTCAAGTCGAAACCCTAGATATTCTAGCAGATACTGAAGGTGGTATTAAGTCCGTTACCCTATTAATAAAGGGATACAATGCCTATGGTTATTTAAAATCTGAAAAGGGAGTCCATAGGCTTGTAAGAATATCACCCTTTGATACTGCCGGAAAAAGACATACCTCCTTTGCCAGTGTAGATGTATACCCTGAACTAGATGATGAAATCAATATTGAAATAAACCCTTCAGACTTAAAGATAGATACCTACAGGTCTGGTGGTGCTGGTGGACAGCACGTAAATACTACAGATTCTGCTGTGAGGATTACCCATATACCTACAGGAATTGTAGTCCAATGCCAAAACGAAAGATCTCAAATTAACAATAGGAATACTGCCATGAATATGCTTAAGGCTAAGCTAATTCAATTGAAGGAAGAAGAACATAAAGAAAAAATTGAAGATTTGCAAGGTAGTTACAATCAAATTGCCTGGGGGTCACAAATAAGGTCCTATGTATTTCACCCTTATAGTATGGTCAAAGACCATAGAACCAATGTTGAAGTAGGTGATGTACATGGGGTAATGGACGGAGATATTGATATTTTCATAAATGAATACCTAAAACAAAAAGCCCTTTCATAGGGCTTTTTTAGTGAATATTTAATAGTGAAGAGGGAAATTGTCATCCTGACCCAAGCGAAGGGTCTTATCAAATATGAAAAAATGACAATTGTGCATTGTGAACTGTGAATTGAATATAAAAAGGGAGGGTGTTTGGTATGGATATTTTAAAAGTATTAGTTGATGAGTTTAAACTAAAACCCTATCAAGTAAAGAATACTGTGGAATTACTTGATGAAGGGAATACTATACCCTTTATAGCCAGGTATAGGAAAGAGCAAACAGGAGAGTTGCAGGACGTTGTAATTAGGGAGCTATCCAACAGACTAAATTATTTAAGAAATCTTGAAGCAAGGAAAGAGGAAGTAATAAGGCTAATCGATGAACAAGGAAAACTTACTGAAGAATTGAAGGAGGAAATATTAGCTGCAGAAAGCCTTCAAAGAGTAGATGACCTATACAGGCCATATAGGCCAAAGAGGAGGACTAGGGCTACTATTGCAAAGGAAAAAGGCCTAGAACCCCTTGCAGAAATAATATTTAACCAAAGCCTAGATGGAGAAGAGTTTAAAAAGACAATACTAACCTTTATAGATGAAGAAAAGGGAGTAAACAATGAAGAAGAAGCCTTGGCAGGAGCCATGGATATAATTGCAGAGATGGTATCCGATGATGCAGATAATAGGGAATTACTGAAGAAGATATTAAATGATAAGGGAATCATAGTAGTAGAAGCAGTAGATAAGGAAGAAAAGTCAGTTTATGAAATGTATTATGATTATAAGGAACCTGTAAAATCCATAGCTAATCACAGAATATTAGCTATCAATAGGGGAGAGAAGGATAAAAAATTAAAGGTTTCATTAAGCATAGATACTGATTTAATAGAATTATTAATTGACAAAATAGTAATGGACAAAAATAAAGATACTTCTATTTACATAGAAAAGGCCATAGATGACAGTTATAAAAGACTACTATTTCCGTCTTTGGAGAGGGAAATTAGAAATAACCTAACTGAAAGGGCAGAGGAAGAAGCCATTAAGGTTTTTGCTATAAATCTAAAGCCCTTACTTATGCAGCAACCTATTAAAGGGAAAACTGTAATGGCCATAGACCCCGGATATAGAACAGGATGTAAGGTAGCAGTAGTAGATGAAACAGGGAAAATGTTAGATTATACAACAGTATATCCAACAGAACCTCAAAACCAAGTAGAAGAGACTAAGGAAGTATTAAAGAAATTAATAGATAAATATTCAGTAGATATAATTGCCATTGGTAATGGTACAGCTTCTAGGGAGACAGAGTTAGTTGTAGCTGATATGATTAAGGAATTAAATAGGGACCTATCCTATATTATAGTCAGCGAAGCAGGAGCATCTGTTTATTCGGCTTCAGAAGTAGGGATAAAGGAATTTCCTGACCTAGACGTATCCATTAGGGGAGCTATATCCATTGGAAGGAGACTTCAAGACCCTCTAGCAGAGCTGGTAAAGATTGACCCAAAACATATTGGTGTAGGGCAATACCAACATGATTTAAATCAAGGAAAACTAGACGAAACCCTAAAGGGGGTCGTAGAAGACTGTGTAAATACTGTTGGGGTGGATTTAAATACTGCCAGTCCCTCCTTGCTTAAATATGTGTCAGGAATATCTACTAGGGTGGCCAATAGTTTGGTTAAGTATAGGGAAGAAAATGGGAAGTTTACTAATAGAAAGCAACTATTAGAAGTAAAGGGCCTAGGAGAAAAGACCTTTATCCAATGTGCTGGATTTTTACGTATTCCAGATGGAGACAATCCTCTAGATAATACAGCAGTCCACCCTGAATCCTATGAAGTAGCAGAGAAACTGTTAAAAATAGATTATACTAAGGAAGATTTAAAGGCTATTTCAGAACAATTAGATGTAGGCTTACCTACTTTGCAGGATATAATCCAGGAATTAGAGAAACCTGGTAGAGACCCTAGGGACGAGTTACCAAAGCCAATACTTAGGCAAGATATACTCAAGATGGAAGACTTGAAAAGGGATATGGTATTAAATGGTACAGTAAGGAATGTAGTAGATTTTGGTGCCTTCGTAGACATAGGAGTTAAGACAGATGGATTGGTTCATATTTCCCAACTTGCCAATAAATTTATTAAACACCCCAAGGAAGTAGTACAAGTAGGAGATATAGTGAAGGTAAAAGTAATTGATATAGATATTGAAAGAGGAAGGATTTCATTATCAATGAAAGAAGTATAAATAATTGTGAGAAAGCATAAAAACATTCGTTTCGTTTCAAGATTCGATACCTTCTACAGCTAATTTAATAATTGGAAATCAATGGGCCACTGCGCTTAAACCCTGATTTCCAAAACGATTATTAAATTTCGCTGGAAGATATTGCAAATCTTTCAAAGGCACTCATACATTTTTATGCTTTCTCATTTATACTTTCCGAACAATATTCAATTCACATTTAATGAATATTGTTTTATAATGTTATTTAGAGTAACGAAATAAAAACAAGGGGGAGTTTACATGTTATTAATTAAAAATGGAAAAATATATACTATGGCAGGTGAAGTGATAGAAAATGGTTCAATCCTTATAAAAGAGGGTAAGATAATAGAAGTGGGAAAAGATATTATCGCACCATTAGATGCAGAAGTAATAGATCTTGAAGGTAGGATGGTAACTCCTGGATTCATAGATGCCCATTGTCATTTAGGAATGTGGGAGGAAGGAATAGGCTTTGAAGGCAGCGATGGAAATGAAGCGGTAGTTCCAGTTACACCTCATTTAAGGGCTATTGACGGTATAAATCCAATGGATATTTCATTTCAAGAAGCCTATGAAGGTGGGGTTACTACTGCAGTAACAGGTCCTGGTAGTGCCAATGTAATAGGTGGTTCCTTTGTAGCAATCAAAACACATGGTAGTAGAATAGACAATATGATAATCAAATACCCAGTAGCTATGAAGGTTGCCTTTGGTGAAAATCCAAAAAGAGTATACAATGGGCAAAAGAAATCACCAACAACAAGGATGGCTACAGCAGCTATTCTAAGAGATACCCTATTTAAGGCCAAAACCTATTTGGAGAAAAAGGAAAGGGCAGAAGACCCTTCAAAAATGCCTGATTATGATATTAAAATGGAGGCCTTAATTCCAGTATTGAAGAGGGAAATCCCAATAAAAGCCCATGCTCATAGGGCAGATGATATATTTACAGCCCTTAGGATTGCTAAGGAATTTGAAATAGATATTACCTTAGACCATTGTACAGAAGGACATTTAATTGCAGAAGAGCTAGCAAAGGAAGGAAAACCAGCTATAGTTGGCCCAACTTTTGGAAACAGGTCAAAATTTGAACTAAAAAATAAAAGCTTTGACACTCCAAAGGTTCTAATAGAAGCAGGAATAAAGGTAGCCATAACTACAGATTCACCAGTAATTCCATTACAACATCTACCTCTTTGTGCAGGACTTGCACATAATGCAGGATTAGATGAAATAGAAGCATTAAAAACTATTACAATAAATCCAGCAGAAATTGTAGGACTTTCCCACAGAATTGGCAGCATAGAAGCAGGAAAAGATGCAGATATTGTAATCTTTGATGGCAATCCAATTAAGGATTTAGACTGCAAGACATATATGACCATAATTGATGGAAAGGTAGTTTATAAGAGACAATAGTTTTAGTGAATAGTGAGAAACTAATAGTGAATAACTATGGTAAGCAGCGACAAGTTCGCTGCTACTAAATTAGATATAAAAGTTTGAATTTGGCAATTTTTCACTAATAACTATTCACTATTAACTTTTCACTGTAATTTTGGGGGTGTTTAAATGAAGTTAGGGTTCATAGTAAATCCTATTGCTGGTATGGGCGGTAGAGTAGGCTTAAAGGGGACAGATGGCCCAGAAATATTAGAAAAGGCTCGTAGCCTAGGGGCAGTTCCTGAATCCCCAAATAAGGCTAAAAAGGCATTAGAAGTCCTTGTTCCCATTAAGGATAAAATAGAAATATACACTTATCCTGGTGTAATGGGTGAAGAGGAGGCTAAGGCATTAGGATTTAATCCAACAGTTATAGGAGAAAGAAAAGAAAAATTTGAAGCAGCAGATACAGAAAAGGCTGCTAAGGAAATGTTAGACCTAGGAGTAGATTTAATCTTATTTGCTGGTGGAGACGGTACAGCAAGAAATATTTTTTCTGCCATTGGTACTTCAGTTCCTGTTATTGGTATTCCTGCTGGGGTAAAAATCCATTCAGGGGTTTATGCTAATCATCCAAAGGCAGCAGGAGAAGTTGCCCTACAGTTTCTTCAAGGTGAAGAAATGGAAATCGTGGAAGCTGAAGTAATGGATATAGATGAGGAAGCCTTTAGAGAAGGTGTAGTTACAGCAAGATTATATGGCTATATGAAAATACCTTTAGAACCAGAACTAATCCAAACAACCAAATCAGGTGGTGGACCTGGTTCAGAGGAAGAAGCATTAAAGGGAATTGCAGAAAGAATCATTGAAGAAATGGAAGAAAACCCAGACACTTTCTTTATCATAGGCTCTGGAACATCCACTAGACCTATTATGGAAGCCCTAGATCTACCTAATACCTTGCTGGGTATTGATATAGTAAGGAATAAGGAATTAGTAGCCTCTGATGTGAATGAAAAAGAAATCCTAGATATCATTGATGGTCACAAGGCTATAATAGTAGTTACTGTTATAGGTGGCCAAGGATATATATTTGGAAGAGGGAATCAACAAATTAGTGGAGAGGTAATTAAGAAGGTAGGTAAAGAAAATATCCGTATTATTGCAAGTAAGAATAAATTACTTCTCTTGGAAGGTAGGCCGCTCTTAGTGGATACTGGTGATGATGAAGTAAATAAAATGTTCAACGGATACATGAAGGTAATAAATACCTATTATTCTGAATCCATAGAAAAAATTCAAGGCCTATAGGATGAAATATAAAATTTTCTAAGGGTCTTGACAAATATAAGACTTATGTCTATAATGTACTTGAATATCTTCAGGGGTAGGTGAAAATCCTCACCGGCGGTAAAGCCCGCGAGCCGAGTAAAACGGCTGACTTGGTGAAATTCCAAGGCCGACAGTTAAAGTCTGGATGGAAGAAGATGCATAGTTTTTTTGTGCAGTCTATTTTAACCCCGAGGAATATTCTTCGGGGTTTTTTGTTGACCTAACCCGACGAAGGACAGTTAGTCGTTGGTAGGTCAAAGTGTAATCCCTGGAGAAAATAATTATTTGGAGGGATTTTATGTACACTTTAAGTAAGGAGACATGGAACACAAAGACCATGGTTAAAATTTCAGTTTTAGGAGTAATATCATTTATTCTTATGTTCTTTGAGTTCCCATTACCTTGGTTAGCACCAACTTTTATGAAGATTGACATCAGTGATTTACCATCCTTAATAGGTGCCTTTGCCATAGGACCCATGGCAGGAGTTATTATTCAACTTTTAAAAAACCTACTAAATGTATTAATTGAGGGAACTACCACAGCTGCAGTAGGAGAATTAGCTAATTTCGTAGTGGGATCAGTATTTGCATTTACAGCAGGCTTTGTATATCATAGGAAGAAAACCTTCAATAGAGCTCTTATAGGACTTATACTTGGTACTATAGCCATGACAGTGGTTATTACCTTAGCAAATTATTTTATAATGTTTCCACTATATGCGAAACTAATGGGTCTAGACATGCAAGTCTTTATTGATATGGGTAGGGCTATAAACAAAAATATTACAGATTTAAGATCTTTAATGATTATGTCAGTAGTACCCTTTAATCTGTTAAAAGGCATAATTGTAACAGCTATAACCCTTTTAATATACAAAAAAGTATCACCAATACTAAAAAAACAATAAGAAAATCTCTAGGTCTACCTAGAGATTTTTTCTATATATGATATAATATTAAGTTAGCAATATAGATGAAAGGTGATTATTTTGGAGATAAGATTAAATAATTTAGAAGAAACAGAGGAATTTGGGACAAAACTTGGGAAAATCCTAAAAAGTGGCGATATAATATGCTTAAACGGAGAT
>JAAYQJ010000170.1 GCA_012519355.1 Tissierellia bacterium | reverse complement strand
TTGGCTGCCAGCTCTTGACTTTCATTTATAATACCTCTTGGGTCTAACAAGTTGTCCATACCAATGGTTTCAGTTGTATCTACATCAGGTATGAATTCACCCCAATTCACTAAAGTATTTTTCCCCTTATGGCCTGGCATATGGAAAAATACACTATTCTCTTCTTTTAACCTCCTAAGTGCATCAAAAACAGGGGTTTTCATCCCATTATTCCTCCTATTAAATAATTTGTTACTTATTATATATCACATTTTCATATATATAAACCATTAATTAGAAAACCCCGTTTAATTTACGGGGTTTAATAGGTGTTTTTCTGATATGTAGTATCCTAGTATTATTCTTATCATATTTTTATAATAATCATAAGTTTCATCCCATGGGGAAGTTTCTACGATTTCTTCTATACATTCTTTACAGATTTGTTGACCAAGTATATTTAAAACTGCCTTATCCTTTCCACATATTTTACAATACATAAAGAACACCCCTCGCTTAAGTTTCCATTACCATTATTGCCTTGTTACTATATTTTATTCCTTTTATTGAATTTCGTGCTTGGCAAGGGGCAAATATTAATATATTAAATTTACTTTGTACTGGCATTTTTTGCATTTTCCATTTTCTATGGCAGATATTTCACCTTTAACCTTTCTATCTATTAGTTTTTCATAACATTTTGGACAGTAGGTATTATTGTCTATCCCCCATACATTGCCTACATATACATAATCTAGGTATTCCCTGGCTATGTTTTTTGCCTCCATTAAAACATCTATTTTAGTTGGAGGATTTTTCATTTTGTAGGCAGGAAAATACCTGCTTAAATGAAGGGGAATAGACCTATTGATGTCTCCAATCCTTTTTGCCAAAGTCCTAATTTCATCTATAGATGAGTTTTCCCTATCCATTAACATGGTGGTTATTTCTACATGGGTGCTTTTTGCAGCTAGTTCTATTGTTCTTAGGACTGGTTCTATGGTTCCCTTACAATAATGTTTGTAGTAAAAGTTATTTATGGCTTTTAAGTCAATATTCATGGCATCTATATAGGGTAAAAGCTCCTCTAATGGTTCTTGGTTTATATATCCATTGGTGACTAGTACATTTTTTAAACCTTGGTCTTTAGCTTTCTTTGAAATATCCAATATATATTCGTACCATATGCTAGGCTCATTGTAGGTAAAGGCTATACCAATGGATTCTTTCCCTTTTGCAAGGGAGATAATATCCTCATCTGCCATATCCATAACCAAGGATTGCTCATAGACTATTTCCCAATTTTGGCAGAAGTCACAGGCTAAGTTGCAGCCAAAGCTTCCTATGGAGAAAATATTTGATCCAGGATAAAAATGGTATAGGGGCTTTTTTTCTATAGGATCATAGGCATAGGAAGTGATTTTACCGTAATTTAAGGTATATAGGCTACCATCTATGTTTTTTCGGGCCCTACATTTGCCTATGTGGCCTTCTTGGATTTTGCAATAGTGTGGACATAGGACGCAGTATACTTCCTTGTCGCTACCTTTTTTGTAGTACTTGGCTTCTTTCATCTTCATGTCACCTTCTTTACCAATTGACAATCTTCTTTAGTTCACAATTCAAAATTCACAATTCACAGTTCACAATGTTTAGGGTCGAGCTTTGAAGCTTTTTTTCACCCAAGGCATTGGCTTTAACATTGTGCATTGTGCACTGTGAATTGACCCAAAAACTAGACCCATACAACTTTTCACTATTCACTATTCACTATTCACTAATTTAGTAGTATCTCTCCACCCTAAACCTCTCCATACTATACTCCTCATATGGGCTTATGTTGGCTTTTCTTAGGGCTATGTTTACTTGTTCATCTACTGTATCTATACCCTCAATATTGGGAAGTAAAAGCCCCCTTCTAAATCCAGATGAAACTATTACTCCGTACTTTTCTACATCTAGTTCATCCTTAGAATTGATTTTTTCAGGTTCAAATAATATATCTACTGAATATATGATGGAGTCCAGCTCCTCTTTGGTTACTTCTTCAAATCTTGGGTCTTCCGTACCTGCTGATACAGCATTTCTAATAATTTCAAGGGCTATATTTTCCCTGACAGGTTGGATGGTACCTATGCAGCCTCTTAATGTCCCATCCTTTTTTAAGGTGACAAAGACTCCCTTTCTACTATTTAATAGGTCTTCAGGAGTATGGGGAGGGATGTCTAAATATTTCCCTGTATTTATATAATGTTCCAAGCTTTGCCTTGCTAGTCTTACATAGGGACTTTCATTTTTTCTAATATCTTCTATTCTTTTTCTTTCCTTGTCTTCTAGGACTTCCAGTAAATTTCTTGTTGAAGAGTCTTCCCCTATAACATCTAATTTAGCTGTACAATAGCCTACTCCAAAGGGACCTTCATAGGAAAGGATTTCCGATTCAATTTGATACTTATCTAAAACTCCTGCCATTATCATAAAAGACCTTAAGCCACATTCTCCTGCCCTTTCAGCTAATTCTAAATCGAAGCTTATGATGTCTTCCATCTTTCCTTCTCTTATAATATTGACTATGGTTTCATCAAAGACTCTGCCATAGGGAGAGTAGGTATAGGGCCCTTCACTTGTAAGTTTGTGGGATAGGTCACCACTGGCTATTAATATTATATCTTCATCTGAATCCAATACTGCTTTTTTTATGCATTGGCCAAATTTATAAAGGTCAATTGGGGGCAAAAGACCATAGGTAATGTGGACAAGTTTGAAATCTTTGTAGACTTTATCCACAAAATATAAGGGGACTAAGGTTCCATGGTCTAGCTTATTTTCTATCCTGTATCTTCTAGCTAAGGTCTTATCTACTCCTGCTATCTTTATATCTTCCTTTAAGCTCTTGTTGATTATTGCCTTGACTAATTGTTGATTATTTTCAAATTCAAAGCTTATTTCTTTAAATCCAAAGTTTCCAAAATCTCCATATAGGTTTTTACCTATGGATATGGCTATGGCGTCACTAAATAGTGGGCCATGGGGAGTAATAAGTATTATGGTAGTTGGGGCCTTGTCTTTTATGTAATTACTTAAGGCTTTGGCCCCTTCTACTGTACTCTTTGCCTTTATTTCTTCACCCCTTCCTATTTCCTCCATTATTATAGGTGGGTGAGGATAAACAGCTGCTCCTAAGACTTTACCCATTAAATCAACCCCTTTCCTTCACTCAATTGAGAATTGACAGTTGACAATTGACAATAATTTTGGTCGAGCTTTGGGGTCTTTTTATCCTAGATTCTATGCTTTCACCATTCTCCATTGTCAATTGCGCATTGTCAATTGTATTAGTTAATAATATTCTACCCTAATATACAAAAAACCTATATAGAAAACTATATAGGTTTTTTCAATAGTATTATTCCATTTGGTTTTCGCTTGCTTCAGTTGCTTCTGGAGCTTCTGTAGCTTCAGCTTCATCTGCTTCTTCATCTTCTGCAGGAGCTGCTGGTTGTGATAATGTACATACAGCATCATCTAAATCTCTTAGGATGTTTATGTTTTCATCACTAGCTATATCTAAATCCTTAACTGTAATCGGAGTTGCAAAGTCCATATCTTGAACATCTACTTGAGCTGAGCCTGGTATATGGGCTGGTAGACATTCGATTTCGATTTGGTCTAATAACTGAGTCAATACAGAAGGTTGAAGTCTTATACTGTCCCTATTTAATAACACTATAGGTATAGTCAATCTTACCTTTTCATGCATATTTAATTTTTGGAAATCAATATGAAGGATTTGATCTTTTACAGGATGTCTGTGTATATCTTTGATTATTACAGGTATTGTTTCACCTGCTAGATCTAAATCTAGTACAGATGAAGTCCCTGCAGCTCTACTTACTCTTAAAAATTCTGAAAGCTCTATTTTTACGTTAAGATTTTCTTCTCCTTTACCATATATAACTGCTGGAATTATATGATCTTTTCTTAGCTTTTTGATTGCATTTTTTCCTATTTCTTCTCTTTTTTCTACTTGCATCTTAAGTGCTGTCATTGTATACCCCTCCCTTGTTATAATAATATACCTATATTAGTATATCATAATCCGTCATTTTCTGCAAACTTGGACCCCTATACCCTGTCCTATAAAATAACTTGCAAAACTAACAATAAAATTACCCCTGGAACTCCTAAAAATCCTACTATAATGGCATTTAATGGATTAATAGCTATGCTTAATCCAAAGAACTTTCCAATGAAATTAAAGATTAATAAAATAATTCCGCCCAAGATTCCATTGAATATTAATTTTACTATCTTCTTAATAGGCCAAACTAGTAATAGTCCAAGAAGATATAATAAGAATAATCCAATAATATAATAAAGAATTGTGTTTAAGCCCATATTATCCCTCCTAATATTATTATACTATAATATAGGAGAAAATTAGAAAATATTACTCTTTATTCAGCCTTATTATCTGCCATAATTTTTCCAATACCCATTTCTTCCTTTAGTTTCTTCAATAGATAAATATACTTAATCCTAGATGCTTCCATTTCATATATTGCTATGTCTATTAAGTCTGGATCTGTAACCTCTTGAAAGTATTTTTCCTTGTCCTTCCATTCCTTGTGGGCATTTTTTAGGATCTCAAGCATATCTTCCATTTCCTTGTCTTTTTCCTTGAAGTTAAACATAAAAACACCTCCTATTCCTTGTATTATTGACTAGAAATAGGAGGTGTATACAAAATTAATGATGATGGTGAATTATATTCATAGATAAGGCCATGATTATCATCCCCAATATGGTTGCATAAATACCCAGGTGGTGGTCATCATCTTGCCTTGAAATAGGTAAGAGTTCATCTAAGGAGATGAAGATCATTATTCCCCCTACTATGGAGAAGAGTATTCCATTAAATGTCTCATTTAGAAAATTTGCTAGGAGTAGGTGTCCTATTACTGCTCCTAAGGGCTGACATAGTCCAACTAAAAGAGAAAACAAGAATCCCTTTTTCCTAGAGCCTGTTGCGTAAAATAAAGGCATTGTAATTGCTATACTAAGGGGAATATTGTGTAAGATAACCCCTATGGCTATGGGAATAGCCAAGGCTATATCCTTTAAACCAGTTGTGTATATGGCAAGGCCTTCTGGTAAATTGTGTATGGCTATTGCTATGGCAGACATAATCCCTAGATTAGTTGTATGATGGTTGTGGTCTTCTTCTTGATGGTCATGGTGGTCATGATGGCCTTCACCATGATGGGGATGGTAATGTCCCCCAAATTTATGAACAATCTTTTCTACTAAGGCAGTTAAAAACATGCCTCCGAAAAAAGCCAATAAGGCTATATAATAGCCAGGTTCTCCTAAACCATCTTCCAAGAGATGGATCCCCTCTGGTAATATGGCCATAAAGGCTGTATATATCATTATCCCTGCAGAAAAACTTAGGGACAAGGATAGAAAATGTTTATTAGTCCTCTTAACTAAGAAGGAAAGCAAACTTCCCAATCCCATAGTTAATCCAACTATTGTCGTCAGTCCTAAGGATAGGATTTCATTTGACATAATTAATCTCCTTTTTCTCTCTTATTTTGCTTCATTATTAAAATACTACCTATTGCAGCTGTTATAGGTATGGTAAGTACTAAACCTATACTACCTGCTAAGGACCGTACAGCTTCAGTTGCTATAATATCTAGGTTCATTATCTCCACCATGGAAATATCGTAAGCCATGAATAATAAAAGCATTGGTATGGAAGAACCAGTATATGCAAGTATCAAGGTATTGGTCATTGTACCCATTATATCCTTTCCTACATTCATTCCAGATTTAAATAGTTCCTTGGTACTAAGGTTAGTATTAACAAGGTGAATCTCTTCTATGGAGGAAGCTATGGACATACCAACATCCATGACTGCCCCTAGGGCACCTAGTATTATACCTGAAAATAATAGGTTTTTAAAATTGAAGTCTATATTTTGAGGTATATACATTAACATAGTTGCTTCTTCAGAGCTTAGGCCTGTTAAATGGGCTTTATGGCCTATGTAGTAGGATATAAGGCCTGCAATTATAACTCCAAGGGAGGTACCTAGTATGGCTGTTATACTTTTATAGTTTAGGCCTGATACCAATAGGATTGTAATAATGGTAACCCCCACAGCAACAAGTATTGAAATAGGCATGGGGTCTGCCCCCTTTAGTATTCTAGGTAGGAGTATATAAAATACAGATAATATGGTTAAGGCTAAAGATATAATGGCCTTTAGTCCCTTTATTCTTCCTATAAGAAGTATTATTAAAATAAAAAATATTGCTAGGTAAAGGATGTAGTTAGATCTTTGAAAATCTGTAACATAGGCTTCTATTTCTCCATCTACTTCCTCTATCATGACTATTACCCTATCGCCTTTTTTTGGCAATATATCATAGGCTGGGTTATCTGATAAATGGTTTTCAATATCTAGGACTTGGTTTTTATATTTTCCACTGGTGATTCTTACTTTTAAATTTTGTACCAAAACCCCTTCATATAAGCCCTCTTTATTATGTGGCTCATCTGCTTCTATAATTATTCCCTTTTCTACAATGGATTCAACATATTCTTCTGCAAATACTATGGAACTGCTAAAAATTATTGCTAGGATGAGAAAAAGTACCTTTACTTTCATTATTTACCTCCACTAAATCTTTTAAACTATTATACCACAAGGAAATCCGTGGAAAGAAAAAAATTGTCATAAATCCATGACAATTTTCTATAAAATCAATTGTAATACTGGTATAAAAGCTGCTATTACAAATGATAACAACAATAGATATATTACTATTTTTCTAAGTTTTGATTGATTCAACTATTACACCTCCAGTTTATATAGTATATTATACTTGAAATGTTTCAATTAATCTATTGATAATTAATTTGTTTATATTGATAATTTACTCATTCTGTGGTAATATATTTAAGTAACAAATTTGGGCGGTTAACTCAGCTGGTAGAGTGTCATCGTGACATGGTGAAAGTCGTAGGTTCGAGTCCTATACCGCCCACCATTTAACCAATTGACAATGCACAATTCACAATTGCTCAGGTCGAGCTATGTGGTCGTAATAGTTTATAATAGGCAATTTCATGACAGTAATTTTACTGTCTTTTTTGTTTTTTGTTCTATTAGGATTATTATTTGGTATAATTAGAGTATCTAAATAAATTGAAATGGGGTGTTTTGTTTGAAAATACTAATAGGCAACAAGGGAGAAGTTGAAGTTCTTCTAGCTTTTAAGGGACAGGAAGAGCTGGAAAAGTCCAAGGAATTATATAAGTTTTTAAAGGAAAAGGAAATATTTAAAGGAAACTTGGGTGAAGTTTATTCAAGTATTTCCCACAAGGATGATTCTGTAATATTATTGGGTCTTGGAGAAAAGGAAAATCTTTGTCCTCAAAGTCTTAGAAAGGCTTTTTATAAATTAGGTAAGGAATTGAGGAAGCAAAAAGTAGAATCCGCTAGACTTACTGTGCCAAAATTTGAGAATATTTGCTATTGCAAAACTAATATGGCCATTGCAGAGGGCCTTTTACAATCAGAATATGCCTTTGAAAAATACCTATCTGAAAAGAAAGCTAGCTTTACTGTAAGAGAATTTTATCTAAATGTGTTAGAAGATATGATAGACAAGGTTCAAGAAGGTCTTGATGAAGTGAACAATTTAATAGATGGAATTTTCCTGACTAGGGATTTAGTCAATGAGCCTGCTATGGTAATGACTCCAAAAGAATTAGCTAATAGGGCTAAGGAAGAGTTAGAGCCCTTAGGAGTAGAAGTTGAAATCTTTGGAAAAGAAAAAATAGAAGAACTAGGCATGGAAGCCTTTTTAGCTGTATCCAAAGGTTCAGCTAATGAACCTCAATTTATAGTTATGAGATGGAATGGAGATAAAAGCAGTGAGGAAAAGGTGGCTTTAGTAGGCAAGGGCCTAACCTATGACTCCGGTGGATACTCCTTAAAACCAGCTGATAGTATGGCTACTATGTTTGG
>JAAYQJ010000024.1 GCA_012519355.1 Tissierellia bacterium | reverse complement strand
TTGGGTTCCTGCACTGGTTAAATGTCCTCCCCCACCTAGTTTTTCTAATATCAGTTGGGCACTGATATTGCCAATTGATCTACCACTTATATGAATTTTATTATTCATATAAGTCAATACAAAGGAAGCTTCTACTCCATTTATATTCAACAGTTCATTAGCTGCTTGGGCAGCAATTAAAACTGAATCTTCCATTTCTCTTTCTAGCCTACCTATGGCTATTTTATCAAATAATATCTTTGAAGACTTTATAACCTCTGCTTTATATAGGAATATGTTATAATCGTCCCTAAACAATTGTCTAACTACTGTAGTATCAGCCCCTGCCCTTTTTAAGATAGATGCTGCTTCAAAGGTTCTAACTCCAGTTTGGAAGCTGAAATTCTTTGTATCTACTGCAATACCAGCAAGCAAGGCTTCTGCCTCAAATTTTGTTAAGTTAATCTTTTCACTCATATAGGATAGTACTTCTGTAACCAACTCACAGGTTGAAGAAGCATAGGGCTCTAGATAGGTTAGGACTGGGTCCTTAATAAATTCCACACCTCTCCTATGGTGGTCTATAACTACTACCTTTTCAATTATCTCCAATAATTCTGGTTCTTCCGTAAAGCTAGGCTTATGATTATCCACTACAATCATTAATGAGTTGTCATTGGCCATTTCTAAGGCTGTTTCAGGAGTTATTATCATGTCTAATAGTTCTGTTTGCTCCGTTTTCATTCTTTCATATATATTTTTAATAGATGGATTTTCTCCCCTTAGTACTAAATATCCTTCTTTTCCCCTGTCCTTAATAGCTCTTAAAACTCCTATACCTGCACCAAAGGAGTCCATGTCTGGATTTTTATGTCCCATTACAAATACCCTATCTGCCTGGTCAATAAGTTGTCTTAGAGCATAGCCAATAACCCTAGCCTTTACCTTATTTCGTTTTTCTACAGCCTTTGTTCTACCACCGTAAAAGCTTAGGTTGTTACCTACTTGAACTACTGCCTGGTCCCCGCCCCTTCCTAGGGCAATATCAATGGCAGCCCTAGCCTTCATATAGGCATTATTTGGATTATTGCCATCAGCTCCAACTCCCATACTTAAAGTAATTGGTATTGTATTTCCTAAGTCTAGTTCTCTCATTTGGTCTAATATATCAAATTTCTTAGTTTCTATACACTTAAAGCCATGGTTTTCTATTATTACAAGATATTTATCATTTTCATACTTTCTAACTATTCCATTGTGTTTGGCGAAATAGGTATTAATGTTTTTATCTATTTCTGCCAATACTAAAGGTCTATTTACTTCTGGTGTGTTATTTTTTACATCATTATAATTATCTACATATACAAGGGCTACTACTAATTTTTCATTAATATATTTCTGGGCTAGTTCAACAAACTTGGTATTATCAACCCAGTAAAGCATTATTATCATGTTGTTAGGACTACTGGTTTTACTTGTATCTACTAAATTTGGATAAACTTTATAGTGTTTTTCTTTATATTTAATATCTATTGGTTTTAATTCCTCTTCCTTCAATATTCCCTCAATATTAAATCCTGGTATTATATTTCCTATATCTTGGTGAAGTATATCTGAATCATCAACCATCTTTAAAAAAGGTGTATTATACCAACTAATATCACCCTTCTCATCTACCATAACCAGGGGAAAGGGCATATTAAATATGGCATGCTTAGTTGCAGACTCAAATTCATCTGATAGGCCTTCCACAAGCTTTTTAAATTCAAGATTTTTCTTCTTAATATTCCTTATATTATGGAAGATTAAGTACCCTAATAGAATTCCAAGTATGGCTCCTAGTATGGGCTGGTAAAATCCAATGATAATAGTTAATAATCCAATCACAATAAGATACAAAAAATCATTTAGCCACTTCAATATTTTATTATTATTCATAATAATCCCCCTATTAGGATCTTTGCCTTCTTAATTTTCTTGAATCAAATATACTATCTGCTACTCCTATTAAAAACATAATGGTACTGGTAGGTAGGATAAATATATTTAAAGCCAATAATATAAACCTA
>JAAYQJ010000169.1 GCA_012519355.1 Tissierellia bacterium | reverse complement strand
TTACAAATATTAGATGATGGAAGGCTTACTGATTCTAAAGGAAGAACGGTGGATTTCAAAAACACAGTAATTATTATGACCTCAAATGTGGGGGCGACGTCTATAAGAAAACAAAATGTTCTTGGATTTTCTCCTGTAAAAGAAGATAACAGGGCAGAATATGAAAAAATGAAGGAGACCATAACAGAAGAATTAAAGAGAACTTTTAGGCCTGAATTCTTAAACAGACTAGATGAAATAATAGTATTCCACAACTTAGAAGAAATCCATATAAAAGAAATAGTAGATATTATGATAAAGGATTTAGAGAAACGCTTGCAAAAGGTAGATATAAATATTAATGTAACTGAAAAGACTAAGGACCACATTTCAACCATTGGCTTCGATCCAGTTTATGGTGCTAGACCCCTAGAAAGGACCATTAGAAAGATGATTGAAGACCAACTAGCAGAGGAGATTTTAAAGGGAAATATTTCAAAAAATGATACTATTACCATTGACTATGATAATGAGAGTGATAAACTAATATTTAAACCACAATAGGAACGATTATTATCGTTCCTTAACTCTTTAAGGAGGAAAAAATGAAGAAAAAAACCATATACTTATGTGATAAATGTGGCTATGAGAGTATTGGATACTTTGGAAAATGCCCAGAATGTAATGCTTGGAATAGTATGAAGGAAGTAATAGTAGAAGACAAGAAGACTAGTAAAGGGGTTACCAAAGCTGAAAAAAGGCCAATAAAAAGATTGAAGGATATAGTATCTACTAATAGCGATAGGATAGTAACTAGTATAAATGAGTTTAACAGGGTAATGGGTGGTGGAATAGTAAGGGATTCTATAACCATACTAACTGCAAAACCAGGTGCAGGTAAATCTACCCTACTATTACAGGTTGCCAATGACCTAGCTAAGATTGGACACAAGGTCTTATATGCCTCTGGTGAGGAAAGTGAATCTCAAATAAAGAGTAGGGCTGATAGGATAATAGATAAAATTAACCCTAATGTTTGGGTTATTTCGGATAATAGTATGGACAATGTATTAGAATTAGTTGAAGAAATTGACCCAGATTTAATTATTATAGATAGTATACAAACCTTCACCCTTGAGGACTTCCCCAATTCAAGGGCGGGGTCTCCTACTCAAACTATGGAATGTGCAAATCAATTAGTAAAAATTGCAAAAAATCCCAATAGGCCTAGGGCAGTAATCTTAATTGGGCAAATGACTAAAGAGGATGAAATAGCAGGAGTAAGAGCCTTAGAACATTTAGTAGATACAGTACTTATTATTGAAGGGGAAAGCGGTGAAGAATTAAGGTCCCTATTGACTACAAAAAACAGGTATGGGTCTACAGGAGAAATGGGGTTTTTCTATATAACAGACAAGGGTATGATTAGTATAGACAACCCTTCTGAATATTTTATGACTGTAAGGGATGCAAATAGCATCATGCCTGGAAGTGCCATAACAGTAGTTAAAGAAGGGACTAGGCCCATAATACTTGAAATCGAATCCTTAGTTTCTAACTCTTTTACCCCCTATCCTTCCAGAATTAGCGAGTGCCTAAAGAGGGAACAATTAAACACCTTAGTCTCCGTTATAGAACAAAGAGCAGGTATTAATTTATTTGATAAAAATGTAGTTATAAAGACTACTGGGGGAATAAAACTAAAGGAACAAGCATCAAACCTTGCTGTGGTAATGAGTATAATATCATCGGTTAAAAATCTTCCCCTGTCAAATGATACTGTTTTCATAGCCGATGTTGGGTTAACTGGAGAATTAAAAAGGGTTCCTTCCTTAGAGATAAGGATTAGGGAATTGGATAGGATGGGATTCAAGAAAGTATATGTAGCCCCTAATAGCGGAGTTGATATAAAGACTAAGAATACTGAAATAATTAAACTAAAAACCTTAAGAGAAGTAATCTATAATGTTTTTAAAGATTAAAATAGGCTAGAATAAATCTAGCCTATTAAAGCTTAACATCTAAGTAAATCTTACTTTAAACTATAGATACCTAAGGTTTTAATTGTATTATATTCACTTTTAACAATATGGTCCAAGTCTAGATCAAGGACATTACAAAGGGCTGCTAAGTAAAAAATGTAGGAACCAATTTCTTCATTCATGACCTCTTTACAATTATCACAAAGCTTTCCAACAATATGGTTATTAACTGTACTTAGCATTTCTTCAAAGGAATCTCTATCATAATCTTGTTTAGTAGCATTAATTGAAATACACCCACAACTTGTCACTGACTTAGCTAGGGCTCTATTAATTCGGGCATTATACTGATCAAGTTTGGTTATAATGTCTAATATACTTTTATGTCTAATAAGAACTTGAGATACTTGATTTTGAAAATCCTTACATATTAGTGCTGAATCTGTTTTATTGTCACTCATAGTCTCACTCCCAATTAGTTTTTGCTATATATCAATTATACTTACAGGGACAAGTAGTTGTCAAATATTTCTATAAATTATTTAATAGAATTTATTAACAGGTATATTTTTTTAGCCTTTTAAAAATATATATAAAAAGGATTGACAACCCAAATATGTCTATGATAAAATAGATTCTTTACAATTTCGGAATAATGGTGTATAATAGGATAGAATAGGGGATTTAGGAGGTTGTTGAATGTTTAATATCGGAGATAAGGTTGTCTATCCTATGCATGGTGCAGGTATTATAGAAGGTATAGAAGAGAAAGAAATCTTAGGTGAAAAAAGAAAATATTTTATAATGAGAATGCCTATTGGAGATATGAAGGTCATGGTCCCAGTAGATAATGTTGAGGAAGTTGGAGTTAGAGAAATCATTGACAAACAAGACCTAGATAAAGTAATATCTATTTTAAAAGGCAGTAAAACTGATATGCCTCAAAATTGGAACAGAAGATACAGGATCAATATGGACAAAATTAAATCTGGAGATATTTTTGAAATTGCAGTAGTAGTTAGAAATTTACTTAAAATGGATATGGAAAAAGGCCTGTCAACAGGAGAAAAGAAGATGCTAAGTTCTGCCAAGCAAATGCTATTATCTGAAATGGTTCTAGTTTCTGAATATGATATGGAAAAAATAGAAGAGCTAATAGTAGAAGCTGTAACAAACAATGATTAATTTTACCTAACAAATTTCAAATATTCTGTTTATATTTTAAATAATTGGCAATAACTATATTACAGGAGGTGAATAAATGGTAGACAAAATTCTTAAAGTAGCTATTGGTATACTTGGCATGCTACTTGGTTTTAGCATCTTATCCTTATTTGTTAATATGGGAATTATATATTTGGTTAGAGATGGATGGGTTAATTTAGCTATATATTTAGGTGTTTCACTTTTATTTGGTATTATATTTTTTTCTTTGGCAGCTCGCATTATCCAAAAAAGCAGGCAGTTGGTTAAGTTAATTGAAAAGGAGTTAGAGAGATTTTCAGTATATGATATAGCCATATCCTCAGTTGGACTAATTATTGGCTTGTTAATTGCTTTTTTATTATCTCAGCCCATAAATAATTTAGGAATTCCTTATGTAGGTGTTGTTTCTTCTATCGTCCTGTATGGTATTTTTGGTTATTTAGGCCTTACCATTCCAAATAGGAAGAAGGATGATATACAAAGTAATTTAGGAAACATTAGGAGGAGTTCCAGGGACAGAATAAAATCCTCTAGTAAAACTTGTCCTAAGGTATTAGATACTTCTGTTATTATTGATGGTAGAATAGCAGATATTTGTAAAACAGGTTTTATTGAAGGCCCTTTAGTTATTCCTCAGTTTGTATTAGAGGAATTGCAACATATTGCCGATTCTTCTGATTCCTTAAAGAGAAATAGAGGTAGGAGAGGCTTAGATATTTTAAATAAGATACAAAAAGAATTAGATATAGAAGTAATAATCAATGATAAAAAAATTGATGGAGTAGAAGAAGTAGATTCTAAACTACTTAAGTTAACTCAAATACTTAAAGGAAAAATTATAACTAATGATTATAACCTTAATAAGGTTGCTGAGGTACAAGGTATTGAAGTATTAAATATTAACGAATTGGCAAATGCAGTGAAACCAGTGGTACTTCCTGGCGAAGAGATGGTTGTACATGTAATTAAAGATGGAAAAGAGCTTAATCAAGGTCTTGCTTACTTAGACGATGGTACTATGATAGTTGTCGAAGGAGGAAGAAAATTTATTGGGGAGACTATAGATGTTATAGTAACCTCAGTACTACAAACATCTGCTGGTAGGATGATATTTGCTAAGCCAAAGTCAATGGTTGATAGAGCAGTATAGACCCGAGAGGGTCTTTTTCTATAGCTTTTTTTGAAAAAACTCTGTTTACTACTGGACTACTTATGCTATAATACTTAAGAGGTGAAAATAATGTATAAAAGCTACTATGTTTCTGTAATAATTGCAGCAGCAGGCATGAGCAATAGAATGGGAAGTAAGATAAATAAGCAATTTATAGCAATAGGTGGAAAACCTATCCTCGCTCATACCATTGAAAAGTTTGAAAGGTCTAGATATATTGATGAAATAATTTTAGTTGCTAAGGAAGAAGAAATAGATTATTGTAGAAAAGAAATAGTTAGGAAATATAAGTTTAATAAAGTTACAAATATCATTAGGGGTGGCAAAGAAAGACAGGACTCAGTCTATAATGGGATTCTGGCTTTAAATGAAAAATCAGATATTGTTCTAACCCATGATGGAGCAAGACCCTTTGTAAAATTGGAGAATATTGAAGATGGAATAAAGGGAGTTGTAAAGCATGGTGCCTGTGTAATAGGGGTTCCAGTTACTGATACAATTAAAGTAGTAGGTGAAGAAAACAATATTAATAATACACCACAAAGAAGTCTACTCTGGGCAGCCCAAACCCCACAATGCTTCTTCAAAGATATACTGATTAAAGGCTATGAAAAGGCCATCAGTGATGGATTTCTAGGGACAGATGATAGCTCTATTGTTGAGAGAATAGGATATGATGTAAAGATGATAAAGGGCTCCTATGAGAATATTAAGATTACAACACCAGAGGACATAGTCCTTGCAGAATCATTAATTAAGGAAAAAGATAAGATCTACAATAGAAGAGAATTTTTATTTCAAAGTAGATAATAGGTGATAAGATGAGAATAGGATTTGGTTATGATGTTCATCAACTTGTAGAAGATAGGAAATTGATTCTAGCTGGTATTGATATACCCTTTGAAAAGGGCTTACTTGGACATTCAGATGCAGATGTTATAACCCATGCCATAATGGATAGTATCCTAGGGGCTTTGGCCCTTGGTGATATAGGGAAACACTTTCCAGATACAGATAATAAGTATAAGGATATATCTAGCATATATTTATTATCCCAAGTAGCCAAACTCATGGAGGAACATGGTTATGAAATTGGCAATATAGATGCTACCATAGTAGCTCAAAGGCCAAAATTAGCATCATATATAGAGGAAATGAGAGAAAAAATTGCAGATACACTTTCTACATCAATCGACAATATTAATATAAAAGCAACTACAACTGAATGGCTAGGCTTTGTAGGTAGAGAGGAAGGAATTTCTGCATATAGTGTATGTTTATTGAAAAAACATTTGACATAAAAAGCTTAGATGAGTATAATGTTTTATAATATTCATAATTTGCAATGAAGGGGACTAGTAAATATTATAGGTCCTAGAGAGGAAGTCAATTGGTGGAAGACTTCTGACCACCCTGGTATTGAACCTACCCCAGAGCTTTTAGCGATTAAGCTAATACGATTGTATCGTTAAGACTATCGAGTGAACCTTATACTACATAAGGTTTATTAGAGTGGTACCGCGGAAATCAACCTTTCGTCTCTAGAAATGAGATGGAAGGTTTTATTTATTAGTGAATAATTAATAGTGAATAGTGAATAGTTGTTAATATTAATTAGATTGTGGCAGCGAATGAATTCACTGCTTACCATGGTTATTCACTATTCACTAAGACTGTAATCGATTCTGCATTGAAGAAGGTTGTCAATTGTAAAAAAGGAGGAGGAAAAAATATGAGAATGTCTAAACTTTATATGCCAACATTAAGAGAAACACCTGCAGAAGCAGAAATTCCAAGTCATAAATTACTTTTAAGGGCTGGGATGATTAGGCAACTAGTTAGTGGAGTATATTCTTATCTCCCTTTGGGATATAGGGTTATTCGAAAAATTGAAAACATAGTTAGGGAAGAAATGGATAATGCAGGAGCTCAAGAGCTCTTAATGTCTGCTATCCAACCTAGAGAATTATGGGAGGCTACAGGAAGATGGCAGGACTTTGGTCCAGAAATGTTTAGATTAAAGGATAGGCATGAAAGAGAATTTTGTCTTGGGCCTACCCATGAAGAGTATTTTACAAACATAATAAAAGGTGAAGTAAAGTCCTATAAGCAATTACCATTAAACCTATACCAAATTCAAACTAAATATAGGGATGAAAAAAGACCTAGATTTGGTTTAATGAGAAGTAGAGAATTCATAATGAAGGATGCCTATAGCTTTGATGTAGATGAAGAGAATATGAGAAAATCTTACGACGTAATGTGGAAGGCATATGACAAGGTATTCACTAGACTAAAATTAAAGTACAAAGTAGTACAAGGGGATTCTGGAACAATGGGTGGAAGTACTTCCCATGAGTTTATGGCTATGTCAGAGGTAGGTGAAGGTATTGTTGCCTATTGCCAACACTGTGACTATGCAGCTACTGATGAAAAGGCAGCCGTTGTATATAAAGTAGAAGATAGTCAAGAAGAACTTCCAATAGAAAAAGTATATACACCTGGAGTTACAACTATTGAAGCATTAGAAGAATTCTTCCAAATAAAAGCATCCAACTTTGCAAAGTCCTTAGTATATAGTGCAGGTGGGAAACCTGTTATTGCTGTTATTCCAGGAGATAGGGAGCTAAATGAAACAAAGCTATGTAACCACCTAGGTATCGCTGAACATGAATTGGAAATGGCAGATGAAGGACTTATAATTGACATTACAGGGGGAAACAAAGGCTTTACGGGCCCAATGAACCTGAAGAAAGAAGTAAAAATATTAATTGACTCTAGAATCACTAGGATGAAAAACTTAGTAATAGGTGGCAATGAAACAGATTACCATATAAAAAATGTAAACTATGGAAGGGACTTTACAGGTGAAGTAGTAGAAGACCTATTATTGATAAGAGAAGGAGATATATGTCCTCAATGTGGAGAAGTCCTGCAAATGGATAGTGGGATAGAAGTAGGTAACATATTCCAATTAGGTACCAAATATTCTGAATCCTTAAATGCCACCTTCCTAGATGAAAATGGGAAAGAAAGACCCTTTGTCATGGGATGTTATGGAATAGGTGTTTCTAGATCCATGATGGCAGTAGTAGAACAATATCACGATGAAAACGGTATAATATGGCCTCTAGTAGTAGCACCTTACCATGTAATAATTACAGTAGTAAATGCAAAGAATCAAGAACAATTGGAATTAGGTGAGAAAATATATGAAGAACTAAATTCCTTAGGAGTTGAAGTTCTCCTAGATGATAGGAATGAGAGGGCAGGAGTTAAATTTAATGATAGGGACTTAATAGGAATTCCTATTAGAATAACAGTAGGAAAGAGGGCTAGTGAGTCCATAGTAGAATATTCACTTAGAAAAGATGAAGATAAAAAGGAAATAAATGTGGATGAGATAATACCCTTAATAAAAGAAGAATTTAGCAAAGAAAATATTAAATTATAAAAATAGTCCGTAAGGGCTATTTTTTTTTGTTAAAATTTAGCAGGAAAATTTTAATTTATGTAGTATAATTAATATCAGTGAAATTATTTTTTTTAATTATTTTACATATGTTTTAAAATCTTTACATTTAATTTAATAATTTGTGCATATATTAACAGTAGCCAATCAAATAGTTCGACAAAATTAGTATGTCTAAATTATTGAATTGCTTTATAAAATGTAGTATTGGACAGCTATTTTATAAAGGGGTATTTATAAAAAAGACATAATTAATAAAAAACAACAATATACTACAATATGTATATTAAAGTTGAGGAAGGGGATAAAAGCATGAATTTAGAACTTGAATTGGCACTACTATGTGAAAGGATGGTAGACTTATTAAAGGAATTAAGGGAGAAATCACAAATCACTGAGGAAGAGTATATAGAACATACAAAGTTAAAGATTAAGTTTCTACAGAGAAATTTATTAGAGGCAAAATGAAATAATTAGTTAGAGAAGGTAATACTATATTCAAATGTGTTTAAATTTAAATATATTTGAATATAGTATTTTTATTTTGCCATGGTTTACATTTAGAACACTTCTA
>JAAYQJ010000168.1 GCA_012519355.1 Tissierellia bacterium | reverse complement strand
TTAAATTAGGCTTTCCTGCTAGTCTACAATCAGGAGTACATGCTTTTATATCCATGATCCTAACTAGGATACTAGCCCAATGGGGACCTACTCCTGTGGCAGTAACCTCTGTAGGTTCTCAAATTGAGTCTATAACTTGGATGACCACTGAAGGCTTTTCTACAGCCATATCTGCCTTTGTAGGCCAAAACTATGGGGCCAGAAATTATGAAAGGGTAAAGGAAGGATATTATAGTGGATTAAAAATAGTAGGGGTCATTGGCCTATTTGCCACAATCCTTTTAATGGTTGCAGGTGAACCTATATTTAGAATATTCACTCCAGAAGATGCATTAGCCATCTCCCAAGGTAAGATATACCTATGGATACTAGGAATTTCACAGTTTTTCATGGCAATAGAAATAGGGTCTATAGGTGGATTTAATGGTTTAGGTAGGACTCATATACCTGCCATAACTGGCATAGTACTAAATGGCCTAAGGATTCCTGGTGCCTATATATTAAGTGGTCTTTTAGGTATGACAGGAGTGTGGTGGAGCATAAGCATAAGCTCCATATTTAAAGGGATAGTCTTAACCAGTTCACTTTTATATGTTTTAAAAAAGGGATTGAAGGCTTAATTAGAGCCTATTTACCTTTCTAGCAGCCACAACATCCACCCCAGTACCTAAAATATCCTTAATAATCACTTGATCCTTTTTTACAGGAGCTGATACTTTTGTTACTTTAATTATCTCCATACATTGGTCTACTAATTCCTCTGGAATAATGCCAGTGGTTTTAACGGGCAACCTACTCATGGGACCATTTTCCAATAATACTCTAGAAGTAAGTATCCTGGATGGTTCCTTCATTTCTTTTATGCCAAATTCTAGCCCCCTATTACACCTATTGCCCTCAACTGTGTAATTTGATGGATTAGAACTATCCTTTTTAATAACAAGATTACAGCCTACAGGACAAACTTTACATTTTTTCTCTACAATCATAAAATAACCTCCAAAAAAAATTTACTCAATTATTATAACATAATAAAATGTAGGAGATTAATATTTTGGGTAATAAATAATCATATAGTGACAAAAGAATATTCTAGTACATATATAAATAATACTTAATTTGATATTTGAAAGGAATGGTAGGGATGATTCCCAATACTGAAATAATAATAAGATTAATAGTAGCTGCAATAATAGGAGGCCTCATAGGCACGGAAAGAGAAATTAGCAATAGGCCTGCAGGTTTAAGGACCCATATCTTAGTGACAATAGGGTCTACTTTAATTATGCTAGTTTCCATTGATGGTTTCTATATCTTAGGGAATGGAGTATTGACTGGTGACCCAGCAAGGCTTGCAGCTCAGGTTGTAAGCGGTATAGGCTTTATTGGTGCTGGGACTATTATGAGGACCGGAAATAATATTATGGGGCTGACTACTGCTGCTAGTCTTTGGGTAAGCGCAGGTATTGGATTGGCCATAGGTGCTGGATATTATTTAGGAGCCATAGTCACTGCTGGAATTGTACTCTTGACTTTAATGAGCTTAGGAGTATTAGAAAAAAGAAGGGTAATGAGAAAATATAAGGAAATAGAAGTAGTTGGCTTAAACAGACCAGGTCTAATTGGCAATATAGGCACCTTATTTGCTAGATATGGTATTAGTATTAGGGATATAAAGATAGAAAGCAATGAATTTCAATGTGCAGATGAAGAAGCCGTAATGAGGGTTCACTTTATAGTAAAAGTTCCTAATAACTTCAACAGGGAAGACTTTAATATAGAAATCTATCAATTACCGGGAATTATTAGTGTTAATTTTGATAATGATACTTATATAAGCCATAATTAGTATAAGTATTCACAAAAAAATATTAATATGGTATTCTATAAAAGTATTAACTAGATGGGAGAGGGAAAGATGCAGAAGATAACAAGGATTATAGTATTAATATTAGTTACATTTTTAATCTTAAGCCTTAGCGGATGTAATAAGGATCCAGTTGAAATAACTGATGAAAATGGACCAAAAGAAGGAGGAGAAGAGATGGTATTAGAGCAATTGAATATGCCTAAAGCAGGAGAAGAAATAGCAGTAATAACTACAAACTTTGGAGAAATAAGGATAAGACTTTTTCCAGAAGTAGCACCTAAGGCAGTAGAAAACTTTAAAACCCATGCCCAAAATGGATATTATGATGGGATTAGCTTCCACAGGGTAATTAAGGACTTTATGATACAAGGTGGAGACCCTGAAGGTACAGGTAGAGGGGGAGAAAGCATATGGGGAGCACCCTTTGAAGATGAATTCGATATATACTATCATAACTTTAGGGGAGCCTTGT
>JAAYQJ010000167.1 GCA_012519355.1 Tissierellia bacterium | reverse complement strand
GGAGCAGGCCAATATGCACCTGGAGCTAAGGTCACCATCCATGCAGGTAGTAGGACCAATTATAGCTTTGCTGGCTGGACTACATCAGGAGGCGGTAGTTTCTCTAATGCCAGCAGTGCAAGTACCACCTTTATCATGCCAAATAATGATACCACAATTACTGCTAATTGGACATATAAAGGCGGAGGCGGCAACGTTGGCGGTGGTGGCTACAGCTATGTAGCACCTACTGTTGAAACCCCAAAAACAGAGACAACAATACTAGAAGAAAAGAAACCAGACCAACCAGTAACTGTGGCAGCTCTTGTAGAAGTTACAGTAGAGGATAAGGGTGAAGCCAAAACAGTAATTTCCGATAAGGTTATTACTGATGCAATAACCGATGCCCAATCTTATGCTAAGGAACAGGGGAAAACCAGAAATGGAATTTCAGTAGAGTTAGATCTCACTATACCAAAGGAGGTATCTTCACTGACAGTAACCCACCCACAAGGTGCTTTCGACAAACTGGTGAAGACAGGAGTTAAAAGTTATAAGATCAGCGGATACCCTGTAACAATCAGCTTTGATGAAAAGGCCTTGGAAGAAATTAAAAATCAGAGTGAAGGAGATATAACCATTTCAATTAAACCTGTAGAAAATATTGCTGCAGCAGCAAAGGAATATATAGGTAGAAGGCCTATATATAACATAGGAGTTAGCTATGTTAAGGATGGAAAAACCATTATGATTACTGATTTAAATGATGGTATTGCAACCATTTCTATACAATATGAAGCAAACGAGAATGAAACAGCCAACTACCTTTGTGGAGCATATGTAAATGAAAGAGGCAATGCAACACTGATTGATGGAGCAAATTATGATATCGATGAAGGTGTATTGGAAATTACAACTAACCATCTCTTAATCCATGGTGTAGGTTATAAAGAACCTAGTGCAAAGTTTATTGATATTGAAAACCATTGGGGTAAGGAGTCTATCGAATATGTAGTAGCTAGAGGCTTGCTCAATGGAACTTCTGAAACTACTTTCGCTCCTGACATGGCCATGACAAGGGCAATGTTGGTAACTGCTCTAGGAAGGTTGAGTGGTGTAGATGTAAATGCATTTGATACCAATAGTTTCACTGATGTGAAAACCAATAGTCCTTTCCGTCCTTATATAGAATGGGCATACAATAAAGGTATTGTGAAGGGCATAGGTAATCAAAAATTTGCACCAGATAGGCCAATTACCCGGGATGAGATTGCAGTCATCTTTGCAAATTATGCTAAGGCAACTGGATATAAGCTGCCTATCATCCGTGAAGCCACATCTTATGCTGATGGTGCAAGTATTGGTAGCCTTTATAAGGATGCAGTCACAGCCATGCAGCAGGCCGGCATCATGATAGGTGATACCAATAATCAATTTAATCCAAAAAATAATGCTACCCGTGCTGAACTCAGTTGTATGCTCCATCGCTATATCAATTTGACAATAGATCCTAAGACAGCATATGGCTGGACAATTAATGATTCAGGTCAGTGGTTCTACTACAAGGATGGAAAGAAACTTACTGGAACTCAGACCATTGATGGAATGAAGTATTTCTTCAATAAGAATGGATCCTTGAGAACTGGTTGGGTGAAGGAAGGCGACAATTGGAGATATTACTCAGGAAATAATGCAACTGTAGGTTGGATGGACATAGAAGACAAAACCTACTACTTCACCGACAATGGCCTGATGGTTTCAGATAAGTGGATGGAGATAGAAAGTAATTGGTATTACTTCTATTACGATGGTTCTCTTGCTAAAGACACCATGGTGGATGACTATGAAGTTGATAAAAACGGTGTAAGAAAAGATAGCACAAAGAATTAATAAAGAAGTGTAAGTTAGTAAAGTCGGGGATAAAAAATCTGACCTGGTCAATTATTCTAAAACTAACATGAAACTCAGCAAACTTAGAACCCGTAGTTTATAAGGTGGAAAACCTTGGCTACGGGTTTTTCCTATAAAAAGGTTTAGTCAATAGTACTGGTAGAAATTAGTTAATCTATTTGATAGAATAAAGGTAATTAAGGAAAAGTGATGTAGTTGATATGAATAAGCAGAAAATGTAAAAACTACAGTAGAAGTACACGGCATTAAAATAATTCATAGGAGTGATTATATGAGATATAGAATATTATTAAAGGATAAGGTAGATGAAAAACTACTAAGAGAGATACAGGCTAAACATGGTAAGGATATAGAAGGTATTAATGAGCTTTATGAATTACTAGTTTTACATGATTGCTGTGATAGTGACATACCTTCAAGGATTTATTATGTGGCTTATACACTAGCCTTAGAGAATATAGAGATAATAATAGTAAGACTAAATTAAATAGGGGTAGGGCTATGATTAAAACAGTTAAGAGCTATAGATAAGTTAAAAACAGCAGGAGAGCTTTCCTGTTGTTTTTTATTCGGATGAATAAAATTATATGTTATAATATATACTTATAGTTCTTAAAAACTATAAACTTTTATGAGGAGGTGAATGAAGATGGATATAAAAGACATTAAGGATTTGATCATTACCATAAACAATACAGATATTGAAAGGGTAGAGATTCAAAAAGATAATACAAAAGTAATAATCTCAAAAGGAAGTTCTAATAAAGACAAGGATTCAACTTTTAAGGCTTCTAATACCATAGAAGTTGCAGATGATAAGAAACTTACACAAAGAGAAGAAATCTCATTAGAAAATGAAAACCTATATATTGTGAAATCCCCAATGGTTGGGACTTATTACCAAGCTCCTGGACCAGGAGAAGAGAGCTTTGTAAAAATAGGTGGTATAGTTGAAAAAGGGCAGACCCTATGTATAATCGAAGCAATGAAATTAATGAATGAAATTGAAGCAGAAGTAGCAGGAGAAGTGGTTGAAATACTAGTTAAAAATGAGGATATAGTACAATATGGTCAACCTTTAATGAAGATTAGGAGGGTATAATGTTTAGGAAGATATTAATTGCCAACAGAGGTGAAATAGCTGTCAGAATCATTAGAACCTGCAAAGAAATGGGGATAAAAACAGTAGCCATATATTCTGAAGCAGACGAGGATTCTATACATGTACACATGGCAGATGAAGCTATTTGTATTGGTCCTGCACCATCAAGAAAATCCTACTTAAACATGGAAAATATCATTAGCGCAGCTCTTGTAACCAAGGCAGATGCCATTCATCCTGGATATGGTTTTTTGTCTGAGGATAAGGACCTTGTAGATGCCTGTATAAAAAACAATATCAAATTTATTGGACCTAATAAGGAACACTTAGAGATCATGGGAGATAAGGCCCAGGCCAGGAAGGCCATGATAGATGCAGGTGTACCTGTAGTTCCAGGGTCAAAGGAAGCTACTAATGATGCTCATAAAGCCTTTGAAATGGCTAAAGACATAGGTTATCCAATAATGATAAAGGCCTCAAATGGTGGCGGTGGACGAGGGATGAGGATAGTCCATAATGAAGATGAGTTTATTTCTAAATTCAATATGGCTAAATCAGAATCCATGGCTGCCTTCAATGATGATATGATGTATTTGGAAAAGTTTATAGAAAAACCTAGACATATTGAGTTCCAAATATTGGCGGATTCCCATGGGAACATAATACATTTAGGTGAAAGGGACTGCTCACTTCAAAGGCGAAATCAAAAAGTACTAGAAGAGGCCCCTTGCAGTATTATAAATGAAAGCCTAAGAAAGAAAATGGGTGAGGTAGCATTAAGGGCAGCTAGGGCTGTTAACTATGTAAGTGCAGGGACAATAGAATTTTTACTAGATAAGGACAAGAACTTTTATTTCATCGAGATGAATACCAGAATACAGGTAGAACACCCAATTACAGAGCAAATTACTGGAGTTGACCTAATAAAGGAACAGATTAAAATAGCCTATGGAGAAAAATTAGACCTAGTCCAGGATGATATTAGAATAAATGGACATTCTATTGAGTGCAGGATAAATGCTGAAGACCCTGAGAAAAACTTCATGCCTTCTCCAGGTAAAATAGAAAGATACTTTGCTCCGGGAGGCTATGGTATAAGGGTAGATAGTCATATTTACGAAGACTACATCATCCCCCCAAATTATGACTCTATGATTGGTAAGCTAATAGTATGGGGAGCTAACAGGAATGAAGCTATAAACAGGATGAAGAGGGCCTTAGATGAGTTAGTCATAATTGGAATTAAAACCAATGTAGATTTTCAAAAGGAAATATTAAACAATGAGGAATTTATACAGAATAAAATAGATACATCCTTTATAGAAAAGGTTTTATTTAGCGAAAACAAATAGATTGGAGGTCATAAATGCTTAAGGATTTCTTTACAAAGAAAAAATATGCAACAATACCAGTTCAAGGAAAACCAGATAGGGAAGACCTTTTAAAGGCTAAAGAAGTTGAAAATGTTAATAAGCTAGTAAATACTTCCTATGATAAGATTAAGGATTCTAGAATTGAGCCTAGAAAAATAATAGAAGATATAATAGACCAGGGTACATTTATAGAATTTGATATAGACTTAGAATCTTCAAATCCATTAGATTTTCCTGATTACAAGGCTAAGCTTGCTAAAGCCAAAGAAGTAAGTATGGAAAAGGAAGGAGTCATCTCAGGTGAGGGAGATATAAATGGACAAAGAGCAGTTATATGTATAATGAATCCTAGTTTTATGATGGGAAGTATGGGAACAGTTGTAGGAGAAAAAATTACAAGGGCTATAGAAAAAGCAATTGAAAAGGAACTACCCATAATAATATTTTCAGCCTCAGGTGGGGCTAGGATGCAGGAAGGTATTTTATCCCTTATGCAAATGGCAAAGACTTCAGCTGCCTTGGCTAGGCTAGATGAAAGTGGCCTACTCTATATATCTGTCTTAACAGATCCAACTACTGGTGGAGTTACAGCTAGCTTTGCTATGTTAGGTGATATAATCCTTGCAGAGCCAGGAGCCTTAATTGGTTTTGCAGGTCCTAGAGTAATAGAACAGACCATTAGACAAAAATTACCTGAAGGTTTTCAAAGGGCAGAATTTTTATTAGAAAAGGGTTTTATAGACAAGATAGTAAAAAGAGAGGATATGAAGGAAACCCTATCAAGCATACTAAGACTTCATTCCAAGGGGGGTGGAGTCCATGAGTAAGTTCATAGAGTCTGAAAAACTGGTTATAGAGCTTGAAAACAAGATCAATGAGTTAAAAGAGATTTCAGAGAAAAATAATATTGATTTTTCCCATGAAATATACATTTTATCAAGAAAAGTAAATGCCATTAAAAAACAGATTTATGAAAACTTAAGTCCATGGCAAATCGTGAATATAGCAAGGCACCAAGATAGGCCTACAAGCTTAGATTATATTGAAATCCTAATAGAGGATTTTATGGAACTTCATGGAGATAGGTATTTTGGAGATGATGGCGCCATAATAGGTGGTATAGGATGGTTTGAAGGGATTCCAGTTACCATAATAGGCCATCAGAAGGGGAGGAATACTAAGGAAAACATCAAAAGAAACTTTGGTATGCCAAATCCTGAAGGCTATAGAAAGGCATTAAGGCTTATGAAACAGGCTGAAAAGTTTAATAGGCCAGTAATTACCTTTATAGATACTCCTGGTGCTTATTGTGGCTTAGGAGCAGAAGAAAGAGGGCAGGGTGAAGCCATAGCCTTAAACTTGATGGAAATGAGCAGGCTAAAGACACCAATTATTTCTATTATTATAGGTGAAGGGGGTTCTGGTGGTGCCTTGGCCCTTGGAGTTGGAGATAGGATAGGGATGCTGGAAAATTCCATCTACTCAGTAATTTCTCCTGAAGGTCTTGCAAGCATTCTTTGGAAAGATGCAAAAAAGGCTGAAGAAGGAGCCAAGGTCATGAAGCTAACTGCCAAGGACCTACTAGCCTTTGGAGTTATAGATAAGCTAATAAGGGAACCCCTAGGTGGAGCTCATAAGGATAAGTATCTTACAGCAAGGAATATTAAGAAATATATTTCCCAAGAAATAAAATCTCTTATGGAATTAGAAGCAGAGGAATTAATAAATAAGAGATATGAAAAATTTAGAAGTATTTTCTAGGTCTGCCAATTGGTAGACCTTTTTTTCATTGCTCAATTTATACCACCTATGATGAAAGAAATATATAATTTATGTTATAATACATATAAGTAGAATTAGAGATATAATAAATTCTTTATGAAGGGAGGCTTATATATGTTTGATACCTATAAATATGCCTTTCAAATAGAAACAACATTTAGGGCAGTATTTAAATGCGAAAGATATGGTATAGGTGTTTTGGCAGAATCCTACTTCATAGAAAAGAATCCATTTATTGCTTTAACCACAGTATTAGGAAACTTCTATAACAAATTAGATAGCAGGACCAAGGAAAAAGTAGATGAGTTTATAGAAGAATACCACCTAGATATGGGTAAAAGTATTGAGGAAATAGGAGAAGAAAAGATTAAGAAGATAATAAAAGAATTTAATGATATAGTTAGGACTGTATAGGCAACTAGTTTAGTAAAGAAACCTCTGAATATTAGAGGTTTTATTTTTTTGTTTATAATACAAAGGCAAGAATCAATAAATAATTAACGAATTGGGATAAATATTTATTGATAAACGATAAATATTATGGTAAAATAATTCATAATAATATTTAAGAGGTGAATTTTATGAAGAAGGAGACAATCCTTTTAAAAACAGCAATATTTTTTATTGGGCTTCCAATCCTAGCCTTATGTATAATTATTTTTCCTATATTTACTAAAGAAGCTGCAACAAGTAGCACTAGAATTGCTTTTATATTATATGGTATTTTAACTACCTTGTATCTATCAGCAATACCATTTTTTATTGCCCTCTACCAAGCCTTTAAACTCTTGACCTATATTGACCGTAATGAGGCATTTTCAGACCTATCTGTAAAAGCTATAAAAAATATAAAAAACTGCGCTGGCTTGATAAGCATATTACATCTAGTCTGTATGCCACTTTATTATATTGTGGCAGAAGTTGATGATGCTCCTGGAGTCATAATCCTTGGCATGATCTTTATTTTCGGGCCAATGGTAGTATCAGTCTTCGCTGCAGTTCTTCAAAAGCTACTTCAGAATGCCATAGACATAAAAAGAGATAATGACTTAACGATTTGAGGTGAATACAATGGCTATTATTATTAATCTTGATGTGATGTTGGCTAAGAGGAAGATGAGTGTTACAGAACTTTCTGAGAAAGTTGGAATAACTATGGCGAATATTTCTATACTAAAAAATGGGAAGGCAAAGGCTATTAGATTCTCCACTTTAGAGGCAATCTGTGATGCTTTAGACTGTCAACCAGGTGATATTTTAGAATATAGGAGAGATGATGAAGAATAGAATAAGACAAGGTGATAAATAAGAAATAATGAGGTGCATTATGTATGATATAGCAATTATAGGCTCAGGTCCAGCTGGGGCTAATCTTGCAAGGTTAGTCGGTGATAAATATAATGTCCTATTGATTGATAAAAGAGACCTAGCAAATGTAAATCCTAAAAATAAGATAAGAAAACCTTGTGGAGGCTTGCTTGCCCCTGATGCACAGAAGATGATTGCAAAGCTAGGCTTAGGAGTACCTAAGGATCTTTTAGTTGATCCACAACTTTTTGCAGTTAGGACTATAGATTTAACAAATAATCAGGAAAGGCTATACCAGCGTTTCTATTACAATATGGATAGGGAGAAGTTTGATAGGTGGTTGGTTTCGTTACTTCCAACTAGTATAGATAAGAAGTTTAACTGCCTATTTAAAAGCTTTTCTAAAATACCTGGTGGATATGAATTAAAATATATATCCAATGGAAAAGAGATTACTGCTAAGACAAAGCTTATTATCGGAGCAGATGGTTCTTTCTCTAAAGTTAGGAGGTCTATTAGCAAGGACTTTCTTGCCCCAGTTGAGTATATATCTATACAGGAATGGTATGAATCTTCAGATCCTATGCCATATTTCACAGCTATTTTTGATGGAGAAATAAGCGACTTCTATTCTTGGATTATCCCCAAGGAGAATTATCTCTTATTAGGGTCTGCTCTTAAGCCCAAAGATAATCCTATAGAAAAATACCAGATCTTAAAAGGAAAATTGAAAGAATTAGGTTTAGTATTTAATAACAAGGTAAAAACAGAAGGGGCTTTCATCTATAGGCCAAAGAAACTAGCCCAGTTTTATGCGGGAAATGAAAATATTGCCTTAGTTGGTGAGGCTGCAGGGGCAATTAGCCCTAGTTCAGCTGAGGGAATAAGCTATGCCTTGAAAACCTCCTTATATTTAGCCCAGAGTCTTGAAGTTGGTTTAGATGGATTTTTGGATAGGTATAAGAATAAGGTAAGGGATATTAGGTTAAATCTAATTATGAAAAATTTAAAATCTCCAGCCATGTACAATCCAGTCCTTAGGAAACTAGCTATGAAATCTGGCTTATTAAGTATTAAATAAATATATATATTTTAGATTAAAATTAGTACTATAAGGGAAACTATTAAAATAAGAAAACATTGAGGAAGGACGTAAGAATTATCTGGTGAGAAAGGAGTATTATAATGGAATACAAGAGATTTGGGAATAAATATGTAGTTAGGTTAGAAAGAGGAGAAGAGATCGTAGAATCCATAAAAAGCTTGGCAGCTAAGGAAGAAATACACCTTGGAAGTGTATCTGGTATTGGAGCCGTAAGTAAAGCTAAAATTGGATTATTTAAAATAGGGGAAAAGGAATATTTTTCTAAGGAATTTGAAGGTGATATGGAGGTTATAAGTTTAGTAGGAAATATTTCTGAGATGGATGGTGAAGTATATATACATCTTCATATAGGATTGTGTGATGATAGTTACAATATGTTTGGTGGTCATTTAAACCATGCTTATATCAGTGCTACAGGAGAAATAATAATTGATGTAATTGAAGGCAGGGTAGACAGAGAATTTAGCCATGAGATAGGCATTAACCTATTAGATTTAAGCAAATAAGCCATTTTGTAATGAATATAGTCCCTTGATTGTAAACAATCAAGGGATTTTTAATTCCCCCTAAAATAGTTAATATATTAACCAAAAATTTTAGCCACAGACTTACAAAAATATAATTAGTAAAATCATAATACAGAGGAAGACTGTATTGAACTAGTAAGTCAAATATTATAATAAAAGCTTTTGTAAAAAGACCAATCAAATTTACAAAAGTGACAATATTTCCCATAATTAATTGACAATAATTTCACTAATGATACAATAAAATATAGGGGGGATGTAAATGAAAAAATATTTAAAACTACTTATCATTTTAGCAGTAGCTTTATCTTTGGCAGCCTGTTCTAGTAATGAAGCATTACCAGAAATACCAGCTGCTGAGCCAGATGAAACTAGCATGTTTGGAGTAGACAAAAACATTAATGTTGAAACAATCGATCAATGGCTAGGAAGAGAGGATGTAGCATATATTGATGTTAGAATGCTAGTGGACCCAGGCGACTATGGTGCAATAGGTGGAGACCCAGTCTTATCAGGCACTGTTGAAGGATTTGAAGTAGTTCCATATCCTTATCTTGCTAACTTAACTGGTTTACCACCAGAAGTAGCAAAAACCCAATATAATGGACCTACCTTGTTCACCTTAACATGGGATGATGACGGAAACATAGCTTCAGTGACAGCAAATTTTGAAGAATCAGAAATGATAGTTAAGGACCTTTTTCCAGAAGATAAGCATATATTCCTCATGTGCGGTGGTGGAGGTTATGCAGGATTTACAAGGGGTCTATTAATTGAACTAGGTTATGATCCAAGTAAGATCTACAATATTGGCGGTTTCTGGGGATACAAAGGAGACCATACAGTACATGTTAAGGTTTCCTATGGTGAAAACAATATGTATGACTACAATGCATTTCACAAGCTAAGATATCGCCTAATTGACTTCAATCAACTTACAGAAAAAAGGTCATAACAGGAGGACATTATGAAAAAAATACAATACTTAGCATTATTTTTATTATTGATTTTGCTACTAACTGGATGTTCCCAAAGTGCAGCCAATATGGATTTTGACAATTTTAGCAATGAAAAAATTATCACTTATAAACATCGTAAAGGTAACGAACTAAATGACTATGCTGCTGTAATACTATTTGAATATGAGATGGACAATTATACTAAGTACCAAGTAAGCTACTTATCTTGTACTTGTAGAGCAGCATCTGAAAACTACCAGCATCTCTTATATGTAGAAATCAACAATAACAACAATAGTCCTGAAGAAGCAACTATAAGGAATATAAGCTATCATTTTTGGGGAGATAGCCCAACAAACCCAGTAAATGGAGTTACATATGAAGAAATAGAAAAAGAATTGTTACCATATTTACAATATAAGAGCAAGGCAGAAGTAGATGGATTGAATACATTAAGAGATATTAAAGATGCTGGACAAGTAGAAAGAAGCGGACAAAAGGTTGATTTCGTAGATGCCTATACAGGTGCTACAGTATCTGTAGATAATACTTTGGCAGTATTACATGCCTTATTTGATTACCATGTAAATAAGTATTATAAATAGTGAATGTTTGAGCCCTTAATTTCACATGAAATAAGGGCTCATAGTTTTGTAGTACTTTTTATATAATAACAACTCTATTACTTTATCAATCCTCATTTTTATGATATTCTATTAACAGAGAAAAAGAACTAGGTATGGATAATAAGATACTAATGAAATCTGAAGTCCAAGTTTTATGATATAATATATACAAAGGGGATATTTTTATGCCAGAGGTATTTTTTATAATATATTTAATATATGGTTTTGCCTTTATTAATATGGGGATATTCTCAATCCAAGACAAGGGTAAGGAACTGACAAACCTACCCTTGGTAAAGTCGTTAAAATATCTAGGATATTTTGGAATCCTCCATGGTACATCTGAATGGATGACAATGGCTACACTCACAGAATTATTTATGGAGTATGAGCCTATTATCTTCAATGTTAAACAGGTATTTAAAGTTGCATCCTTTGCTTACCTAATGTATTTTGGCATTAGCCTTTTGCCATTAAAGGAAAAGAGAAAAGCATATGCCTTAAAAGTACCTGCCATTATTAGTATTCTTTGGTTTATTGGATATATTAGTCTGGTTAATTATTATGGACTAGACTATCATTCTAATAATCCAGAATACAATACTATAATTGCAAGATATATATTGGCACTACCAAGTGGATTAATTTCAGCCATAGCCCTTTACATGAATTCTAAGGAAATAAAGAAAAACAAGTCCTATCTAATGGCAAAGAGGTATTTTGCCCTTGCAAACATTTTTTTGGTATACGGTATATTGGAAGGTCTATTTGTATGTAAAATGGATTTTTTTCCAGCAAATGTAATAAATTGCCAATTAATATCCAATACATTTCATATTCCCATACAAGTTGTAAAAGCATCTGTTGGGATAATGATTAACAGCCTATTAATAAAAGTAATAGATACCTTTGGTTGGGAACAGAAGGAAAGATTAAAAAGGCTGGAAGAGCACAGAATAACTTCCGAAGCAAGGAGAAAATTAGGTATTGAATTACATGATGGCATTATACAAGATTTATATGGTGTAGGATTAAAAATAGAGTATTTAATGAAGAATAGGGAAAATCAAGACTTACTAAAGCAAATCAAAAATGATATAAATAGCACAATAAATAAGACAAGAAAGTTTCTATCATCTAACACTTTGGAAACAATAGAAATTGAAGATTTAAATGAGAATATCCAACAAATGATAAGTAAATTAAATGAAAATCAAGAGATAAAGTTAAGCTTAAATAGTGAGTATTCCTTAAACTGTGGAAGGTTATCCTCTGAAAAATCTACACAAATATATTATATTATAAAAGAAGCTATAACGAATATTATTAAACATTCGCAAGGAACTGAGGGTAAAATCAATATCGAAGCCCAAGAGAACTTTTTGCATATTGAAATATTAGATAATGGCATTGGTATCGGGACTATAAACCATGATGATAAGCATTTAGGTCTTACATCAATGGAGGCCAGAGCTAAAAGAATTGGTGGATTATTAAATATTGAAGCCATTGACAGTGGAACAAAAATTAGACTTATAGTCCCTTGGGAGGGATAAAGATGACAAAAGCCATAAGAGTTTTATTAGTTGACGATCATAGTGTGGTAAGGGAAGGCTTAAGACTATTATTACAACTGGATAATAGGTTAGAAGTATGTGGTGAAGCTTCAACCTTAAACGAAGGAATTGACATGATAAAGGAACTTAAGCCTGATGTAGTATTGTTGGATTTTAAATTACCAGATGGAGATGGGATTAGCGGATGTAATAGCATAAAGAACATATTTCCTGAAATAAAAATAATAATATTAACAGCCTATACTGAAGACCACTTAGTAGTAGAGGCCATAAGATCTGGTGTAGATGGTTATCTACTTAAAAATGCTGATGCAGAAGAATTAATTAAAACTATAATATCTGTCTATGAAGGAGAATCAGTATTGGATTCTTCAGTAACAGAAATAATTTTTACTAATATTAAGAAGGATAAAAGCAGTTCAATGGAGGATTCGATCTTAAGTCCAAAGGAAAAGGAAATACTGGAAATGTTAAGTTTGGGAAAAACTAATAAGGAAATAGGCGCTTCATTATACATATCAGAGAAGACCGTAAGAAACTATGTAAGCAATATTTTTAAAAAGATAAATGTTTCCAATAGAACAGAAGCTGCAGCATATTGGATAAGGAATAGGGATATAAAATAGGACAGATGTACCTAATGTAAGGACAAAATTCAGGATTTTATTTAAAAGTATTTAATGATATATTTAACTTGTAGTTATTAGAGAACCTTGGACTTGCTTATAACTACATAATATACCAACTAAGGATAAAAAACTAAGAAACAAAAGATGAAAGGCCCTGGTTTAACCAGGGCTTCAAGCATTTTTTGGGACAATAATAAAGGAAAAGTAAAAAAGAGTAGAGAATATTTTTTTATTTGATATAATGGAATCATCTAAAAGAATGAATTTCTTATAAGGAAATTAGTTTGAGGCCGGGGAGGTTGCTCTTGGAACTATTTAGGGAGAAAATTATGGGAAGAAAAATTTTAATTGCAGTGTCACATATGGGAGAATTAAATATTGATCAAATAAAGGCCCTAAATCTTGGTGTAGAATTGCAGGATTTTGTGGAACCAAATCTATCCTTAGTGGATAGGAATAGAATAATAGGTGACTATAAAGTCCTACTTAAGGATTTTAACAATATAAAAGCCTTACATGGTCCCTTCTTAGACTTGAAACCAGCTAGTCCAGACAAGGACATTAGAGAAATTAGCTATAAAAAATACCTATATACAATAAAAGCAGCAAGGGAATTAGACATAGACTATCTAATATTTCATAGTCAAATAAATCCATATTTAAATGAGCCGAGATTAAGGAAGTTAAATAATATGCAGGCTAAGGAATTTTGGTTAAAGATATTGGATGAAGTGCCAGACTATAAGGGAACTATTCTTCTAGAAAATATCTTTGAAGAAACTCCAACTATGTTAGGGGAATTAATAGATACCATAGCCTTACCTAAAATTAAAATTAATTTAGATATAGGCCATGCTAAACTCGGGACAGCCTCTTTAGAAGATTGGATTAGGGAGTTAGGAGATTATATTGAATATATTCATATTCATTCTAATGATGGCCAATACGATCTTCACCAAAGTCCTATTATAGAAGAAATAGTAGACCTATATTATTTAGTAGATAAATATAATTTAAATCCCATACTATCCTTAGAATATAAGATAGAAAATTTAAAAGAAGAAATAAGAAAATATAGGTAGGAGGCGTAGATATGGCAAATATTATGATACAAGGTACTACATCTTCAGCAGGCAAGAGCCTATTATGTACAGGCCTTTGTAAGATATTTAAAGAAGATGGCTATAAGGTTTATCCATTTAAGTCTCAAAATATGTCTTCAAAATATTATACAACTAAAGAAGGATACAAGATTAGTACTGCCCAGACTTTACAGGCAATAGCTGCAGGTCTTGAACCCCATCCAAATATGAACCCAATCTTACTTATACCAAAAACTGATAAGGGGTCTATGGTTGTATTAAAAGGTGAAGATAAAGACCATATGGAGGCTAGGGAATATTTTAAGTATAAGAATATTCTTAAACCCATGATACTAGATACATATAGAGAGATAGAAAATGAAAATGATATAGTTGTTATAGAGGGGGCAGGTAGTCCAGCAGAAATAAACCTAAAAGAAAATGATATTGTAAATATGGGAATTGCTGAAATGGCCGATGCCCCAGTCCTCCTAGTAGCAGATATTGATAGAGGAGGAGTATTTGCTTCCCTTTATGGTACTGTAATGTTATTAGAAGACCATGAAAGAAAAAGAATAAAGGGACTTATAATAAATAAATTCAGAGGAGACAAGACCCTACTAGATCCAGGAATTAAAATGATAGAAGAACTGTTAAATATTCCAGTTGTAGGAACAATTCCCTTTGCACACTTAGAATTAGTAGATGAAGATAGTTTAGTAGACTATGATAAAAAATGCAATAAAATTGAGCAAACCATGGAAGAGATAAATAGGGAATTAGATAAACTATCTAAGGTCATCCGAGAAAATATGGATATTAACTACATCTATAAAATTATGGGATTAGATTAATCCTTGTTTGTAGCATAAAAGGAGAAGAAAGATGGTAACCAATATAATATTGGCAGTAATATTAGACTTTATATTAGGAGACCCCTATAGTTTTCCCCACCCAGTAAAGCTAATGGGGAGGATAATATCCCTTGAGGACAAAGTAGCTAGAAGAATAGCTAAAACTAATAAGGGCTTGAAATTTGCAGGCTTTATAATTGTAGTAATCAATATTAGTCTTGGATTCCTTATACCATTTTTACTGCTAAAAGCAATTAAACCCTATAACATCTTGTATAATATAGTCAATGTTTATCTAATATATACTTGCATAGCTGCAAGATCCTTGCATTATGAGGCTATGAAGGTATATAAGGCCTTGAACTTAGGGATAGAAGAAGCAAGAATTAGGTTATCCTATATAGTAGGTAGGGATACAAAGAATTTATATGAAGAAGGAATTGTTAGGGCAACAGTTGAAACAGTAGCAGAAAATACTTCGGATGGAGTCATAGCTCCTTTATTTTACATTACCCTATTAGGAGCACCAGGTGGACTAGCCTATAAATTTATTAATACTATGGACTCTATGCTTGGCTATATGAATGAAAAGTATAAGGACCTTGGATATTTTCCTGCAAAGCTAGATGATATATTTAATTTTCTACCAGCTAGAATTACAGGCTTACTTATGTCCTTAGGGTCTATAGGTAGGTTTAATCTTGTAAATGGTATTAAAATAATGTTTAGAGATAGGAAAAATCACAAAAGTCCAAATGCTCCTTATCCTGAAGGGGCGGTAGCAGGACTTTTAGGTATCCAATTAGGTGGTAGCAACTATTATCATGGAAAGCTAGTAGAAAAGCCTACTATTGGAGATAAAATAAATCCTATAAACAAAAAACATATAAAAAATTCTATAGAAATTATGTACCGTAGCCAAGTGTTGCTAGTAGTTATTTATACTTTAATCAAGCTAATAAAGTAAAATACATTATAAGTAGTCCCAATATACTAATAAAAATATCTTGTATTAATTTTTGTTTTATGGTAGCATAAAAATGAAAATTGAATAAGAATACTTTAGGTTCCGTTAAGGATTAATAGGGAAATGGGTGAAAATCCCATACAGCCCCCGCTACTGTAAGTGATGATGAAATCAGCGTATACCACTGGACCAATCCGGGAAGGTGCTGAGAGTAAAATGAATCACAAGTCAGGAGACCTGCCTAATGGTATTGAAGTGACCTTCGGAGGGAAGGAAAAACTTATAATTATACTATTTTGTATTATATTTGTATTAGTATAATTTCCATCCCTAATCTATTCAGGTTAGGGATTTTTATTTTCCTTCATAGGTCACCTAACTTAGTAAAGGTTATTCCTTTAAAATAAATGTGAGGTGATTATATGAAAAAGAAGTTTTTAATGTGGATTGCTCTTATTGTTTTAGTTGCGACTCCACAGGTTGCACAGGCAATGCATATTATGGAGGGTTTTTTACCTCTTAAATGGGCAATTGTCTGGTCAGTACTAACTCTACCATTTTTAGTCATAGGACTTAAAAAGGTAGGGAAAGGATTAAGAGAAGGACAAGATCATAAAATGATGCTAGGTCTAGTAGGTGGATTCGTATTTGTTTTATCTGCTCTTAAAATTCCATCGGTTACAGGTTCTTGTTCTCACCCAACAGGAGTAGGGCTAGGTGCCATATTATTTGGACCAATGACTATGACAGTTATAGGAACTATAGTACTGTTATTTCAAGCCCTATTATTAGCTCATGGAGGGATAACAACTTTGGGAGCAAATGCATTTTCAATGGCGGTAGTAGGCCCATTTGTATCTTTTGGAATTTATAAGCTTTTGAGTAAAGGTGGTAAAAATAAAGGCTTTACTGTTTTTCTAGCAGCAAGTTTAGGGGATTTGGCTACTTATATAGTTACGTCAATCCAACTTTCCCTTGCATTCCCAGATACTACGGGAGGAATTATAGTATCCTTTACAAAGTTCTTATCTGTATTTGCAGTTACTCAATTGCCATTGGCAATTGTTGAGGGGATTGTAACAGTAATGGTATTTAATCTTATTCAAGAATATAGAAAAGAAGGAGTGATAAAGCTTGAAGAGTCTATTTAAACAAAATATTATTCTACTATTTTTAATAGCCATAATAGTAATTACTCCCTTAATTATAAAAGGAGATTCTGAATTTGGTGGAGCTGATGGACAAGCGGAGGAAGTGATTCAAGAGATAAATCCAGATTATGAGCCATGGTTCGAGTCATTTTGGGAACCACCAAGTGGTGAGATAGAGAGCTTGTTATTCTCACTTCAAGTGGCTATTGGTGCTGGACTTATAGGTTATATTTTAGGTGTGTTAAAGGAAAGATATAAAGTTGCTCTTAATAGATAGATATGCATATACCAATAGATTGAAAGACTGCTCTCCACAGGTAAAGATTCTTCTTTCCTGTGGAGGGATAGCTATACCAAGATTAATCAACAATTATTATTTTGATTTATTTACCATCGTTTTTATGGCTGTTCTAGTCCTTGGAATAGCTAAGATTCCAGTTAGAAGTTATTTTAAGATGCTAATATTACCTTTATCTTTTTTGTTACTTAGTATAATGACCATAGTGGTTTCAGTCAATGGTTATAATTATCTCTACTATTTCCAGGTAAGGAATATTTGTATTGGTATAACTACTGAATCCTTATATAAAGGAGCGAGACTATTTATAACAGTATTATCATCTTTAACATCAGTATATTTCTTGATTTTAACTACTCCAATAATGGATATTATTAGGGCCCTAAAGAAATTAAAAGTACCTAATCTGTTAATTGAATTAATGGTACTGATTTATAGAAGTATATTTATCTTCATTGAGGAAGCAAATAATATTTACTTAGCACAAACCATGAAGTTTGGATATGAAAATAAAAGAATTGCATTAAGGTCTACAGCATTACTTATTAGAAATCTTTTCACCAGAGTATTTATAAAACATAATGAGATGAATATATCTTTAGAATGTAAACTATATGATGGAGAATTTAAACTAGGTGATTAAATGTTAAAAGTAAACAATCTATATTATAAATATGAGGATGGAACAGAAGCATTAAATAATATAAATTTAGACACTTCCAAGGGGAAGGTAATAGGGATTATTGGAGCAAATGGTTCAGGAAAATCAACTTTGTTTCTAAATATTATGGGGATTTTAAAGCCAAATAAAGGCTCAATAACATATAATGATATTCCCCTAAAATATAATAAAGCCTATTTAAGGGAGTATAAGAAACAAGTTAATATGGTATTTCAAAATCCTGATCAGCAGTTATTTTACTCAAATATATTTGATGATATAGCCTTTTCATTGAGAAATATGGGTGTTAGTGAGGATATAATAAGAGAGAAGGTAGTTAATGCCTTGATGCAAGTTGATGCCCTTGATTTAGTGGATAAGCCTATACACTTTTTAAGCTATGGTCAAAAGAAAAGGATTGCTATTGCCGGTGTCTTAGTCATGGAATCAAGCATACTCCTATTAGATGAACCAACCTCCGGTCTAGACCCTTATATGACAAAACAAATGAAAGAGATAATCAATAAGATAAGTAGTAGTAAAACCATTATAATATCTAGTCATGATATGGATTTAATTTATGATATCTGTGATTATATTTATATATTAAGTAAAGGTAGTATAATTGACGAAGGTGAAAAGCAAAAGGTTTTTTCCGAAGATAAATTATTAAATGAAGCTTCCTTAACAAAACCTTGGCTTGTTAGAATTCATGAGAAATTTAATACTATTTTATTTAAAAACGAAGAAGAGTTTTTATCATATGAAGAAAGGAAGATTTTATGAAAAAAGGGATAATAATAGCTAGTTTTGGAACTACCTACCAGAATACTAGAAAGCTATGCATAGAAAGCATAGAGAACCTAATAAAAGAAAGATATGAAAAAGATTACTTAGTTTTAAGGGCATTTACCTCCCAAATGGTTATCAACATATTAAAGAAAAGGGACAATATCCATGTGTTTAACCCTGACGAAGCAATGAGAGAGATGAAAGATCAAGGTATAGAAGAAATATATATCCAGCCTCTACATATAATCCCTGGACATGAATATGAGAAACTTACTAAATATGATGTAAAGTTAGGATTGCCATTATTGAGCCTACAGAATGATTATATAAGAATTGTTGAATCCATAGAAATCAATGAATTAGGAGATAACGAGGCATTAGTATTCATGGGTCATGGCTCTAATCACGAGGCGGATGAAGTCTATGAAATATTAGAAAATACTTATCATGAAAAAGGTTTCACAAATGTCTTTATTGGTACAGTGGAAGGAAGTAAAACCATAGAAGATATAATAAAAGAATTAAAAGAAAAAGATATAAAAAAGATAAAACTTAAACCCTTTATGCTAGTAGCAGGAGATCATGTAGTAAATGATATGGCTTCTGAGGATGATGACTCTTGGAAATCAATACTTGAAAGGGAAGGTTTTCAAGTTGAAGTATGTTTAAGAGGTTTAGGTGAATATAAGCTTATCCAAGATATATTTTTAGAACATCTTGGAGAAATAATAGGAGAGAGATAATGAAGAAATTATATGGTATTGGTACAGGCCCAGGAGATAAGGAACTTCTAACTATTAAAGCCGTCAAGGCAATGGAGAACTCATCAGTTATATTTGCTCCAAATAATAAGGGAAAAAATATGGCTATAGATACAGCAAAAGATTTCATTAGCAATAAAAAAATAATACTTATTGATTTACCAATGGGAAAGGTTACTGGTGAAGATTATAAAAAGGCAGCAGAAATAATATTAAAGGAAATACCTGAAGGTAAGATAGGTTCATTTCTTACCATAGGTGACCCTATGATATATAGTACATTTATATATATTATGAAAGAATTAGAAGGTAAAGATATAGATGTGGAAATAATCTCAGGAATTCCGTCCTTTGTGGCGGCAGCTAGTGCAAGTAAAATCCCTCTTACTATAAAGGGTGAAAGCCTATTATTATGTGATGAGTTAGATGAAAACTTATTAGAAAAGATAAATTCCATAGTAGTGTTAAAAACTTTTAGGGAAAAAGAAAAAATATTAGATTCATTAGAAAACAATGATTTCATCTTTAAGTATATTAAAAGGGCAACATTAGAAGAACAAGAAATCATAACGGATAGGGAAAAAATATTAAATGATAAAGACTATATATCTTTGATTTTAGGTAGAAAACAAGGAGGATTATAATGAAAAACAAAAAAATATTATCACTAATACTAGTGTTAGCTTTAGTAGCAACAATTTTAACTGGATGTAATACTAAAGAAAGGGACGAGCAAATAGTACAAACAGGAGATATTACACAAGAAACGGAAGCAAACCAAGATAATAGACAAGAAGTAGAAGAGTATGGAATAACAATTACAGATGAAACTGTATCTTTTATAGATGGTAGAGGAGAAGAAGTAACTTTAAAGAAGAACCCTGAAAGAGTAGTAGTTATATATAATTCTTATTTAGATATTTGGATGAGAAATGGTGGAAAAATAGTTGGAAAAATTGAGGAATCGGTAGGACAAGCACCTATAGAAGGAACAGAAGATGCTGAAATAGTAGGTTCCCTTGGCTCCATAAGTGCAGAAAAAATATTATCACTGGAACCAGATTTGGTAATTTTAATATCAACACAAAAATCACAAATGGAATTAGTACCTATTTTAGAAGAAAATAATATACCTTTCATAGCCATGGAATACTATGTAAAAGAAGATTATTTTAAATTGGCAAGACTATTTTCAGCTTTAAATGAAAGAGAAGATTTGTATGAAGAAAATGTTCTAAAAGTAAAACAAGAAATAGAAAGCATAATAGATAAATCACCAAAAGATAAGGAATATAAAGTGCTGATAATGATGGCCAGTGCAAAATCTGTTACAGCCAGAGGTTCAGATTCTACAGTAGGAGAAATGTTACAAGATTTACACACTATAAATATTGCTGATTACTCAAATGATGCATTAAGTACTTCAAACTTTAGTATTGAAAAAATCCTTGAGGAAGATCCTGATTTTATATTTGTACAGACTACAGGTAGCGATATGGATAAGGTAATGGAAAGATTAAAAGAAGATGTAGAATCTAATCCGGCATGGAGCTCTTTATCAGCAGTAAAAAACAATAGGTATATAATTTTACCTAAGGATCTTTATATGTTTAAGCCAAACCATAGATATGCAGAAGCATATGAGGGACTAGCAAAGATTTTATATCCAGATGTATTTAAATAGAAAAGGAGTAGGCTATGATTAAAAGTAGAAAAGAGAGATTCAAAAAAAATATAATAATTACCATATTTATTCTCTTATTCATAGCCAGTTTTTTCTTTAGCCTTGGAAATGGAGCAGTAAAAATATCTCCCCTAGGAATAGTTAAATCAATTATATATGAAAAAGATACTGTAAATTACCAAATAATATGGAATGTAAGATTACCAAGGACTATAGTTGCTGCCTTAGTAGGCATATGCTTATCATTATCTGGTGCCATACTTCAAGGAATAATGAGAAATCCCCTAGCAGGCCCTAATATAATAGGGGTTTCCTCTGGGGGAGGTTTTTTTGCTTTTATTATCCTTATTGTCTTTCCCCAGTACTATTATTTAGTACCAATAGGTGCCTTTATAGGCGCTTTATTTGCCACATTATTTATCTATTCTTTGGCTTGGAAAGAAGGAGCACTGCCTACAAGACTGGTATTGGCAGGAGTAGCAGTATCATCTTTATTTAGTGCAGGGACAAATGCCCTAATGACTTTTTTTCCAGATAGAGTTCAAGGAGTATTAGGATTTATGGTGGGAGGTCTTTCGGCTATAACTTGGAAAGATGTTAGAATGATTTTACCCTATGCAGTGATAGGTATAATACTTACATTATTTTTACCAGATAAATTAAATATTCTTATGTTGGGAGATGAAGTTGCCACAGGCTTAGGTATAAGGGTGGAAAAAACTAGATTTATTTTTATTATAATTTCATCTTTGTTAGCTGGGGCGGCAGTATCAGTAGTAGGTTTATTAGGCTTTGTTGGACTTATAGTACCTCATATGGTTAGACTATTTATAGGTTCAGATTATAGATACCTTTTTCCCGGAACTATATTCTTCGGTGCATCAGTTGTTATGATTTGTGATACCTTATCTAGGACTTTATTTGCACCGGCAGAGATACCAGTAGGGATTATAATGTCAGCACTTGGAGCACCATTTTTTCTTTATTTATTAAGGAAAAAGGAGGCAATGTAGCCATGGGTATAGAAACTAAAAATCTACAAATTAAATATGGAGATAAATTAATATTAAAAAATGCTAATTTTAGAGTAAATAATGAAGAAATAGTTACTATTATTGGACCAAATGGTTCAGGAAAAACTACTCTTATTAAGGCATTGTCAAGATATATTAAGGCATATTCGGGAAATATATATCTTGGAGGAAAAGATATATATACAATTCAAACTAAAAAAATAGCCAGAGAAATGGCCATATTGCCACAGGTAAAACATGTATCTGCTGATATTACTGTGGAAAACCTTGTATCCTATGGAAGGTATCCTCACTTAAGTTTTGGGAAAAGAATAGGTAAGGATGATAAAGATATTATCCATTGGGCAATTGAAAAAACTGGACTTGTAAAATTAAAAGATAGGTATATAGGAAATCTTTCAGGTGGGGAAAGACAAAGAGCTTGGATAGCCATGGCCTTAGCTCAAAAACCAAAAATATTAATCCTAGATGAACCTACCACATATTTAGATATATCTTACCAGTTAGAAGTATTAGAATTGGTAAAGGAACTTAACCAATCCTTGGGCATTACTGTAATAATGGTTTTACATGATTTAAATCAAGCTGCAAGATATTCAGATAAAATTTATGTACTAAAAGATGGAGAAGTATGCCAATATGGAAAACCTAATAGTATATTACAAACTAAATTATTAAAAGATGTATTTAGAATAGAAGCCCATATATATGAAGATAAGATAAATGATTGTCCATACTTTATACCCCATAAAATTATAGAGATGAGCATAATTGATTAAATTTTGGTACAGTAAATAAAATTACTATGAAATAAGGGAAGGCAAAAAATATTATCTGGGAAATTGAAAATTTAAAGGTAAAAAAATAAAAAAAGGCACAGCAAAGCTAGGATTAGTGTTTTAATCCTAAAAGTAAGAAGATAAGTCATACATTAACCTATGATATCTTTTTAAACTTAGCTAAAGATCTAATTTTATCTTTTTGATTATCAATAATAGCTGCAAGAGCCAAAGATAATAATGTGATATGACCTAAGGTATTTAAATTAGTAATAGAATTAATATTTCGTGCTGTAGGTTTTTCAAGATTAAGGTTTTTCCACCTTGAATTGTACCTTTCAGACTCTGTTCTTAAAGCATAAGTCTTTTTAAAAAAGATAGATTCTCTATTTATAGAAGAACGATAATCAGTACCTAATGTAATATAGCTGGTGCATCCTCTATTTTTCTTGCCGTTGAAGTATTTAGGGTGCTTACATGGACACAAAGAATCGTCTTTTTTAGTTCTAAAAGGACAACAAAACTTTTGCTTAATATAAGAGTCAAAATACTGTTTTCCATCCTTATGCATAGATAGTCCTGCTTCACAAATAACATTAGTACCATTAAACATCTTTCTTTCTTTAGTGTTGCGAGGATTAAGCGGGATAAATGCATGACCTTGAAGGTCATAACGAATAAAGTTATGAATATCTTTTGTATCATAGGCTTTATCAGCAATAAAATAGGTTTCTTTAAGAGAAAACCATTCATTAGTTTCTTTTAGAAAATCAATAACCATAGAGGCTTCAGAGACATCAGCAGTTGTTGTAATTTCAGCAATAGGGAGACCACAAATAGCATCTGTTAGAACAATATTTTTATAACCCCAGTAGAATTCATATTTCTTCTCGTTATGGGAATTAGATGCAGTGTAAACTCCTAACTTACAATCTAAATCAGATTTAAGATAATTATCCTTATTAAACTTGTTAGAGACAAAGGACTTAGGATTATTTTGTTTAGTATTAGCAAAAACAGGAGTAGCATCGCATGAGACAAAAGAATTATCAACAAACTCAAGCTCAACAAGTTTTAAGACTTGAGATTTCATAATATTTTTTAATATATTATTATCTAAATTCTTAATAAACCGTTGAAAAACAGAGTAAGAAGGTAAAGGTTTAAAAGGCTCAAAACCACATAAATAGGCAATATATGGATTAGTATCAAGAAAACTAAGTAATTCAGTAATCTTAGCCAGTTTTTCAGTTTTCATGACAATAAAGGACCTAAAAAGTGCATGTAGACTATAGCCAGTAGGTCCAAACTTAGATGGATGATACTTTGGGAAGTTAGATAAATCAATGGAATCAAAGATTTTTTCATAAAATTTTGATTTGCTGTTAGATGCAAATAAATCAATGTTATTAAAGATTAATTGGCGTTCATACAAGGGCTTCGCCTCCTTAATATAATATTTGGTAGTACTTATATTATTCGACAAAGAGAGGCGAAAACCCTTTTTGAAAATAGAAATATTTTTGAGTGATAAGAAAAATCCACTGTATATAATACAGTGAATTCAAGCATTACAAGTTATGATTAACGCTATATAAAATTATATAAAGAAGGTGATGAAATGGAACATGGAGGAGATTTATTATCTTATGAAATGTATTATAATGGAGAACTAATAGATTATAGCAGCAATATAAATCCTTTAGGTCCACCAAAGGGGTTAAGAGAAGTATTAATGGATAGTTTTAAAAACCTTGAAGCATATCCAGATATGAAATATAGAAAATTAAAAAAGTCTATATCTAATTATTTAAAATGTAACGAGGAAAACACCATAGTTGGTAATGGTGCAGTAGAGTTAATAAATGATTTTATAATGCTAGCAAATAGAGTATTGATATGCACTCCCTCTTTTTCAGAATACGAAAAAAGAGCTATTATCCATGAAAAAGAAGTGATTAGAATTCCATACAATTCTGATTTTACTATAGATATGAAAGCTATTGGAAATATTATCGAAAAAGATGATTTAATAATACTTGGTAATCCAAATAATCCAACTGGACTTAGGTTAGATAAAATAGAATTAACAATACTTCATAATATAATTAAAAAATCAGGGGCATATCTAGTATTAGATGAGGCTTTTTTCGAATTTTGTTCTGGGGATTATGATAGTATAGAATTATTTAGAGAATCAAATTATGAGAATGTAGGAATTATAAGAGCTGCTACAAAGTTTTTTGCACTGCCGGGTATAAGGCTTGGCTATGGATGTACATCTATGGCTTTAGCAAAAGAAATATCAAAAATAGAATTGCCTTGGAGTGTAAACTCTTTTGCAGAGGCAGCAGGGAATTTTATATTTAATGACAAAGAATATATAAGAACAAGTAAAGAATATATAGAAATAGAAAGACAATATATGTATCAAGAATTATCAAGACTTTCCCTTATAAAAGTATTTCCTACAGAAACTAATTATATTTTAATTAAATTATTAAAATGGGATGAAGAATATGTATTTAATTTTTTCCTGGAAAGAGGTATAGTCATAAGAAAATGTTCCAGTTTTACGGGATTAGACAAAAACTATATTAGGGTTGCCATAAAGGCAAGGAAAGACAATGAAAAACTTATAGAAATCTTTAATGAATTGGAGAAGATGTAGATGAAATCCATAATGATTACAGCTCCTTCTAGTAATACTGGGAAAACAACTATTACTTTAGGACTTATTAGGGCAATGAAAAACAAAGGATTAAATATATCTGCATTTAAAACAGGCCCAGACTTCATTGACCTTAAATATCTAGAACTGGCATCAGGAAAAAGAGCCGGAAATCTTGATATGCATTTAATGGGAAAAAAAGGTATCAGAGAATCTTTGTCTATGAATTATGGAGAATATGGAATAATAGAGGGAGCCATGGGATATTTTGATGGAATATTTAATACCTTTGAAAATTCAAGCTTTCATATATCGAAGGAATTAGATATTCCAGCCATATTAGTATATAGACCTAAAGGTGAAATGTTTTCAGCCATACCCAAAATAAAAGGTATGGTAGAATTTCCTGGCTCAAAGATTAAAGGGCTTATACTAAACAAAGTAAGTAAAGATATGTATTTATTATTAAAGGAAAAAATTAAAGAATATATAGATATTGAAGTATTAGGTTATCTATCCCATGATATATCTTTAGAAGTAGAAAGCAGATACTTAGGGCTTATGCAGCCTGAGGAAAAAAAGGACACTGAAGAATTAATATCTAAGGCAGCAATAGCAGTGGAAAAAACAATAGATATAGATAAAATACTAAAATTAGCTAGTGAAATTGAAATTACACCCTATGAATATGATAGAAAAAAAGATATAAAAGTAGCCATCGCCTATGATGAAGCTTTTAACTTTTATTATAATGAAAACCTTAACCTACTGGAAAATATATGCAAAGTAGAATATTTTTCCCCAATTAGAGATAAAAAACTTCCACAGGCTGACCTTATATATATAGGTGGTGGGTATCCGGAAATTTATAAAAAGGAATTGTCCTTAAATAAGGATATGATTATTTCTATTAGAGAAAATGCAGGGAAAGGAAAACCTATTATTGCAGAGGCTGGAGGTTTTATGTATTTAGTCTCTTCAATAGAAAATTATCCCATGTGCAATATATTTAATGGGCATGCTAAAATGACAGATAGATTGCAAAGATTTGGATATGTAAATATAGATTTAAACCAAGATACTTTACTGGGAAAACAAGGAACTATAATTACTGGTCATGAATATCATCGATCATTAATCCATATAGAATTGGAGCCAATATTTTATATTGCAAAGCCAATGAACAATAAAAGAAAATGGCAATGTGGATATATCTATAAAAATGTCTTGGCTTATTATCAACATATTAATTTCCTTGGAAATATGGAATCCTTAAATTATTTATTGGATATTGTTAAAAACATAAGAAAAGAGGGATAAAATTGTATATTAAAAATCCTATGGAAATAGAAAATAAAAGTATGGCTCTTATAGATGAGGTCATGGGAGATACTTCCTTTACTAAAGAAGAAAAGTTAGTAGCAAAGAGAATGATACACACCACTGGAGATTTAGATTATAGAAATATAATTGAATTTAAATATGGATTTATAGAAGAAGCCAAAAAGGCTATCTTAGAGGGAAAAACCATATTTACAGATACTAAGATGGCCTACATGGGAATTAACAAGCCTGCACTTAAAAAGGCAAATTGTCAGCTAAAATGCTTTATTGATGATGAAAGGGTATTTTCCTTATCGAAGGAATTAGGTACTACTAGGTCGGCCTGTGCAGTAGACTTAGCCGTTAGAGAAGGAATAGATATATTTGTAATAGGCAATGCACCAACTGCATTATTTAGACTATTAGAATTATTTAAGGAAGGTAAAGTTAATCCTAGATTTATAGTAGGTGTACCAGTAGGTTTTGTTGGTGCTCAAGAGTCTAAGGAATATTTAAGACAATTCTCTATACCATCTATATCTACAGTAGGCAATAAAGGAGGAAGTAATGTATCTGCTTCTATTATCAATGCCCTTTTATACATGGTAGTAGGAAGATGACATTAGATTTATATGTAATTAAAGATGGAAAAAACTTAAGATGTGGATATACCACAGGTAGTTGTGCAGCAGGGGCAGCAAAAGCAGCAGCTATTATGCTTGAAACAGGAAAGATAATAAATTATGTAGAAATAGATACACCAGCAGGCATTAGACTAAAACTTAAAGTGAACAGCCAGTTAATTGAAGGTAATAGGGCAACATGTTCCATTGTAAAAGATGCCGGAGACGATCCTGATAATACAGATGGCATAGAAATATATGCAACAGTATCTAGTAGAAATGATGGAATTGTTTTTATAGATGGTGGACAAGGTATAGGGAAAATAAAAAGAAAAGGATTATTTGGTGAAATTGGCCATGCTGCTATTAATCCTGTACCAAAGAAAATGATAGAAAAAGAAGTAAGGGAAGTTTCAGATAGAGGATATGATATTTTAATTTTCGCCCCAGAGGGAGAAGAAATAGGGAAAAAAACTTATAACAAAAATATTGGAATCGAAGGTGGCATATCCATTATAGGTACCAAAGGCATAGTATATCCCATGAGTGAAGAAGCACTGTTAAAGACCATATATATGGAAGTAGATATGATAGCAGATACTCTAGGAAAAGAACATATTATTTTAGTGCCGGGAAACTATGGGGAAAAGTTATGTGAAGAATTGGAAATAAAGGGGCCAAAAGTTAAAGTATCTAATTTTCTAGGAGATAGTTTACTTTATATATATAATAAAGGCTTTAAATCCATAACTTTAATAGGACATATAGGAAAATTTTCAAAACTCTCCATAGGTATATTTAATACTCATAGTAAAGTGTGTGATGGAAGAATGGAAGCCTTCGTATATTATTTGGCCCTTATGGGTGCTCCCATGAAGTTATTAAATAAAGTTAATAAATCCATTACAGCTGAGGAAGGACTAAATATCTGTATAGAAGCAGGATATGGTAAGGTGGCAAAATATATGGAAAAAGGAGCAGAAGAAAGGATTAGAAAATATTTAAAGGATGAAGATTATAAAGTGAAAGTAATCATATATTCCATGGAAAAAGGGGTGAATATATGTTAATTGTAGCTGGAGTAGGTCCAGGAAATCCTAAATATTTAACTTTAGATGTGAAAATGAGAATAGAAAAGGCAAAGTATATTTTGGCCTTTGGTAGAGTAACAAATTCCCTTAAACATATTAGAGAAGATATTATTCAAGTAAATAAGGTAGAAGAAATATTAAAATATATGGATAAAGAAAAAGAAATATTATTATTGGCATCAGGAGATCCAAACTTCTTTGGTATAGTTGATTTTTTAAAGGGGAAAGGGTTACCAATAAAAGAAGTATTACCTGGATTATCTTCTTTTCAATATTTAATGGGTAAGCTTCAGAAGTCATGGCAAAATGCTTTCTTTTTATCTTTACATGGAAGAGAAGATAATTTAGAAAAGATTAAATCACATAAACTTAGTATACTTTTAATAGATAAATTTAATACTCCAGATAAAATATCAAAGGAATTATATAGACTAAATATTAAAGGAAAGATTTATGTAGGATTTAATTTATCCTATGATGATGAGAAAATAATTATTAAAAATATTGGAGAAGAAATAGAAAATATTTCTTCCCTTGGAGTGGTGATAATTGAAAATAAAATGGATTAAGGATGAAGAGTTTATAAGAGGTAGTATCCCAATGACTAAATTCAATATTAGAATTTTAACATTGGGATATTTAGCAATAGAAAATGGAGATAGATTATTAGATATAGGAGCAGGAACAGGTTCCATATCTATAGAGGCTGTTCTTCATGGAGCTACAGTGTGGGCAATAGAAAGAGAAGCTGAAGGTATTGAATTAATAAAAAGAAATAGTGATAAGTTTGGAGTCGATTTAAGTATAGTACATGGACAAGCACCAGAAAATCTTCCCAATGAAAAATTTAATAAATGTTTTATAGGTGGCTCTGGAGGCAAATTAAAGGAAATATTCTCATATTTAGAGACAAATCTGGAAGAAAAGGGAATTGTATGTGGCAATTTTATAACTTTGAAAAACCTAAACCAATTTGTGGAGCTATTAAATAAATATAATTATAAAGATATAGAAGTCCAATTAGTTCAAACATCAACTATGGATAAAATAGGTATTTTAAAGGGACAAAATCCTATATTCATAGTAAAAGGAGTGAAGAGTGATGGTTAGTTTTGTAGGTGCAGGACCAGGAGATGTAGATTTAATTACAGTTAAAGGAAGAAAACTTTTAGGGGAAGCTGATGTGGTTATATATGCAGGTTCATTAGTATCTAATGAACATTTAAAATTCTGTAAAGAAGGGGCTAAGTTTTACAACTCAGCTTCAATGACATTAGAAGAAGTAATTGAAGTAATAGAAAGGGCAGAAAAAGATAATCTAAAGGTAGTTAGATTGCATACAGGAGACCCAACAATATATGGAGCCATAAGAGAACAAATGGATATTTTAGATATAAAAGGTATTTCCTATGAAGTAGTACCAGGAGTTAGCTCCTTTACAGCTGCCTGTGCTTCAATAAAAAGAGAATTTACATTACCTAATGTAAGTCAAACAGTAATATTGACACGAATAGAAGGAAGAACTCCTGTACCAGAGGAGGAAGATTTAGAATTTTTAGCTAAGTATAAAGCTTCAATGGCCATATTTTTATCTGTGCAAGAAATTGATAGGGTTGTGGAAAAACTGGTTAAGGGTTATGGAACAGATAATATACCAGTAGCCATAGTATATAAGGCTACTTGGGAAGATGAAAAAATAATATTTGGAACCCTTAAGGATATTGAAGAAAAAGTAAAAAAAGAGAATATTAATAAAATGGCTCAAATCCTAGTAGGTAATTTTATAGAAGGTGAATATGACAGGTCAAAACTATATGACCCAAGTTTTACTCATAAATTTAGGAGTGGAGCTAAATGAAAATAGCCTGTCTATCCTTTACTGACAAAGGCAAAGAACTAGGAGACAAGATAAGAGGCTTAAAAGATGAAGAATATATTATACATCATTATACTAATAAAGAAGTAGAAGGAGGTATAAAAAAGATAATACCCTATCTGTGGGAGAAATATGATGGCTTAGTGTTTATGGCTTCCACTGGAATTGCCATAAGGATGATAGCTCCATATATAAAACATAAAACTATAGATCCAGCAGTAGTAGTTATAGATGATTTAGGGAGATTTTCCATATCCTTATTATCTGGACATATAGGAGGAGCAAACAAATTAGCAGCGTGGATAGGAGAGAGAATAAATGCTACTCCTGTCATTACTACTGCCTCAGATAATAGAGATATAGAATCTATTGATTTATTTGCAAAAAAAAATAATTATTATATAGAAGATATGAAAGAAATAACTAAAATAGCAGCAATGATGGTAAATGAAAAGAACATAGGATTTTATTCAGAAGATAATAAGATAATAGATTATCCAAATCTAATCATCCTAGACGATTTACAATTTTTTAATTTATCTCAAGGTGTTATTTCAAGTGAAATAAAAAATCTTAATGGACTTATCATAATTAGTTCCAAAACTTATAATATGTCCAATATAGATATTCCATATGTTTATTTAAGACCAAAAAATATTAATATTGGCATAGGATGTAGGAAAGGAATAGAAAGAAAAAGGATAATAGACGCCATAGAAACAGCTTTTATGGAAGCAAATTTATCTATCAAAAGCATAAAAGCTATTGGCACAGTGGAAGTAAAGAAGGATGAAAGAGGGATTATAGAAGCAGCAAAATACTTTAATTGTCCTATAAGGATATTTACTATTGATGAAATTAAGGAAATAGAAAATAAATTTGAAAAATCCCAATTTGTGAAGGATACCATAGGAGTTTATTCTGTATCAGAGCCTACTGCGTATTTACTGGGAGGTAAAATCATAAGGAATAAACTCAAATTTAATGGCATTACAATATCAATATCAAAGGAGATGAACAATGGCTAAATTATATGTAGTTGGAATAGGACCAGGTGGTAGGGAACATATGACTTATAAAGCAGTAGAAGTAATAAAAGCTAGTGATATAATAGTAGGTTATACTCCTTATATAGAATACTTGGGAGATTTAGTAGAAGGGAAAAAAGTTTTTTCTACTGGAATGAAGGGTGAAATAGAAAGATGTAAAGTAGCCATAGACATGGTTAAGAATGGAAAAGACACAGCAATAATAAGTACAGGAGATGCTGGACTTTATGGTATGGCTGGACCAATCCTTGAATTAGCTGAAGAAATAGAAGTAGAAATAATACCGGGAATAACATCTGCCTTTTCTGCAGCAGCAGAATTAGGTTCTCCCATTATGCACGATTATGCTTCCATTAGCTTATCTGATTTACTTACTCCATGGGAAGTAATAGAAAAAAGACTTGAAAATGCTGCAGAGGCAGATTTTGTCATATCTATATACAACCCTAGGTCAAAGGGAAGAAAAGATCATTTAAAAAAGGCAGTAAATATAATTTTAAATCATAGAAGTGGAGAAACACCTGTAGGTATAGTTAAAAACTCTGGTAGGGCTGGTACAGAAATAACTATTGCTACTTTAGATAATATTGACTATGAAAAGGTAGACATGATTTCAATACTTATTATAGGAAATTCAAATTCTTATATTAAAGATAAGAGAATTATAACACCGAGAGGATATAATATAAAATGATTTGGATAATAGGGGGTACCAGCGAAGCTAGGGAAATAGTAAATAGAATAAAGGATTTAAATAATTATATAGTAACTATAGCTACAGATGGAGGAAAAGAGTTTATTTATAGTCATAGACTACTTACAGGTAGAATGAATTATCAGGAAATGGTGAGATTTTGTAAAGAATACAAAATCTCACTAATTGTTGATTTAAGCCACCCTTATGCAAAAATAGTATCTGAAAATGCAAAACAAGTGGCAAAGGATTTGAAAATATATTATATTAAATATATAAGGTCTAAAACAGAGTTTAAAATAAATGCTATTTATCTAAAAAACTATGAAGAAGCCTATAATTATTTATCTACCATTTCAGGAACAGTATTTTTTACAACAGGGTCTAAAAATATTGGAGATTTTGAAAAAGTACGAGGCAACAACAGATTTATCTATAGAATACTTCCAGCTATGGAAAGTATAGAGGAATGTAGAAAATATAATATACAGATGAAAGATATAGTAGCAGTATTAGGTCCATTTTCTAAAGAATATAACAAAATTATGTTTAAAGAATATAAAGTTAAATACTGTGTAATGAAGGATAGTGGACAAAAAGGCGGCACTCTAGAAAAATTACAAGCCTGTGAGGAATTAGGTATAATACCAATAGTCATAGGTAGAGAAGATGAAGATGGAATAAAAGATTTAGATTTGATTGAAAAAATAATCAGAGAAAAAAGCAGGGGGGAAAAATAAATGGAAAACTCATATAGATTTTATAGAAATCTTGCTTGTGATTATTTTCCATGTCACAAGGTAGAAAACAAAGAAGAGTTTAATTGTATGTTTTGCTATTGTCCGCTATATTTATTGGAGGATTGTGGTGGAAATTATATAGATAATTCAGGCATAAAAGATTGTTCAAACTGTCTTATACCTCATAAACCAAATGGATATGATTATATAAATAAAAAGCTAATGGAACAAAACAATTTAAAAAGAAAAAATAGAGAAGGAAGGTAAAATGCAGATGAATTTAATAAAAGAAACTTTAAGTAAAATAACTTCACCTAATGAAGAAACTAAAAAACTAGCAAGAGAAAAATGGGATGGTTTACTAAAGCCAATGGGAAGTTTAGGTAGCTTAGAAGAAGTAACTATAAAAATTGCAGGTATGACTGGAAAAGTCATTAATGAAATCAATAAAAAAGCCATAGTAGTAATGTGTGCCGACAATGGGGTAGTAGAGGAAGGAGTAAGCTCTGCACCACAAATATTTACTAAGGTACTAACAGAAAGTATGCCAAAGGGCCTAACAGGAGTTGCCACTTT
>JAAYQJ010000166.1 GCA_012519355.1 Tissierellia bacterium | reverse complement strand
TATAGCGTAATTAATATAGATCAAAACAAATATTCAGTACCAGATTACCTTGTAGGTAAATTTGTGATGGCTAAAATATATCCAGACACAATAGAAATATTCTACAAAGATAAGCTAATAGCGAGCCATAAAAGGTCATACTTAAATCATCACTGGACAGTAGACATAAATCATTTTATCCATACATTAAAAAAGAAGCCTGGAGCGCTGCATTCTAGTGTAGGTAGACATCAGCTCTCTCCAGAACTTCAAGAATTATATCACAAATATTATACCAATAATCCTAAGGATTTCATAGTACTTTTAGAACTGATAAAAGAAAAAGATTTAGAAAGTGTTTTAGAAGCCATAAAAGAACTAGAAAAAATCAAGGTAGAGATGATAAATACAGACAATATCAAAAATATAGTTTTCAAATCTCCAACTATGGATAATCCTTTGGGAAGTAAAGATATATCAATACAAAAAGCATCCTTGGAGCAAATTTCAATTTTAAATGAGATGTTTAAACTAAATTCGGTGGGAGGTTATGGAAATTGAATGAGATCATAAATGAGATTAAAGAATATGTCAAAGAGCTTAAGATACCAGGAATAAATCAGGGATTAAAGATGAAGATTGAAGAAGCATACAAGCTAAATCAGTCCTATGAAGAGCTTTTAAGGGACATTTTCATGGAAGCCTATGATATACGAAAGGAAAATGGTAGGAAAAACAGGATTAGAAATGCCCGTTTTCCATACAAAAAATACTTAGATGAACTTCAGGTAGATTATCTACCTGAAGACGCTAAAAAGAAGTTTAAAGAGCTTAAAACATTAAAATTCATAGAGGAAGGCAGAAACATAATCTTAGCAGGTAACCCTGGAACTGGAAAGACCCATTTATCAATAGGCCTTGGTATCAGTGCCTGTAATAAAGGGTATAAGGTGTTTTTCACTACAGCCGCATCCTTAATAAACGAGCTTAAGGAAACTAGGAGTGAGAAAAAACTATATACATTTGAGAAGAGATTTGAAAAATATGACCTAATAATTTTAGATGAATTAGGATACATCTCCTTTGACAAGGAAGGTAGTGAGCTGTTGTTTACATTTCTTTCATTAAGAGCAGAGAGAAAATCAACCATAATAACCACAAACTTATCCTTTGACAGATGGAATGAAATATTTAATGATGCAGTTTTAACAGCTGCTTTAATAGACAGAATGACCCATAAATCTTATGTATTAAATATGAATGGTGAATCTTATAGGATAAGAGAAACTAGAGAGTGGTTAGAAAAGAGCAATTAATTTTTTTGTTTCAACTGGCCCAGTTTTCGATTGAAATATGGTACAGTTTTCGGTTGACAAATACAAATGGACTTACATATATTAAAACCCTTTGAATTTGGTAGTTCTACACCTAATAAAATTATACTATATTTATTTGTACTTACTCTTTCAAGAATTTCCTTGTCATTAAATATTGTGTCTACAATAAATCCCTCTTGTTCTAAACTATATTTCAAACCCTTAACAAACATTTTATCTCTATCTATTATTAAAATTCTAGTCTCCATCTGTTCACCTCAGTATCAAACCAATAAATCACTAGTAAAGTACTCTAATATCCCTTTCCCTCTTTGTAATTTTTATTTGATCAAAGTACTCTAAAAGGGCAATGGCTAGTTTTCTATTAGTATCTAATAAATCCCTATACTCACCTGTCGTAATACTTGGATTCTTATTTAAGTGTTCTTTTAAGATCTCTAAAGCTTTATCATATGCTTTTTTCCCTATATAGGTTTCTTCATTTAGTTTCACTAAATCTCCCTTGTTGATTAAAGTTGTAAAGACTTCAAATATTTCATCTTTTTTTCTAATATTTATCGTTTCTAAGTCCTCTTTTTTAGGTGGCTGGTAGGGGTTTTTATCGAATCTATTTAAAATCTCATTTTTTATCTCTAATTGTTCTGTACTGAATTTTACTTCAAAGCCTTTTATACAGATATTTTCTAATTTCTGTTCTATAAGTCCCCTCTCAATCAAAAGGGCCATAAAGCTTTCTGCTACTCTTGCCTTAGCATTCTTTAGTAACTTTCTTCTAACCTCTTCCTTTGGCATTCCTACCCTAAGTGGATACTTATTATGGTAGTTTTGCAGTTCATCTAATATTTTCTCAACTATATTATCAAAATAGTTTTTGTGTATTATATGCAGGTCTTTTGTTAATTGGAAGGATACGATTTTCCCTTCTTCAATAAGTTTATTCACTTCTTCCTTAACATTTTCTTCTAACATTGCTGTTATAACTGCTATTTCCTTTGTTGTTGGGAAGTTTTTAGAATTCTCTTCAACAATCTTTTCTATAATATCTGTTGATGTCCCACTCTCTTTAATTTCTAACTCTTTTATTGCTTTTTCATCAAACCTTTTCTTTTTCCTTGGATTAGGTTCTAAGACCTCACCACCACCAATAGTAAACATTGGAGAATAAAATCTAACGACAAATTTGTCTCCTCTTTTAGCTACTACTTCTTCCTCTAACCTAAGTTGAGCATAGGCTTCCTCTCCTGGCCCAAGTTGGTCTTTATCTAATAAAACTACACGACATAGTACTTCTTTTGTACCTAGGTATAGCCTAAGCCTTGTCCTATTATCTATATATCTATCTATGCTTTTTAAAAGCTTTAATTTTACATCTAACATCATAGTATCTTTCATGGAGTCTATTGGTGCCACCGTATGGCCCCTATCAATATCATCCTTCTTTAGGCCTGCTAGGTTTATGGCTACTCTTTGTCCACCATAGGCTGTGTCAGTATCATTGTCATGTACTTGTATTGTTCTTATCCTGGCCTTTTTATCTCCTGGGAAGATTTGTACCTCATCTCCCACGGTTAGTTTACCAGATAACAAGGTACCTGTGACTACTGTTCCAAATCCTGATATGGAGAATACCCTATCTACTGGAAGCCTTGGTGTATCATTTATGTCCCTTTCTTCTAATTCATGGGCGTATTTATCTATTAAATTGGTTACCCTATCAATACCTTGTTTAGTTACGGAAGAAACCCTGATTATAGGTGCCCCTTCTAAAAATGTACCTCTTACTTCTTCTTTAACATCTTCTTCTACCAATTCAAGCCAATCTTCATCTACTAAATCAGATTTTGTAAGAACTATAAATCCCTTCTTTATGCCTAATATATCCAATATATGAAGATGTTCCAATGTTTGAGGCATTGTACCCTCATCTGCTGCTACCACTAGGAGTACGATGTCTATGCCTATAACTCCCGCAAGCATATTCTTAATGAATCTTTCATGGCCAGGTACGTCTATTATTCCAGCTCTTTGACCTGAAGGCAAATCAAAGTAGGTAAATCCAAGCTCTATAGATATACCTCTTTCCTGCTCCTCCTTTAACCTATCAGTATTTCTTCCTGTTATAGCCCTTATTAAAGTTGTTTTTCCATGGTCAATATGACCAGCTGTACCTATGATTACATGTTTCATTGTTTATACTCCTTCACCTTCTTTAAAGCATATTCCAATCCTTCTACAACAATATTAAACTCATCTTCTCTAACTGTTCTTAGGTCTAAGTATATTTTATCCTTATATAGCCTGGTAATGATAGGTATAGTGTATTCTCTAAGATTGTTTTCAAACTCTTGGGTGCTTAAATCCTTTAAGCTAATTGCTATGGATTTAGAAGCCAGCTTCTCTAGTGGTAATGAACCTCCACCTACTTCAGAGAAACTATCCTCTATATCTACAAGAAATGAATTGTCCTTAATTCTTCTATTGATCCTTCTTTTCAATTTTAATGCCTTGTTCTTAATTTCTTCTAAGGGCATAGTTAGCATATTTAAAGTAGGAATCTCTCTTGTAGCAATGTTTTCATCAAGATAGTACCTTAAGGTGACTTCTAATGCAGCAATAGTAAATTTATCTACCCTAAAGGCTCTAGTTAAGGGGTTCCTCTTCATCTCTTCAATATATTCCTTCTTCCCTACTATAATACCTGCCTGTGGTCCACCTAAGAGCTTATCTCCACTAAAGGTAACTATGTCTACCCCCTTATTCAAACTGTCCTGGACAGTTGGCTCATACTCAATTCCGTATTTAGATAGGTCTATGAGAACGCCACTTCCTAGGTCCTCTATTAAAGGGAGGTTATATTTTTCTTTAAGTTGGAATAATTCCTCAGAATCTACTGAGGAGGTAAATCCTAATATCCTATAATTACTAGTGTGTACCTTTAATAATGCAGCTGTTTCTTCATTGATGGCCCTTTCGTAATCCCTTAAATGGGTTTTATTTGTTGTACCAACTGCTACTAATTTTGCACCACTTTGTTCCATAACATCTGGAATTCTAAAGGAACCACCTATTTCAATTAGTTCTCCACGAGAAACTATTACCTCTTTATCTTTAGCCATGGTACTTAGTGCTAGCATAACCGCAGCTGCGTTGTTGTTTACTACCATTGCTCCTTCTCCACCAGTAATTTCACAGACTATTTCCTCTAAATGGCTATACCTAGAACCTCTGGCTCCTCTATCTAAATCATATTCTAGGTTTGAATAGTTGGATGCTATTTCACTAATACTATCCATTGTTTTCATATTAATTAAAGACCTACCAAGGTTAGTATGGATAACTACACCTGTAGCATTAACAACTCTCCTTAGTTTATAGGCATTTTTGTCCCTTGCTGTTTTTTCAATAGAGCCTTCTAAACTATTGATGGATTCTAATACTTCCTCTTCAGTAATATTACCTTTTTTAATCTTCTCTCTTATCTGATCTATTTCAAGCCTTATACTATCTAATACTATTTTTCTTGGTATAAATTCCATTAATTTTTTTATATTTTCCTTATCTAGTAATTCGTCTACTTTTGGTATTAATGTAAATAAGTTTCTATTATTCATATAATCCCTTCTTTTCTTTATTCTACATATAAATAATATTCTTGTTTTTCTATGACTTCTCCCACTACAGCATATTTAGTAGGTGTTGAACTTAGTTTTTCTAAAAGCAAGTCTAGCTTTTCTTTTCTAATGGATATGAGTAGGCCTCCTGAAGTCTGAGGGTCAAAGAGTATATCTTCTATATTCTCTGGAACATTTTCATTTATTAGTACATTATCACCAACATATTGTCTGTTGGCATAGGCCCCTGCAGGAACTAATCCCATATTTGCATATTCTAAGGCATTGCTTATTACGGGTATATTTTTATGGTCTATTTTTATACTCACCTTGCTACCCATTGCCATTTCAAGTGCATGACCAAGTAAACCAAATCCCGTTATATCCGTAAGGCTATTTACACCACCTACTTGGTCTATGGCTTCCTTACCATATTTATTCAATGTTGACATGACCAATACAGCCTCATCATAGGATGCCTTATCTGCTAGTTCTCCCTTTATGGCTGTATTTATAATTCCTAATCCTAAGGGCTTAGTTAAAACAAGTACATCCCCAACCTTTGCATTGCTGTTGGTTAGGACTTTGTCTGGATGTACAAATCCCGTTACAGACAAGCCATACTTGGGTTCGTCATCTTCTACTGTATGACCTCCCACAGTAATTGCTCCTGCTTCCTTTACTTTATCATATCCACCCTTAAGTATTTCAGTCAGTATATCTGGACTTAAGCAGTTTGGGAAGCAAACTATGTTCATAGCAAGCTTAGGTTCTCCACCCATAGCATATACATCCGATAGGGAATTGGCTGCAGCAATTTGTCCAAAGGTATATGGATCATCTACTACTGGGGTAAAAAAATCCAAGGTCTGAATCATGGCTAAATCATCATTTATCTTATATACTGCTGCATCATCTGATGTATCCAATCCAACTAAGAGTCTTTCATCCTTCACTTTTGGTAAGTGGCACAAGACTTGTGCCAAAATGTCGGGACCGACCTTAGCTGCTCAACCTGAAGTTTTGGTCAATTGGGTCAATCTTGTTTCCATTAAATCACCATCCTCTATTTTACAACAATTAGTTCTTTTATGGATTCAAATTTCTTTTCTCCTATTCCAGATACATTTTTTATATCTTCAATTCTTTTAAAGGGGGTTTCTTCCCTGTATTCAATTATCCTATCAGCTAAAACATCTCCGATTCCTGGTAAAAGTAGTAGTTCTGCTTTAGAGCATGTATTTATATTTATTTTTCCACTATCAGTTTCACTACTTGCTCCACTAACTAGGCTCATATTTTCAGCAATTTCTTCTCCTATCCTTGGTATATATACCTTTTCTTCATCTGCTAGTTTTTTTGCTAAATTTATTCTATCTACATCTGCATCATCACTCAAACCACCGCAGATTTGAACTGCATCGATTAATCTTTTTCCTAGTTGGATTTCTAATACTCCAGGATTATTAACTGCACCACTTATATGGACCATAATTGTTTTTCCTTCATCCTCTATTTCCCTACCACCTTTTATATCATCTTCTATTATATCATTAGTAACTATAAAATTCTTATCTATTTCTACAATTTCTTCCCTATTTCCAATTATCTCCTTAATAAAAAATTTAAAACTAAAAATTATAACCACCAATAAAACAATTACTAGTATAGTCATTTGTTCGCCTTTTGTAAAGCCTTTCATACATCCCCCTCCATAAAAGCATATTATATTATAATTCTACTTAAATTCCCTTTTTCCTTCTTAATTCTTAAATTATACTTAAATATTTCATAGATTTTTGATATAATCTATTTATTGAATTTTTCCTCTCATAAAATAAAGGTGGTGTATATTTTGAAAAGACTTGTAGCATTATTTGTATTAGTGGTTATTTTAAGTACATATTCCTTTTCCTATGCTGATGACCTAAATCTAACAGGAGAAGCAGCAATATTGATGGATGTAGATACTATGGAGATTCTATATAGTAAATATCCCCATCAAAAGCTTTATCCAGCAAGTACTACTAAGATAATGACTGGAATTTTAGCTATTGAGTTTGGTAATATGAATGACATAGTCACTATTGACCAAGAAGTTGTAAATTTAACTGATGGTAGTCATATTGCTTTGGAACCAGGTGAAGAAATATCATTAGAGCATTTAATCAATGCCTTGATGATCGAGTCTGCCAATGATGCAGCTTTAGCCATAGCAAAACATATATCAGGCTCTGTAGATGAATTTGTTAAGCTGATGAATGAAAAAGCTAAGGCTATAGGTGCTTTAAATACTAATTTTGTTAATCCAAATGGTCTTCCACATGAAGACCATGTTACTACAGCCTATGATTTAGCAGTAATGGCCAAATATGCCATGGAAAATGAGGTATTCAGGGACATAGTAAAAAATTACACCTATACCATACCCATAACTAATAAGAAATCTGAAGAGAGAAATCTTTGGTCTAATAACAGGTTGTTATATAGTACTGAAAGAATCAATGTAGATGGTAAACAGACTACTATTAAGTATGAAGGTGTCAATGGTGTAAAAACTGGATATACCATTGCAGCTCAACAATGTCTGGTTTCATCATATGAAAAGGACGGTCACAAGCTTATTGCTGTTGTATTAAAATCTAGTGGAAAAAATGTATATGCAGACATACATAAGTTGTTAAATTACGGTGTTGCTAATTTTGAAATGGCAAGAATAGGTTTTGGGAATAAGTTTATAGACAATTTTCCAGTTGAGAATGGTGTACAAGCCTTTGTTGCTGGAGTGACTAAATCCGATACATATTATATTGTAGAAAAAAATAAGGCAGATTTAGTTGAGGAAAGGATTACAAAAAATGATTTGGAAGCTCCAATATCTAAGGGTGAAGTTATAGGTAAGGTTGAGTATTATTTAGAAGGCAAAAAAGTAGCTGAAACTGATATCATCTCTACTTTGGATATAGACCCAATACCAGTACCTAGTCTTTTAGATAAAATAAAGTCTAAATGGTACCTATTCGTTTTTCTACTCCTATTCTTAATTAGGCTTTGGAGTTTTACTAGGAGAAGAAAGCGACTAAAAAGGAGAAGGAGTACATTATTTGGTACGTAAAAAATCCACCTATGGGTGGATTTTTTTATAGTACTGCTATGGCTTCAATTTCAATATCTGCACCTTTAGGTAGTTGAGATACTTGAACTAAGGATCTGGCAGGTTTATGTCCATTGAAAAACTCATCATATACTTTATTTATTGTTCCAAAGTTATTCATGTCAGTTACAAAAACTGTTACCTTTGCAATATTCTCTATTGTTGCTCCTTCTGCTTCTAGTACTGCCTTTACACTTTCTAGGCAAAGTCTAGTTTCCTTTTGAATATCGCCCTTAGACAATTCTCCTGTTGCAAGATCTACAGGAAGCTGTCCTGATGTAAAGATAATATTTCCAGCCCTTACCCCTTGTGAATATGGGCCTACTGCTGCTGGTGCCTTGTCTGTTGAAATAAATTTTAATGTCATATCTATTCCTCCTTTTTTATTTTAACCTTTGTATCTGACCATAACCTTTCTAGATCATAATACTCCCTTTCTTCCTTATGGAATATATGAACTATGACATCATTTAAATCAATTAGAATCCATCTTCCGCTTTGATAACCTTCTTTTATAACTTCAGGGTATCCTTCTTCTTTTAATTTGTCTTCAATTTCATCTGCTATTGACATTACTTGTGTAGATGAGTTACCACTTACTATTACAAAATAATCTGCAATTGAGGTTAGTTCTGCAACGTTTATTACAGAAATATCGAATCCCTTTTTATCTTCACAAGCTTTTGTAACAATGGAAAGTTTTTTTTCTAAATCAATCATCAATTTACCCCCTAAGTATTTTATCTATATTATCAAATCTATTACATAGCCATAAAAAAATATTCTATCTAATCCTTGGATTAAGTTCCATTAGCAAAAAGTTTCTTGCCTTTAATGAATTTGGATGTATTACCTTGTTTTTATCTACTAGAAATTTAATGGTATTATCCATGGCAAGTAATATTCCCTTATCTAGGTTTGTAAACACTTCTTTACGAATTTCATCAAGACCTGGGAAATTCCTACCAGGCTCTATATAGTCAGCTATATATATTATTTTATCCAATATGGTCATATTTTCTCTACCTGTTGTATGGTAATATATTGCATCTAATACTTCTTCATCCTCAATTTTATATTTTACCCTTGCAATTTTTGCTCCTAGAGGGGCATGAATTAAATCCTGATTATACTCCATATAAGTATCTAAAATTATATCAAAGTCCTCTGCCATTTTCAACCAGTTAATTTGACCTTGGAATTTAGCACAATCATGAAATAAAGCAGCTTCTTTTACTTTTTCTAAATCTGCCTTATAGATTCTCCCCAATTCTAGAGCCGTTTCAATTACCCTTAAGGTATGATTATATCTTTCTTCTCCCATATCCTTAATTAGTTCAAACTCTAAAGCTCTATCCATCTAGCCTTCCCCCATATATAGATTATGTTTTATAATATATTCTTCTACCTCTGGTGGTACAAGGTATTTTATGCTCTGTCCCCTTCTAACCCTATCTCTTATTGCAGTAGAAGAAATGTCTATTAATGGTGAATTGATTCTTTCAAAGGAGATCTTATACTTTGAATTTAATTCCTTAAGCTTGTTTTCTATTTCCTTTACTTCTTTACCTGGCCTATTGAACAATGCGAATTTGCATAGTTTGAAGAGTTCTTGAAAATCTTTCCACCTTTCTATTTGAAATACTAAGTCAGACCCTATGATAAAATAAAGTTGGTCTTCTTTGTATTTATCCTTTAGACTTTTTATTGTATCTATGGTATAGGAAATTCCATCCCTTTCTACCTCTATGGTAGATACTGTGAAGTATGGATTTGATTCAATGGCTAATTTAACCATATCTACCCTATGGGCAGAAGAGCTGGTACCAAGGTCAGTTTTAAAAGGGTTAGCTCCAGTTGGTATAAAGACTACCTTATCTAGATTCAAATTCTCCCTAGCATACTCACCTAATATTAAATGTCCCATATGTATTGGGTCAAAGGTTCCACCCATTATGCCTATTTTCATTGTTTTTCCTCCTAATTAAAACTTAAACTTCAGAAATAATTCTGAAGTCTAAGTTTATTAAGGTAATTGTATTTTTTTATTGTTTTTAGATTCCTTATATAAAACAAATTTATTGCCTAAGCTTTGTACAAATTCTGCTCCAACAGCATCTGCTATTTCACGGGCCATATCTGTTGCATCTAATAAACTGTTTTTTAGTACTTTAACCTTAACTAGCTCATTGGCCTCTAAATAGTCTTCTATTTGTTTTAGAAAATTATCTGTCAAACCATTCTTTCCTATTTGAAATACTGGTTCCATAGTATTTGCCATACTTTTTAAATGTGCTCTTTGTTTCCCTGTTAGCAATTATTTCACTCCTTAAATTTAAGCTTCTACTTCTTTTTTATTTTGCCTTCTTATTTTTTCATAATGTGAACTACCTTTTTTCCATCCTGTTCTAGACCTTTCTTCTGGTACATAATTTTCATTGATTACTATCTGATTTTTTGCTAAGCAATAATATGCTGGTTGATTATCCTTACAATTTCCACAATTATAGCAGTCCATTTTGCTATTTAACCTCCATCTTATTCAAAGAATTCAAATTCATAACCACAAATAAATACTGAATCATATTCTTCAATGCCTAGCTTCTTAAGCTCGTCTATGATGCCTTTTTTCCTAAGCATTTCTTGAAAATATCTTAGTGAGTCTACATCATCAAAATAAACTGAATTTAAAAGTCTTTCAACAAAGGATCCTTCTACTATATATTCACCATCTTCCTTCCTTACTATAATTTCATCTTCCTTGTCCTCTTCTTCATAATGCATATATTCTTCATCAAAGGTATTGTAAGCATTTTCTGTATCCATTAATAAATCCCACATAGCATATTTTAGCTCATCAATACCTTCCATTGTAGCCGCTGATACTGGGTATATCTTATATCCCTTAGGCTCGAATTCATCTTTGATTTTTTCTAGGCCTGTATCTGCTTCAGGTAAGTCCATCTTATTTGCTGCAATTATTTGGGGCTTGCTGCCCAGTTTTTCATTATATTTTACTAATTCTTCATTTATCTTATAGAAGTCTTCTACTGGGTCTCGCCCTTCACTACCAGATATATCTAGTACATGAACAAGTATCCTTGTTCTTTCTATATGCCTTAAAAAATCATGTCCTAGGCCTGCACCTTCATGGGCCCCTTCTATAAGTCCAGGTATATCTGCAATTACAAAGGACTTTTCCTCAGCTACCCTTACTACTCCTAGATTAGGTTTTAATGTGGTGAAATGGTAATTAGCAATTTTAGGCTTTGCTGCTGATAAGATAGACAGTATAGTGGACTTTCCTACATTAGGAAATCCTATTAAACCTACATCTGCCAATAGTTTTAACACTAGAAGAATCTCTCTTTCCTCACCTTTTGTTCCTGGCTCAGCAAAGCTTGGTGCTTGACGAGTAGCTGTGGCAAACCTTGCATTTCCTCTACCACCTCTACCGCCCTTTGCTATTACAAAGGTCTGGTTGTTTTCCTTTAAGTCTACTATGACTCCACCTGTATTTGCATCCTTAACTAAGGTACCTACAGGGACTCTGAGGACAGTATCTTTACCTGCCCTTCCAAATTGCTTCTTTGTCCTTCCGTTCTCGCCGTTTTCTCCATTATATACCCTTTTGTATCTAAAGTCCATTAAGGTCCTTATACCTTCATCGGCTTTAAGGATAATGCTTCCACCATTTCCCCCGTCGCCGCCATAAGGACCACCAGAAGGTTCATACTTTTCCCTTCTCCAAGATACTGCTCCATCTCCACCTCTACCGCCTTTAACGCGAATCTTAGCTATATCTATAAACATATTCTTATCATCCTCATATTCCTATTAAAATCTAATAAATTAATTATACCAATTTTATCTAGTCTGTCAATAATATAATAATCCTTGATTATTTTATTCCTTAGGGAATATTTTATACTGGATTATCTTATGTAAATATTAACATAAAATAAGCTTACCAAAATGGTAAGCTTAATACTATGCTAATTCTTCTATTGGATAAACACTAACTTGTTTTTTGTCTCTTCCTTTTCTTTCAAACCTAACAACACCATCTACTTTAGCAAATAGGGTGTCGTCTCCACCTCTACCTACATTTGTTCCAGGGTGGATTTTAGTTCCTCTTTGTCTTACAAGTATATTGCCAGCTAAAACTACTTGACCATCACCTTTTTTAACACCAAGTCTTTTAGCTTCACTATCCCTACCATTTCTGGAAGAACCTACTCCTTTTTTAGAAGCAAATAATTGTAGATTCATTCTAATCATTGTTTACACCTCCCATTTTCGAGTTTCACATACTCTGGGTAACTTTCTATTATGGATTTAATTCCTAGAAAAAAAGTTTCCAATACGATTTGAGTCCTGTCTAATACTGTATTTTCAATGTCAATAGGTAATTCTACATTAAGAAAACCTCTATTATCATCTATTTCATATTTTAAACTCTCTTCCTTAAGCCCACATACCTCTACTAAAGATAGTAATGTTGTTTGGGCTAGAACCGATACAGCTGCACATACTATGTCTTTGCCATAATCAGCAAAGTTTGCATGTCCCTCAACTGTATATTTCTTAATGTAATTTTTATTATCCCTATAAAACTTAACAACTATCATATTATTAGCCGATTATGTTTTCAATTTTTACTTTTGTATATGGTTGACGATGTCCTTGTTTCTTTCTATAGTTTTTCTTAGACTTGTATTTGAAAACAACGATTTTTTTAGCTTTACCATGCTCTACAACAACAGCATCAACTTTGGCACCATCAACATATGGTTTTCCTGCAACTACATTTCCTTCCTTTGAAACTAAAAGAACTTTATCAAAGGATATATTTGCACCTTCTTCTGCGTCTATTTTTTCAACAAATAATACATCTCCTTGTTGAACTCTATATTGTTTTCCACCTGTTTCAATTACTGCGTACATTAAGCTTGCACCTCCTCTAACCTAGTCTCGCCAATGCAGGGTGTCAAAATGAACTTAAACCCAGATTGTGCGGCTCTCACCAAAATAGTTTAACAAAAATATAAACTATTGTCAATCCCCAATTTCCATAATATTGCCCCTTCCTTCACATGTAGGACATGTCTTATAAAAATCAGTGGATAAAGACCTGCGTATTTTTTTTCTAGTCAATTCTACTAATCCAAGTTTTGTAATGTCTATTATATTTACTTTTATCCTATCCTTTTTAAGATAGTCTCTTAGGCTATCTAAGACTAAATCTTCATCATCTTGGTTTTTCATATCAATAAAATCAATTATTATAATTCCACCTATATCCCTAAGCCTAATTTGCCTAGCAATTTCTTCTGCTGCCTCCAAATTTGTTTTTAATATTGTATCCCCTAAAGAGCTAGTTCCTACATATTTCCCTGTATTTACATCTATCACTGTCAAGGCTTCGGTCTCATCTATTACTATATATCCACCACTTTTTAAAGGAACCTTTTTTTCTAGTGCAAGTTTAATATCCTTTTGTAATGAATAATCATAGTCAAGGGAAAAGTCCAAATCTAACTGTAGTTTGTTCGAAAAATGAAAAGGAAAAAATTCTTCCATTTGCATTAAATCCTTATATAGGTCCTTGCTATTTATTATTATCTTTTCAGTAGAATCGTTATACCCATCCCTTAATATTTGATATGCTAAGGTAGGCTCTTTATATAAAAGTTTTGGACAAGGGAGAAAGTTTCTTTCCTTTTCTATTTTTATATATATATTATATAAGATATCGTATTCTTCTCTTAATATTGATTCCTCAACGGATTCAGATGCTGTCCGAAAGATCATGCCCATATCATCTCTTTTTATTCTTTCTCCAACTTCTTTTAAATATTTTATCTCTTCAGGATCCTCAATTTTTCTTGAAATATTGATTCTATTGGAAAAAGGGGTAAAGACTAAGAATCTTCCTGGTATTTCTATATGGGTAGTAATCTTAGCTCCTTTATTTCCATTAGGTTCCTTAGTTACTTGTACTATTATTTCTTCTCCTGATTTTACTAATTCTGAAATCCTATATTTTTCTTTAGTATATAATAGTTCCTTTGGCAAAGCGTCTTTTACATAGAGGTAGGCATTTTTTGATTCACCAATGTCTACAAAGGCAGCCTCCATACCCTGCAATACATTAATTACCCTAGCCCTATATATATTACCAACTAGTTTTTCCTCTCCCTTTTTTTCAAAGTGAAACTCAACTAGCCTGTCTTCTTCTACTATACCAACCCTATTTAATCCATTTGAAGAATCAATGAAAATATATCTCATAAAAACACTCCCAACTATAAGGGCTTATATATTTGGTCCCCTTTTTCAGCATATAAACCTGTTCTCTTAATCCTAATAGTATCCAAGTCTATGCCTAATTCATTATCTCTATTTAATGCCATCATAAAGTCTGTAGGATTTAAATTCCCATTGCTACCAGTCCTAAGTAATACCTTTATGCTTATATCTTCTCCAATATCTTTTACAATTACATCCTTGATAAAAGGTTTTATATTAGTTTCCCTTTCAACCATTTTCCCCTTCTTCTTCCTAGTCCTAGTAATATTGATTTCTTCCTGCAAAATCCACTTGTTTATAGTCTCATTTAACTCTTCTTTGTCTATCTTATTTCCTATTTCAAATTGAATCTCATAAGTTGCCCAAGCTATTATGGAGTTTAAGGAATCCTCTCCTTCTAAATATTTCCCTGAAACTATTTGAATATCCTGTGGTAAAACTTGGTTCATCTTTTCCATAAACTCATCTACAGGCATATGTTCTAATTCTATATCCATATATTCTTCTTCCGATTCGATACCTAGGGATAGGGGAGCTCCTATGGAAAACTTTGGCTGGGGATTAAAGCCTTCAGAATACTTTATGGGAATTCCGGCCTTATTGAAGGACCTTTTAAATAATCTCATTAAGTCTAAGTGGGATATATATTTTAAATAATTTTTCTTACAAAATTTAACCCTTAAAATCATTGGAAGTCACCCCTCATTATGCAATCAACTATTCCGCAGCCCCTACATCCTTGCCTACAATCTCTTGTAGTTTGTCCCTCTAGGGATTTTTGGTATTCCTTAAATAGATATTTCTTGGATACTAAGGGGTCTATAAAGTCCCAGGGTAGGATTTCATCAAAGTCCCTAGTCCTCAAGGCATAGAAGTCGCCGTCTATATTCAACTCTTCCATTGCTTCAATCCACTTGTCGTATTTAAAGTGTTCTGACCAGCCGTCGTACTTACATCCTTTTTCCCATGCCCTAAGGATTAGTTTTGAAACCCTTCTATCACCACGGGCTATAACTGCTTCTAAATAGCTCAATTTAGGGTCATGATAGCTGAAGCTAATCTTATTATCCTTTATACTGTCCTTCAATAATCGGGCTTTCCTATAAAAGT
>JAAYQJ010000165.1 GCA_012519355.1 Tissierellia bacterium | reverse complement strand
TTAAATGAGGCAATATGGTTAATGTTATGTGTAAGATTGACGAAGTGGCAACTATTGTTCGCTCTGGATCCTCAAAGTGTATGATTTGAGGTTCTCTTGGTATATCAGAAGCCATAAACCTTTCAAAATCTATTTCCAAATTGTTATTTGCTATATTTACAAATATTTCGGAGTACCTGTCTTCATAATAATCATAGAATTTTATAAAGTTCTTTGTCATCTTTTCTAATACTTCTAGATAATCATCTTGTTCATTAACTTTAAATAATTCTATATCGGAAAGACATGTCTGATAATAATAAAAAGCATTAGTATTTAAAGAAACTAAACTTTTCAGCAAACTTGAATAATCGTCAAAAGCCTTCCAGTATTCAAAATTCATTAGTATATCTTCAAAGTAGAAAACTTTGTCAAACCAGATCTCCATATCAGGAGGATTTGGATAATCAGGACATTTTAAAATCATGTTATTTATTTCTTCAATATATGATTCCTTCAGGCTAAAAAAATCTTGTAGTAGTTCAATTCTATTTTTTATATCACTACTTCTAAAATAACCATCAATTAACCCTTTCATCTCTAGATAACATTGCTGTTTTTTATCTGAAATTATATCTATATCATCTTCTGTTTCCTTTGTGAAATTCTCCAAGATAAATTTGGAGTATTGTTCAATCTCATTATCATATTCAAAACTGTCTTCCCATTCTTTCAGTTTAATACAGGCGGTAAGCTTGCATTGGTAATCACTATATGTTTCCAATATTGTAAACCTTTCATATACTTCCTTATAAAAATAATACTCAGCTAAAGGATTTACGCCATCATGACTTAATAAAAAATCGTCATGAGTGTATTCCCAAAATGTCATTGCACAGTTGTTTTCTGAAAAAACAATTCTAGCTCTATATATTACTTCTTCAGGGTGGCTATAAACCATTACATTATTATGTAAAGGCTTGTCGATTTTGCTTTCCATCTTTCTAAGCTCTTCTTCACTATATCCTTTACTTAATAAATGCTTTCTTAGGAGTTTATAGGCGCAATAGGGACACATTATTTCCGTTTTCCCTATATTAAAAGAACAGTCCTTGTAAACACAATTAAAATCATAAAAGTTTTTGATTGTTTTATTGCATTCACAGCACTGATATGGCTTGGTTTTCCTATTTCTAATTATTTCTTTTAAATTTATGTTTGTTTGGTATTTCATACTTTGCCCCCTAGAACATACTTGATTTTTTCCTCTTGGGATTAATTGTGTTTAAAGTAAATTTAGATATAAGACAACCATTTTCCTGCATATGCGTACTTCAGGAATTAATAAAAAAGGATAATATATACCTCAGATAACTAAAGAATACCCGGATAATGATATTCGGGTATTTTTACATCTAAATATAGAGTATAATTGAGGATACAATGAAACTTCATTAGTAGGGATTTTTCGCATCTTTACTGGTTGATTAAATTACTAAGAACTTAACTGGCTGTGTTAGAATAAAGAAATAACGCTTTACATTAGGAGGAAAGCAATGAAGTCAGGGAAACTAAATAATGAACTTTTGAAATCAATAGTTTTTAATAATATAACCTACCAAAGAGAAGAGATAATGGTTAGAGCTGGTATCGGCGAAGACTGTGCTGTTATAGATTTTGGTGAATTTGCCTGTGTAATTTCTACCGATCCTATTACTGGAGCTAATAATAAGGTAGGTAGATTGGCTGTGCACATAGCCTGTAATGATATAGCCTCCAATGGAGTTGAGCCTCTAGGACTTTTGTTAACCCTCTTGGTACCAGAGGGAACTACTGA
>JAAYQJ010000164.1 GCA_012519355.1 Tissierellia bacterium | reverse complement strand
AGAAGAAAGCTTTAAGATTACAAAGACGGATCTGAAAACCAGACCAGTTCACGTATCTACAAAAGAACATATTGAAGCCCATTTTTTAACTTGCTTTGTAGCACTATTATTACTTCGATTATTACAGCTAAATACAGATGGAAAATATTCTACTAAAGTACTTGTAGATGAGATGAATAATATTACAGGAACATACCTTGATAAAAACTACTATATGCTGGATTATTACAGTGATATCGTCAAAGAGTTTGGAGAATTGACAAGCAATGATTTCTCTAAAAGATTTATGACACGGTCCCAGATAAAAAATATTATTTCTCAGGTTAAAAACTAAGCTGTAGAACTACAACATTATGACAAAATCAATATCCATGTAACCATTGTTATTAGATGATTACATGGATTATTTTCTTGTTTTCAGTGAGAAACTCAAGTTATATAGCATTGAAATATATAATTCATCATATTTCTATAATTAATAAACAATTTAAAAAAGCCAGTCAAGATTAAAACTTCAAATCCCAACCGGCTCCCCTTAATAGCCACTATTCGATTACACACTCAACCTCTATCCCATCCAGGAAACTTACAACTACCTTTTCATCCTCAAACACCGTCATTTTCTCAATCATCTTAAAGTACAAATCTATATCAAATTCTTCAATTGACTCTCTATCTTCTATAATTCCAATAAACTCCCTAGCCTTAAATCTCCTAAGGTCATCTCCATTTTCAGCTTTCCACTTCTCTATAAAATGCTCTTTGTTTTCTACCAAGACGTTGAGGCTACTTATAAATGCTTTAAACAATACTTCTTCATCAATATGCTTATTTTTACACCCTACTCTTCCTTTCTTCTCATACTTCCTATTACACTGCCATACTCTTCTCTTTAGATTTTGGTCTGTAGAATTCCAAGTCTTTCTTCCAAATGCACTCCCACAGTTTCCACAAATAACTCTTCCTGTAAAAGGGTTCTCTTCTACCTTTGTAAAATCAAGCTGCCCTACTCCATGGCTCTCCATATAGTCCTTTCTTCTCTGCATCTCAAGCTGTACTGCTTCCCATATTTCTTTGTCGATAATAGCTGGATGGCTTTGCTCTACATAATACATTGGAACTTCCCCGTTGTTTACTGCCCTTTCTTTTGTCAAGAAATCTACTGTATAGGTCTTTTGAAGTAAGGCGTCTCCCTTATACTTTTCATTCTGTAGCATTTTCCTAAGGCTACTTTCATACCATTTAGGCTTTCCATTCCAGTTTGAAATTCCCTCTTCTTCTAGTTCCCTAGCTATCCTATTGGCTCCTTTGCCATTAAGGTAGTCTTTGTAAATCCTTTTTATTATCTTAGCTTCATCTTTGTTTATGATAAGCTCTCCATCCTCATCCTTATCGTAGCCTAAAAACTTCTTATGGTTAACTCTAACCTTTCCTTGTTCAAACTGTCTTCTAATTCCCCAAGTACAGTTTTCACTAATAGATCTACTCTCATCCTGGGCAAGACTAGCTAATATTGTTATCAGAACTTCCCCTTTTGCATCCAAAGTATTGATATTTTCCTTTTCAAATATAACCCCTACTCCATACTCCTTTAGCTCTCTTATATAATTTAGGCAATCTAGAGGTCGAGTAGATGGCTTCCATAATATCTCTATTACTGCCACCCCTCACAGAACCGTACGTGCAGTTTTCCCGCATACGGCTCTTCATAAAAATCATTTATTGCCAAGTGGAAATATATATCTTAGGCTCTACTATTGGGTTATATTTTAATATATT
>JAAYQJ010000163.1 GCA_012519355.1 Tissierellia bacterium | reverse complement strand
TGACCTTAGAAACAAAGATAGAGTACAAGTAATAGGCAGCCTAACAATAACAGATACCAAAGGAAACATCGACAGCACAATGATAACAGAAAACATACCTATTGAGGTAACTAACCACTCACCAACAGCAAACTTTAGCATATCATCTAACCCAAGTGGTTATTACTATGCCAGTAGGCCAATAACCATAACGGACAATTCCTATGACCCAGAGAATGATATGGCTCAAGTTAACTGGACTATTACTAACTCTGCTGGAAACACTGTACTTATAGTCTATCAAACCGTTGGAGATAGCGGACCTTACTTCTTTTATGCTAACCCTGACTACCTAGAGGCAGACGGTTTCGATAAAAACGGAAGCTTCGAGGACGAAACTTGGTCTAGCCCAGTACCTATAGATGCTTCTAATCCTGAAAATGTTAGAGCAATATTCAAACCAAACGCAAATGCCACTAGAGCCGAAGCATGGTGGCTTTCGCCATACGCTTTTACTAATACATAGTAAAACAAATAAGCAGCTCATAGAAAGCATCGCCTCTCTTAGCTGCTTATAACACTAACAATATAAGATAGTCTCTTTTATCTTTTAATAGGGACCACAATAGGGGCTACATCCATTAACAGGACCACAGTTGGGAAAACATCCCTCTGTATCATCTGGCCAACAAGAAGTATTCATTGAGCATTCTTCTTCGGTTAATAATTCAATCATATTTACACCTCCAACTCTTTTATAAATTCTTCTATATCACACCACTTTCCCTCAAGGGGATTATATGTGCAATACCATGGTTTTGCATTAATATCTTCACTTAATCGATCAGGTCGGCAGTCATGGCATGCATATCTATATTCACAATGTCGGCATCCAGCTACACGATCTTTAGTGTATGTCAAAATCCAATCCTGAAGAATATCTTCAATGCTCTCCGACCTAATGTTCCCATGTTTAATCCTTCTTTCCATAACACATGGATAGACATTTAATTCTACATCGATATACATTTTATTTGAAAAACAATTATGCATATTCATATTTCTTTCTATATACTTGCGGGAGATTTTCTTTTTAAAATGATTTTTTGTGATCAACTTTTCTGTAAGCAGGTTTATATCATAAAGGTTTAAGTTTCCTCTGCCCGATAACCTGACGAAATCATATCTAGATTTAGCGTTAATTAGATCTTTCTCCGTTTCTCCCACCAATACTTCTTTCATGCGAACATTTGCGATTCTATAAGGAATTCCTGCTCTCTCCAAAGCTTTTATAGTATTAAGTGTTTTATTATAAGAACCCTTTAGCTTTGTTACCTTATCATGTTCTGAAGATATATTAGAATAAACTGATAAGGCAATTTGATTGATATTGTTAACAAGCAAGGTATCAATATCAGATTCTTTTATTAATGTACCATTGGTAAATATCTCAACAAACTGGAATTTGTCTTTAATATAACTCAACATCTGTGCTAGTTTATTACCGAGTATATAAGGTTCTCCACCTATTAATTGGATACGGGGTACTCCCATGGCCTGTAACATATCTACAACTCTACAAAAATCTTGGAAATCCATATTTCTTTTTGTGAAGTCTTCCTGGTATTCTGCTTCATTATAACAATGTACACAACGAAGATTACATGCTTTAGTTACTTCAATCCATGCAAAGTTTATTGTAGGTTTCTCTAGGAATATGTGAGAATGGTTTGGGGGCATTGTTGTTAAAACTTCAAAATCCAATAATTGCTGAAGAAATTCTTCCTCTTTTTTTGTAAGTTTATCCTCCCCTGTATTGAGAAACTTATTAAGCATTTCTAGTGCAGATTGATCTATGGAGAAAAGCCTTTCTTTTTCTAAATCATATATACAATGGTTTTTGGCACCAGTTACTACATGAATATTTTTATTTAGATAGTATTTAGTCAAATCGAACCTCCTGTGGACTTCCCAAGATAGTCTCATACTGCCAATTATAACCTTGAATTTATAAGCTGTGAATATCTAGTTAATATTATCGTGTTTTATTTAACAGCAGAATATCTATTATCTTATTTATAAGCTTTCAAAAACTAATTAAAAATTCCACCAATGGGCTTTAAATACCCACTGGTGGAAATAATTGTACTTTTACAAATTTTAAGCATGTTCAAATTGTTTATAACTATCATCAAGATAAGCTTTGGCTTTACTTTCTTTAAATTCCTTAATGTTCTCAAAGGCTGTCGTAATCATCAGCTTGATTCTATTAAGCTGATTGACTTCACTCGCCCCCGGGTCATAATCTATGGCAACTATGTT